>NZ_CP109502.1:0-300000 GCF_036231985.1 Streptomyces sp. NBC_01426
ACAGAGGGCGCAGAGCGCCCTCTGAAAGACCGTCAGCGCAGAGCGCTGACCGGCCGGCCGGGGGCCGGCCGAGGAGCCGGCCCGCGGGGCGGGCCGGAGGCCGGCGGGCGGTCCGGCCGTGAATTCGGTTTCTCTTTCCTGTGGTTGGGGTTAACGAATGGCTGGCTAGGTGGAGGGGTTCCCTCGGTGGTCCTGGCGGGCCTTTTCTGTGGTTTCTCGACGGGTTTTCAGGTTGTCCCGGTGGTGTTTCTCTGCGGGTGGTCCTGATTTCCTGTGCTGCCAGATCATTCTAGGGGTTCGAGTCCCTGGAATTCAAGTTGTGCGGTGGGAATTGACGGGGTGTCCGCTTTCCGTGCCCGGGGGCTGCTCCGGCGGGGCCGGGGTGCCTCTGTGGGGGCTGTAGTAGCAGCCTACAGGGCTCTTGGCGGGTTGGGGAAGGGGTTCCGGGTGTGTGGCGTTCACGGGATTCTGTGCGGCTTTCCGGGGCGCATGTGGGGTGGCGTTAGATTCGGGGGTTCGCTGTTTGAGGGGGTGTTAGATCCGGTGGTCCGGGGTGTTAGATCCGGGGCCGCTCCAATCGGCGCGTACGGGGCGGGTGTTAGATTCGCGGGTTGGGCTGGGGCGGATTTCCGGGGTGGCGTTAGATTCGCGTTGTGGGCCCGTGGGGGGTGTTAGATCCGGAGTCGCGCGGGGGCGGGGTCGGGCGGTCGCCGGTGGCTCCGGTGGGGTCGGGGCGAGTCGGGGGCGGGCGCGGGGGTGTGGGTGTGATCGGTCGCGGGGTGGGGGTTGCGGGGGATGAGGTTCCTAGTTGGGGGTTGGTTTGGTTGAGCGTGTGGGGGTGGTCCCGTTCCTGTGTTGCGTATTCACGATTCGATGTGTACAGTAGTTATCACGAGGTCGGGGGAACGAAGAACCGGCCGAGAAACCACCTACTGACTCCCTTGGAGGGATCTTCATGTCCGGTACCCAGACGTTCACCACCCCGGCCGGTCACACCTACTCGTACGCGGTCGAGACGGGCGAGAACGGCGAGTCGGTCTACGACCTGTCCCGCGTGCTCCAGGACGGGACCTTCCCGATCGGCACGGTCGTGGTCCACCCGAACTGGGAGCTGTTCCCCAAGGTCGAGGGTCTGCTGAACGTCCAGTTCGGCAAGGGCAGCGGGACCAACCGCCACGAGCGGACCGACGCCCCGAAGCTCGGTGACATGGAGCTGCCGTACGTGGTGGGCAGTCACCTGGTCAACCCGGCCGACCTGACCGCCGAGACGGACAACGGGGCCGCGCCGCTGCTGAAGTTCCGCAAGCAGATGCTCGGGGCGGCCTTCGAGACCAGCGCCCCGGCCGAGAACGCCAGCCAGGACACCTTCGACAAGGTCCGCGACCTCGTCACCGCCCTGGTCACCACCTACCAGGCCGACAAGAACACCCCGGCCCGCGAGGCCACCTACACCAAGTTCCTCAACGCCCAGCGCGCCGAAGCCATCCAGGCCCAGATCACCAAGGTCGACGACAAGGCCCAGGCACTCGCCCTCATCCGCGCCGAGCTGGTCGAGAAGCTGAACGGCTACAAGACCGCCTAACCCCCCAGGACAGGGCCGGGCGACCCCAACCCCCCACAGGGGCCGCCCGGCCCGACAGGGGGCCCAGGAGCCCGGGCCCAGCCCCTCCCACACCGAGCGCCTTAGCTAGGGCGCGGCGGCCCAGGGCGAGATCAAGAGCGAGAAACCTACATGGACTTCAGCGAGGCAGTGCGGGCCCCGGATCCGCGGCTCCAGGGCATCAAGGTCGGTGACCAGGTCGCCCAGTACGAGACGTGCCAGGTCCACTGGGGCTACACGATGGTCACCGTGGCCAAGATCGGCCGGGAGCTGATCCACACTTCGGACGGCCGAAGGTTCAAGATCAAGGACGGCATGGAGAACTACCGCTCCACCGTCAGCTACACCCGCATCGTCCGGCTCAGGGAGACCGGGATGCCGGAGCGTGCACCCGGGGCAGCAGCGGATGGCGGGCCCACCTGAGCAAGAAGCTGAACGGCTACTAGACCCCCCACCACCGGCGGCCCGCAACACCTCCACCCGGGGCCGCCCGGGAACCCCCAGGGGCCACCGGATCAGTACGCGGTCCTCATCCGGCCGACGCCCCAAGGCCGCCGGCCTACGCGCCGTAGAGCCCGCGAGAACACCTAGACCAGGGCAGGACGGCGCCCACCCCCACGACCGTCCGCGCCCACCCCCGGCCCGGCCCCGGCCCCGGCCCTCCACAGGGGTCCCGGGCCGGACCCAACACCAAGGAGCAGCACCTGAGATGGGCACGACCCTTGCCGCCCTGTCGGCGGAGCACATCGGAATGTTGGTCGAGGTCGACGATTCGGTCATGGCCGACTCTCAGACCGTGCTCTACACCGCCACCCGACGTGTGCGACTCCTCGACTTTGAGCAGCGCAACGGCGCCACACGCCTCCTTGACGGACTCGTTCCGCAATGGCCGACCTGGATCGAGTGGGCCGACTGGCGCAAGTTCCGCGTACTGAACTGACCCGGCTGGCCCTCACACCCCAGGAGCACCACCGCCCTCATAACCAAGGCAAAACTGCCTGACCCACCGGGCCCGACATCGGCACCCGCACCCCTTCTAGCCGGGGCTGGACCGGGCCACTCACAGCACCACAAGGACCGAGAGGCCGCAGGAATGACATTCGACGAATGGGCCGAGCGCCTGGACCGGGTCTACATGGACGGGGCTCAGCACGACTGGCGCGACGAGGACAAGAGAGCGTGGGATGAGGCCATCCGCGAGATGTCGGTCGATTTTCCCCACCTCGCGATCACGTGGATGGATCCGAAGTGTGGCTGCTGCACCTTGGAAGACCCGGCGTTGCTCGCCTTCGACGATCCTCGGGGGCCGGGCTGGTTCGAGCTGCTCTACCCGACCTTTCGCCCGACACACACCTACTACCTGGGCTGACGACGCCCAGCACGCCGGGCTGGGCTTCCGGCTCGGAGTCCATGCGGACGTGGTGTCCGCAAGCGAATGAGAGGAGAACAGGTGTCCCAGGACAGCAGCACAGTGAATCGTCAGGAGTTCATGGACTCGCTGCGCGAACAGTGGGAGGCGCAGCCGACTGAGCAGTACGAGTTCCTCGGGCTGACTGGCATGGACTACAACGACTGGTTGGAACACCGCCACGGGTGGCCGGTCGATGCGGCTGGCAACTGCCGCGTCCATTCGGAACTGGAGCAGTTCCCGGCAACAGAGTGCACGGTGTGCTCGACCCTGATCAAGCTGTACGAGGAAGGGGCGGTGGGGATTCGGTCGGCGGAGCGGTCAGAGGGCGACGCGCAGGGCGGTGCGGCGGGCGAAGGCGGTGAGGCCCGGTAGGTCCGGCCGGCGCGCGGCGACCTCGGCAGTCAGCGCGCGCACCGAGGGGCGGCGGGCCTCCAGCGGTGCGGCACGCTCCACGAGTTGTAGCTGGACGAATGCGGATGGCACGTCGTCAGCGGCCAGCAGGGCGCGGGCGGTGTCGGTCGCCGCGCGGGCTCGGCGCTCCGGCGTGGGCAGCACGGCTGGCTCCAGGCCCGCGGCGTACGCCAGGGCGCGGTCGATGTCGCCGAGCTTCTGGTGGATCCCGACCCGGTACAGCATGCACTGCGTCGGCGACAGCTCCCCGTCCGCCGGCACTCGCCCCCGGTCGTGGAGGAGGCGGGCCGCGGTCTGTTCGGCCAGGGACGCGAACTGCTCGGCAGCGGAGGGCATGCGGGCCTGGGCGGCGGTGTACGCGGCGGTCAGGGCCACCATTCCGGATGCGTCCAGGACGACCGCGGACGGTCGGGGGCCGGCGTTCAGCTCATCGTGTGCTTCCTGGAGCAGCTGCAGGGCGCTATCCGAGCGGCCCGTACGGCGCAGCGGCGTCGCCGCCGCGCGCGCGGCGGCCGCGAGGAGGACCGGGTGGCCCGAGCGGCGGGCCGCCGTTCCGGCTCGGACTGCGAAGGCGGCCGCCGTGTCTACGTCGCCTTCCTTGACCGCTAGTTGAGAGGCGAGCACCCATACCCCTGCCGCCCGGCTGGCGCCGACCGGGCCCGTTCGTTCGCTCTCGCTCGCGCGGGTCACCATCCCAGGGAGCACCTGGTGCAGCCGGTCGTACCGGCCTGTGGCGAACAACCTGTGCGCGGCCGGGAGTTCCCTGTCCGCCAGGCGCTGGCTGAGTCCGCTGGCGAGTGCCGGTGTCGTGTCGCCCGCCCATAGTGCCGCCGCGCAAAGCCCGGCGCTCAGTACCCTCCTGCGCTCCATCACCATGCCACCGTCCTCCTCGACCGCTGTTCCGGGCGTCATGCCGGGGTCTTCGGCCGTTCTTGCGACGGTACGGGCCTGGCCGGGTCCCGGGCAGGGCGCACATCTGCCGGCTCCGCGCGCCCCTTTCTGCTCTGGCGCTCCGGTGTCTGGGCGGGCGGATGTGGGGGCGCGGAGGCCCGGCGCGCCGCATGGGTAACGGGCACTCGCGCGTCGCGGCATAGGGACGGCGGCGACCGGACGGTCCCTGAGGCTCTCCGGCACATGCCCGGGGGCCGGGGTCCCGAGGCGGACGGCCCCCGCTCTCGTTCAGGTTGAGGCTGGCCGTGCCTTGCATGGGAGTCGAGAATCTCGGATGTTGCGTCTTAGTGTTTCCATGTGTATTGTTGTTCTCGCGAGGGCGGGGGACCCGCAGAACCCGCCGACAAGCCACCCGACCAACAGGCCGCCGCCCGCGGCCTCGTCGAGGAAGTCGACCCGACCGGGGTCACCGGCTGCATCTCCCCGTGACAGCCCCAAGTCACCGCAGGACAGCCCTTCCCGCAGGGGCAGTCCGCGCCCACCCACTCCGACGATCCTGAGAGCTCGCGTTGTTCTATTTGATGAAATGCCCCTGTTGCGGCCGCCCGACCATGTTTCACGAGCTGGAACGCCACACCGCCCCGAGCCTCTTGATCGACCCCGAGACGGGCTTGCCGCCCGGCATCTCTCCTGACGGCCACCGTGCGACCCCTTCACCAGCGGCCACAGCCAGAGCCCGCAAGCAGCCCCTGTGCCAGTCGTGTCTCGATGACATACGGGCCGGGCGAGCGGTGACCTTCTCCGTACGCCTGAAGGGCGAGCAGACCGCGATGGCTGTCGCCCCCGAGATGCCCCTCCTCGACGACGAGGGCCGGGTGATGGCCGTCCGCTGTCCGTCCGCCGGGTGCGGAGCGGTTGTCGACCTGATCAGTGGCCGGCTCGACGGCCACATCGTGCGCGGCCAGGAGTGCCGCATGTCCGGCGTGCGGGTGGTGGTCAGTGAGGAGTGAAGCGTGAGCTGAACAGCCTCAGTCGCTGACCTTCTAACCCTCTCGGGCCGTGCCCGAACCCCTGAACCGCTGTCCCGACGACTGCCCCGTCTGCGCCGAGAACGACCACGCGTGAGACATCGGGGCGATTACGGAGTTGATCTCGACATGAGTACCCCCGTCCCGGGAACCGGGGCAAAGAAGCGTCCCGCGAGGCGTCGCAAGGTCAAGAACGCTCGGACCGGCTCCGTGGGAAGCAAGATCCTGCCGGGTCGGTACAGCGACGAGGGCGAAAAAGGGCCCTGGTTCCGGCGTCTGGTTCGCCGCGCTGAGACGCGCGACTGGCAGCGTGAGACATCGCGGCTCTGACAGCCACCGTCAACCGGTCCTCCCCGTCGCGCCGGACAGCCGGAGAGCCGCCTCGCGCCGGTCTCCGCAGGTGCGAGGGCGCTGGCCGAATAGCCGAAGGCCCTCTGCTTCACCTCTGCCGCTCCCGAAACGCGCGGCCCTGCCCCTCCCCCCTCCCCCTTCTATGTGCGCGCCCGTCGTGGCGCTCGAACCTAGGAAGAAACGTGTCTGCTGATCTGCAGCTCCGCATCCATTCGGCACCCGCTGGCGAACTCGTTCCGCTTCTCGACCTCATGCGGGAGCACGGCCTCCGCGGCGAGTACGAGCGTGGCCCTGCCGAGGTCCTCACGCTAGGGCAGGTCTACCGCTCCCGGGACGCCGCTCTGGGCCTCTGCGAAGAGGTCGCCGCGCGACTGGAGGAGGACGCCCCGAACGCCGTGTTCGAGCTGTGGCAGGACCCTCACTGGAGCACAGACGGGCACTACCACGCACACGTCCCGAAGTTCGGACATTTCGAGGCTGGCTGCGATGCCGAGGGCGTTCCGCATGTCGGCGTGCACGACCTCATCCAACGGCTGAGCAACAGCCCGGGAGCGACGCTCGGCGACTGGATGGCGGGCGAGGGGGCCGGCCTTCTCGGCATCGCGGTGCTCGCCGTGGTGGGCGAGTACCGGGCGCAGCAGTCGTCCGACTCCTGATCCGGGCTCCTCCCCCCTTTCACCCCGTCGGGGCCGGTTGGCCGGTGACGCATGCGGCGGCGCGGCGCCGCCGCTCCGCGATCGCCCGGATCGACGACGCGCACAACGGCCAGCCACTCCCCGGCCTCCCCCACCCACGATTCACTGGAGAACTGATCATGGCGGACATCCGCATGCGCTTCCTCGGGCACCCCTGGGAGCGAACCACCGTTTCTGCCGATTCCGGGACCCCCGAGGAGGTGTTCATCGCCCTCTTCCTCCGGGCGATGGAGACCGTCCCCGAACTGCGCGCCTTGCCCGGCGACCTGGAGACGTACACGGTGCGCTGGGACGGCGACGAAGCCTCGATCTACCACCCGGATGTGGAGCAGGTCGTCTTCCGTGCCCAGCCCGCGCCCGAGCGTTCCGTGCAGGGGGGTGCTCCGGTCGGGACGCGGCCGCCTGAGGTGTGGCGCGGGGAGCGCGGCCACGACTTCTATCCGGCTCCGGCGGTGCTGGCCGAGATCCCGGGTCTGTGGGCAACGGTCTTGGAGCCGCATGGGCACAGGGTGGTCGGCCTCCGGTACTTCTCCGCCTGGGGCGAGTGGTACGTCGTGGAGGTCGATGACGCGAGCGGTGAGGCTTACGGGTGGTCGTGCCTGGGCGGTGACCTGTCGCAGGGCCGGTGGGGTTTGATCGATCTTCCGGCTCTGGAGTCGTTCCATCAGGAGGACGACCTGTCCCAGTTGGTTGTTCGCGATCTGGATTTCACACCCGCTGTCGCGGCCAGTGTTTTGCCGGAGGGCCGACCTTACGATTCCTGCGGGGACGCGGATTGCCGTGTGTGTCTGCCCGATTTCATGACGGAGTACGTTGCTCGACTGCGTGAGATTATCGCGGAGCACGGGTTCGCCGTCCAGGCGGTTCTTGCTGATGAGGGTTCTGCCGCCTATTGCTACACCGTCGGTCTGCACGAGTCTCTGGGACATGAGTTCGTGATGGCCGGCCTGGACGTCAGGGCGATGCAGGGCGTGCTCCATTCCGTCGTCGAGCGGTTCGCCGGATCGTCTGGTCCGGTCGCCGGTGAGGTCCTGGACGGGCTTCTCGCGAACGGATTCCGGCTGCTCATGCGCCCCGTGGAGTCCTTGGAGCCCTTCGCGATGCTACGGGCGGTGTATGGCCGGGATACCGCTGTGCCGTACTGGCAGGCCGTGTGGCCCGATCGTGACGGCGTCTTCCCGACTGATGCTTCTTGCTCGCTTTCGCCCGGAACGCAACCGCTTCTCTAGCCGGTTTCGGGGTTCTCAAATTCTTGCGTTGTCGTTTTAGGGGGTATTTTCATGCGTCAGCCCGAACCGCTGGATGCTATTGAGGAGCTGCGGCTCTTTCTGGATTTCGCCGTTCCGCTGTGCGGCAGTGATATCGCGTACAAGCTCAGGCAATGGGGCCATTCTCGCGAGCAGGCCAAGAACTGGCTACGTGGTGAAGCCGAGCGCGCTGGCGGCAGCTTGGGCGAGAACGGTGACGTGCTGCAGTTCAGCGATGGTCGTCCTCGGTCGGGACGCGCGCAGAACCGTGTGGTCTGGACGGCGAGTGAGCTTGCTCGCGGCGTGGCAGCGGCAGCGCTGCTTGCTCAACTGGAGGGGAAGAGCGGGGTCGAGGCTTTCGGTGGCTTCTACGGTGTCGCTGCTGGGCCCGCTGAGGCGGACACGGCCCGAGTCCAGGATGGGGAGAACGGTGCAGTCGGTGGCGCCGCTCGTGGTAGCTGTCCTGTACGGCGGCCGGCTGCATGAACGCGCCAGGGGAGTCCCGGTGCCGCGCCGTTGCGCGGCACCTCGTCCCGGCCGGTGAGTCGAGCCCGCAGAGAGCCGTATTGGAGCTCTCGGCTCACCCATTAGTCTCGCTGTGGCCCGTGCCGGAATGGAGTGTGCGGGACAGGCCCCGGTCCCCGTGACGGGACGCAGTACGGCCGGGGCCGTCACTCCCGGGGCGGTTCGTACAGTCGCCGACGGCTCAGTCCAGGCGGGAGAAGTCGAGATCCACCAGGATCTCCTTCAGGTCGACCTTCTCGTCGAGGCAGAAGCCCCGAAGCTCGTCCCACATCTCGGAGACACCCTCCAGAGCGCCACCGAGCAGGGACAGTTGCCCGCGGTCCTCGTCGTATTCCTCGTCGTGGAGGTAGACCATCTCCGCCTTCTGGAGCTCGCGTACGACGCTGAGCAGCGTCGTACGGTCCGCCGAGAAGCGCCGCAACACCAGTTCGAAGTCCGTGGTCTCCTCGTGGACCACGAGGGCGAGGACCTGTCGGGCCATCCGCGTGAGGCCGCCGACACGCCCCGCGAAGCGGTTGACCAGTTCGAGGACGTCCTGTTCGTCCGACGGATCCTGGTCGGCGTCCTCCCAGGCGAAGAAGCGGCGCATGGTGGTGGCGGGCCGCACCAGGAAGCCGTTGACCGTGTCCCGGAACTCGGCCTCGATGTCGTCGACCGTGTACCGGTACGTGCCCTCATGCTTCTGTTTGACCGCGCGCAGGTACTCGACGGTGTAGTTGTCCCGGGTGACGCTGCTGTCGATCAGGTCGTGGTGCACCCCGCACAGCAGCATCAGGTTGTCGAAGTCCCTCAGCTGTTCGACGTCCCGGCCGTCCCATGCCTCGTGCCGGGCGCTGCCGGGCTCAGCGCCGATGATGTGGGCGATCTTGCCGACCCAGGCGCCCTCATCCGTGACCAGCCGCGTTGGGCAGTGCGGGTCGCCCCAAGCGCACTCGTTGCCGGAGAACGCCCACAGCCGGCGCGCGACGCCGGACATCGGCTCCTTGCGGTTCTTCTCGGGGCCGCTCGTCCGCTTGGCCACAGCCCGCCCTTCCTTCGCCCTGACGACAACGCGCAGCGTAGTCGAGTGTGTTGGGGTGCGGCATGCGTGCTGGTTGTCCGGCTGCTACGGCGCAGGGTCGGGCGGGCGCGGGGGCGAGTTCGGCCTGTTCGGCGACGGCGCCGAGGCGGTCGGCGGGCACCGCGTATGTGGCCGCGTAGCCAGCGGCTGTGCTGGGCCTGACGCTGGGCGCTGGTGGCCGGCCGAGGGGTGAGGCGGGTCTGCTCTGGTGTGGGTGAACTTCGGTCGTTGTCGCCCGAGTCCGTGTCGTAGTCGGGATGATGTGGCACGTGCGGGGCCGCGGCGGCCGCGGGAGGGGGTCAGGGTGAGCAGGTGGGGGAAGCAGCAGGACCGGCTGGTGGTGCGGGCCGTCGACGTGCTGTCGGGTGTGCTGAACGGCGCGGTGCCGGAGCCTGCTCGTCGTGTCGTCGCCTCCCGGGCACTGCTGGCCGTCGAGGAGTTGGTGTTCCCGATGCACGAGGAGCTGGTGCTGGAGGAGAACGCGGACGCGGCGGCGCGTGAGGCTACCGATGAGCAGTGGGCACACGACGCTGCGGTGCGCGGGTGGGTGATCGAGACGTTGGCCGAGCACGCCACGTCCTACAACGAGCTCCATGAGGTGTGGGAAGACGATCTGGAGTACGTCGAACCCCGTGGTGACCATCCGGTGTGGGCGCTGCTGGAGCTGGCTCCCTTCGCGCGACGCCTGCGGCTGCTGCAAGAGGCGGCCGCGAAGACAGCCGTCGGCCTGGGCGGCGACGTCGGCGTCGGCGCGCACCAGATCGGGCACTGGGCGGCGGGCCGGTCCCGGCCCGGAGAACGTGAGCGGGAGGCGCTGGCAGAGGCGCTGGGTGTCCACCGGGCGTGGCTGCACGCTTCGCGCGACGAGCAGCCCGATGTGCAGCTGTACCGGTTCGCGTCCTGCCCGTGCGAGAAGCCGACCGCCATGACGCGGCTAGGGCTGGGCCGGGAGGAGCCGGACTGGTACGACAGCCCCGCCGAGCAGGCTGCCGCCGTGCACTGGTGTGGCGGCTGCCGGCAGGGCTGGGTGAAGGACGCGGCCGGCTGGCTGCTGCCGCTGCCTCCCGGGGAGGAGCCGAAACCGTCCCACAGGGACTTCGCCGGCCTCGGCCGACCGTTCAGCAGCAGCCCCTCGGTAACCTTCGATGAGCCGTGGCCGCGGGCTCTGTGGCAGCTCCCGGCAGGCCGGAAAGGCCGCGCCCGCACCGCCTACCAGGTCCCCGAACTGCTCACCCGGGAGCCGCAGACCCTGCCCGTACGGCCGACAGCCGCGCGCATCGTCGTGCCAGAACCGGTGTGGGGGGCCGGTTCAGCGGAGCGGCTCGCCGCGAACGCGTCGTGGTGCCGCACCTGCCGGGCCCTGGCCGACGCGCCTGAGGGGGCGGCCGGCGGCCCGTGGGTTCTGCTGCACCGCAGCGAGCCGCGACGCGGGCTGAGCACCTGGACCTACCCCACCGAGAAAGACGCTCTGCATCACGGCGCCCATCTGGCCATGACGTACCTGCAGCTGGACGACGGTCCCCTCGACCCTGTGGCGCTGGACCTGTTCGTCGGCCAGGCTCACCCCCAGGTCATCGCCCGCTTCCTCGAACTGCACCCGGAGACCACCCAGTTCGAGGTCGCCGAACTCGTCCCCATGCGCGCCAGCGAGTTCTGAGCGCCGACGCGCTCCTTGGCCGCGCCGGGGCGAGCGGTCAGGAAGCTCCAGCCGTTATCAGCCAGGCGATCCACGCGCCGTCCTGCGCCCTGCCCAGGTGAAGGTCTGGCGTGTGATCGGCCCTGCGGGCGCAGACTCGGCCGTAGGCGCCGTGACGGGCGGGGCACAGCCGGGCCAACTCCTCGGGGGTGAGCACCGCGAGGTCGTCGGGGAGGTTCTGGCCGGCCGCGGTCGCGCGTGCCTGGGCACCTCGTCGGCGTTCGACGGCGTCCCGGTGCTCGGCGAGCAGACGGACCCAGCGCAGATCGCTGTCGTCCTGGTCGCCCGCGGGGGTGTAGAGGCACTGGCGCGCACCGTGCTCGTCGATCTCGTCCACGACGATCATGCCGATCGACTCCAGCATGCGGCACGAGGCCAGGTTGGCCTTCTGGGTGACCGCAACCAGCGGGCCACCGCCCGGGACGGCGTCCGTCCACCAGCTGACGGCCGCGGCGACGGCCTCCCTGCCCAGCCCTTCGCCCCAGGCGGAGGGGAGCAGCTGGTAGGAGATTTCGGCGCGGCCCTCGCGCCTGTGGTCGGCGCCGATGGTCACCAGGCCGATCGGTTGCTGGTCGGCGACGCGGACGACGGTCCACGCGCCGGCCGTCGTCGGGTAGGCGGCCTGCCGGGCGGCGACGCGCTCCTGCGTGACCGGACCGCCGAGGTGCGCGCGGACCCGGTCGTCGGTCAGCAGCTTGTGCACGAGGAGTCCGTCTTCGTGGGTGACCGGCCGCAGGAAGAGATGGTCGGTGCGCAGCTCGGCGGGCCAGAGGCGGTCCAGGGCGGTGACGACGGATTCCATGAATGTCACCTTGGCAGCCGGCGGCTCGCAGCGGGCCGGCTTCGTACGGAGACGCACGGGCGGGTGACGGGAGTGAGCGGCTCCGGGGCTGGCCCCTGCGGTGGAGCCGGCCCAGCGAAAGGAGCCGTACGAATGCTCGTGCTTTCGGTTCCCGTTCGGTTACCGGCGGGGGCGTTGTCGGTGGCGGCTGGCAGTCTGCCCGGGACAGAGGCAGTGCCGTTTCGGAGCAACAGGAGAGGTCGCACCGTGGACCAGTTCAGGGGCTGGAAGAGGTACCCGCGCATCATCGAGGGTGCTCTCGCGCGCGCCGGCTACGCGGATGCCGAATTCGCGGTCCGCCGGGGAGAGGTGCGGGGTACGGCGGAGGCCCGGTGGGCGTGGACCGGCGGGGCTGCGGAGCTGACCGCCGAGGAGTGGCCGGACGGGCTGGAGCTGGTGTGGAACTCGTCCGCGGGCTGGGCGTACCAGGAGCGAGACGGTGACAAGCTCGTCGCGTTACCGATCCCAGTACTGGCGGCGCCGGCGGCGATCACCGCGCTGCTGCCGGCCCTCATGGACGGGCGCCGCGACCAGCTTCCTGCATCCGAGGACCGGTGGGAGCACGCTGCGATCCTCGCGAGGTGGGCGGAGTCTGCCGCAGTCCTCGGCGACGACAAGTACGACGCGGCCTACCAGCGCGCCGAGGAGGAAGCCGCGACATTCGAACGGTGGCAGGCCGAGCTGGGTGACGTTCTGCCCGTCACGGCGCCGCTTCCCGTGGAGGCCGACGGCACCGCCGGGGCCGCCGCCCTCGGGTCCGGTGACGCCCGCACGCCAGACGCGGCGGAGCGGGCCCGGCGCGCGCACGTGGACGTCATCCTGCAGTGGGCCCTCACGGCACGCGACGACCGCAGCCACCACCCGGACCCGGAGGCGTTCGGGGCCCTGTGCGACTTCTTCACCCGCGCCGTGGTCTTCCCCGGGCTGATGGACCCCGACGACGGGCAGCGCCACACCAGCGACCCCTCTCGCGCCCTGGCCCACCTGCTCATCCAACACCTTGAGCAGTACGGCATGGACCTGGATGACCTGCCCGACCTGGTGTCGCCCGGTACGTCCGTCGCGCCCGTCGGTGACGCACTGGCCGAATGCGTCGCCCAGGCACTGCGCTCCAGCCGCTGGTTCAGTGACGCTGCGTCCAACAGCGGGCAGGTGGTGTTCCACACCGTGTTCGGCGCCCACGGAACTCTCCAAGTTGCCGACGAGGCGGGCGGTGACGGCGTGTAGGTGTAAGAGGCGAGGGACACGACCGATGACCGTAACCGCCGCCGACTCAGTCAGTCCTCGAAGTAGGCCTCGTACCAGGCGTCGATCTCATCGGCGGCGAGGGCAGTGGCGAAGATGGCGGTCAGGACCCGCTGAGGCACGGACCGAGGATCGCTGGCGGCCAGTTGCTCCAGGTTCGGCATTGCGCAGGGCCGCAGCGTCGGCGTGGGCGGCGAGGATCACGCCGTGGATGGTCAGGTCGGTCTGCTCATCGATTCACCGACGCCGTCCGCTGCCCGGTGCACGTCGCCGATCTGGCCGCCGCCCTGCTGGAGTTGGCCTCGTGCGACGCGGCCGGCATGCACCATCTCGGCGGGCCCGACGCGCTGAGCCGTCACGACCTCGGCATCCTTATCGCCAAGCGGGACGGCCTCGACGACGCCCGGTTGCCCACGGGCCTGCGGGCCGGCAGCACCCTTCCCGGCGCCCTCGACGTACGCCTCGACAGCGGGCGGCCCAGCGCAATCTGCGCACCACACTGCGCGGTGCTCGGCAGTTCCTGCAGCGCACTGGCGTGACGCCCCAGTTCGTCGGCTCATGAGCGAGCGGCCAGGTCCCATGAGGACCTGGACGCGCTGCCGTTCGCGCAGGGGCGGCAGGATTCGAACCTGCGGCGCACGGGTTTGGAATCCGCTGCTCTGGCCGAGCTGAGCTACGCCCCTTCGGTGGCTGGAGCCTGGCACGGCCGTAGTTCCCTCAGCCACCGAATTTCGGGCCGAGCACCGACGAAGGATCAGGTGCGGGGCGGGGAGGGCCTGCTGATCAGCATCGGTATGAAGATCGCCATGGTGTACCCCACGCCCGCGAAGAGCGTGATGCCGATGCGCAGCCCGATGCCTTCACCGGCCGCGCCGGTTCCCCAGACGATGCCCAGCCCGACGAGGAGGCACAGGATCCACCAGCCCATCAGCACGTTCCAGGCTCGCAGGTCCTTGCGGAACTCGCGCTCCTTGGCCGCCCGCGCATCGGGGGTGTCGCTCAGGATCCGGGAGTGCCAGGAGAGGTAGCCCATGCGCCGGTCGTGATCCATCTGCTCCCAGTCGGCCGGCCTCAGCGGGATCCGTATGCCGTGGCGCTCGAGGTAGGCGTGGCGCTGTTCGCTGCTCAGCTCGCGCCAGCCGGTGGGCGGCTGCCAGGCCATAAGGTCCCTGCTGGTCCTCAGCGTCATGGCGCGACACGGTACCGCGCCAGACCTCACCGCGTGCAGCTAAGACGCCTGGTCCTGCCATCGCTGAACGGCACCGGGGGAGAAGGGGTCGGTCGGAAGCGGTCGGAACGTGGATCCCTCAAGCACCTTGGTGGCGTACTGCCGTAGACGGTCTTCCTCTGCGCCGGTGAAGCCATGACCCAGCGCCCAGCCGCACAGCTTGTCGACGTCCCACCGGTAGCCCGCCTCGTGCAGTTTCAGCAGCGTGTGCAAGGCGAACGCCTTGTCGATGTGGCTGGCGAGGGCGTTGGCGTGGTTCACGTGCTGCCCCAGCTCGGTCATCGCCGCCTCGACCACCGGCTCCAGCAGCGGTTCGTCCGCCTCGGGGTGTACGGAGCCGTCGACCACGCTCACCGCACGGCGTGCGCGCAGCCACGCGGTCAGGAGGGGATCGGTGCCCCATGGAATGACGCAGATGGCTGTCGCCCGGCCCCGGAGGTCACTGGCGAGATCGCCCACGATCTCCCGGGTTGGCCATGGTGCCAGTACCGGGCCGCGGTCCCACCCCGACAGGGCGCCGCGCTTGGCGACGACGGCGTTCCGTACGTGCTGGGCCATCGGGTGTTGCTGGTAGTTCTGCAGCTGGGGGACCAAGACCAGCTTCTGGCCCGGTTGTTCCATGAGCCATTCGGCGCCGCGGATGCCTGCCTGGTCGGTCGTCCAGCCGGGTTCCTCGGGGGACCACGGCACGTAGGACAAAGGCGCACTGCTGGCGTTCACCACGATCGGGCTCCGTCCCTCGGTCTGTCTACGTACGAGCTTGGCACCGGCACGTCGGTGTCCCGTCAACCAGTGCCCTACGCCATGAAGCCCATACGACACCACAGGCGACACCGCGGGGTTCACTCCTCCGGCCGATCGAGATTTCCGGGCCGATCGCGCCACACGGGGGTAATTCGGTGATGTTCGCTTGTATGGTGAGTGACCGATGATCAGCAATCAGTGAGGGTCCTGGACGTTCGGGCAGGTCCAAGGGGGTGGTCGCGGTCAGTCCTTCACCGACCACAGGCCAGACGGCGGTACGAGTCCTGTTCATCCTGGATCGGCTGGGTGAACCTTGCGCCGACTGGCCGCAGGTACCCGACACAGCCGTTCGGGCGATCCAGTCCCAGCGCAAGCTGCAGAAGCTGGACTTCCTCGTACGGAACCCGGACTACCTCGCAAACCTGATCATCACCAGGTGGCAGGACGGCAGCCTGCCGGCGGAGCGGCTCCTCGACGCCCGCGCCGTCTTCGAAGAACGCGAGCCGGAACTGCACACCTACCGGATGCTCCGCAACGACCACGGAGCCTACGAAGCTCTCGACAACGCCCTGAGCGTGCTGCGCCACCTGGGACTCATCGCGGTACGGCGCGCAGGCCGAGTGTCCGACGAACGAGTCCGCCGCAGGGACTACTTCCTCCTCCAGGCCGGCGCGGACCAAGCCCAACGGCTCCGCGAGAGCGAAGAGGTCCTCGCCTGGTACGACCAGCAGACCGGCTACGTGGCGGCCGCGGTCGAGGGGATGACCGGAGCCCAGCTGAAGGAACAGCAATACGGGCAGCCCGAGTACGCCACCACACCCGTGCGCCGGATGATCGGCGGTATCTCCGAGCGGGTCCGCGAGCGCCTGGACGAGGCGCTGGCCCAGGAGGGACTGGCATGACCACAGAGAGCAGCGGCCCGGGCCCGGTCGAGGTGTGGCTGGAGGAGATCGCGAAGGCGACCGGCCGAGAGCTGGACGACGTCAAGGCGGTCCTCGCCGAGCACGGCGTGCGTCCGCAGACCGCCCTGCCCAGGCCGCACTCGCTGAGCGTCACCGAGGTGGAGTTCGAGGGCGTGCGCCCCGCTCCGGCCGGTGACCACGATGGCGGCGACGACCAGGAGGGCGAGCCCTTTCACTTCCACTGGAAGATGGGGCCCGGAGTGTGGTGCCTGGCTTCGTCGGGCAAGAACGAGGCCGGCAAGTCCAGCGTGCTGGAGATCATCCTGTGGTGCCTGCGCGGCCGCAGTGCCCTCCAGCGCGACGTCCAGAGCTGGCTGCACCGGGTACGCACCGAGTTCGTCCTCGACGACGAGACCCTCGTCGTCGAGATGACCGTCAGCAACAGCAAGCCGTCGGGGACCGTGGCCTCCAAGGACACCGGAGCGGTGCTCCTGACCTTCGACAACGCCGCCACCTTCGAAGAGCTGATGGACGCCTTCATGCTGGACCGGCTCGGTCTGGAGCCGCTGCGCACCCAGCAGAAGCGCCCCGAAGGAGTGGATGGACCGCCCCTGACCGGCGAACTGTCCTGGCCGGCGTACGCCAGTGCCCTCCACATCAACCGCTCCGGCCTGGGCCACCTCCTGGGTAACGAAGCCCGCAACGCCCTGCCGACCCGGCTCCTTGAGCTCTTTCTGGGAGCACCCTGGGCCGCCACGATGGTGTCCGCCTCGGTCGCGCATAAGATCGTCACGGCGCAGCTGTCCGCCGCCAAGGCCCGCGCGCAGGCCGAGGCAGACGAGCGCAAGAGCAAAATCGACGAACTCGATCGCAGCCTCCAACGAGCCCAGGAACGGCTGGACGCCCTTCCCGACCTCGGTCAGAGCGCCGCCGACCTGAACGGCGCGTACCAGGATCTCGCGGCGGCGACCGAAGCGGCCGGCGCCGCGCAGCGCGAGCTCGCCGAAGCCCGCTCGCAGCACGACGAACTCGAACATCAGCGCCAGAACCTGGCCGCTCTGGTCCACGCCGCGCACGAAGCCGCCCTCGCCAAGGCCTTCTTCCACACCCTGAAACCGACGGTGTGTCCCCGCTGCGACGCCCAGGTCACCCAGACCCAATGGGCCCGGGAAGACGAAGGCCACTGCTCCCTGTGTACCTCCGAACTGCACCCGTCCCCAACGCAGTACGACGGCACCTCAGCCGACGAAGACGGCCTCGACGACGTCGACGACGTCGACGACGACCAGGAACTGCGCCAGACACTCGCCCAGGTCCAACAGGCCGTTGAGACGGCGGCCACCGTGCTGGCCGACAAGCAGGCCAGGGCGACCGCAGTCACTGCCGCACTCGGCCAGACCCGGAACGCCCTTCAGGAGGCGCTGGCCCGCCCGGCCACGGGCGATCGCCGAGCAGCCGAGCTCGAGGTCGCCCGGCTGAAGGGCGCCCTCGATGAACGTCGAGGACGCTTCGACGACCTCGGCGACCCGGCAGGACTCGCGCCGCTCCAACGGGACCAAGACATCCTCAAGGCTGCCGAGAAGGCTGCGCACACCCGCCGCACCCAGGCCCTGAAGGAGGTCATCCGAGCCGTCCAGACCGACATCGTCACGATGGGCCGCCAGCTCGGGCTGGAGATGCTCGAAGACGTCGAACTGGGCACAAGCGCCACCCTGAAGGTGTGGAAGGGCGGCCAGCATCAGTCGTACGGATCGCTCACCGAGGGCGAGCAGCTCCGGTTGAAGATCGTCACCACCACCGCGCTCCTGCGGCACGGCATCCGTACTGGCGTCGGCAGGCACCCGGGACTGCTCATCATCGACTCGCCCGGCGCCGAAGAAGTCGACCGCGGAGACCTGGAGCTGATGCTGGAAGGGCTCGTCCAGCTCACCGAGACGGCACCACGGCTCCAGGTTGTCGTCGCAACCGCCCGCGGCCAGGAGGTGGCCTCGGTCATTCCGGAAGACCAGCTACGCCTCGCGCCGGCCGGGGAACGCCTGTGGTGACCACCCCGTTTCGGCGGGTGTTCCGGGTACAGGCCCGGCCCCTATGCTCCACAGACGGCCGAGCGCAGTGAGGAGATGGTGACCGGTGTCCCCTGGCGCTCCCGATCCGCTGCAACCGCTGGTGGACGCCCAGCGCGCCGGCGGACCCACGCCGTCCCTCGTCGACCTCGGGGGGCTCGGCCACCTCCTGCAGGACACCGCCACCTTGCTCAACCACGACGAACTGCCCACCCTCGTCGCCCTGATGTGCGCCGACCACACAGCTATCCAGGACGACCAGGCCCGTGCGTTCCTCCTCACTGCCGCCGAGGTCCCTCAGGACCCGCTCCGCCTGGAGGGTGTCATCACCTCCCTCCTCGGATGTCCCGAGGCTGTCCACGAACTCGGCGATGACTTGGCCGACATCTGGCTCGATGCCAGCCGCAGCCACACCGACCTCCTGGGCGGCATCGCCCTGGAAGGCACTGCCCGCGTCGTCTTGGCCGGCGCCGCCGCCGAATATGGCCTCCTGGACCGTCTGCGCCGCCTGAACCAGGAACTTGCACGGATCGACGACGACTACGCCCTGCGCACCGTCAGAGTCGCAGGAGCCGTCGCCGAGCATTTCGACTCGCCCGCCCCCGGCCTCCTCCTGAGTCAGCTGGTCGAACGCGACGATGTCTCCGAGGACGCCGCCTTCGAACTCGGCATGCTCGCCCTGCGCCAAGCCCTGCACACCAACGACGCTGACCGCGCCCGCCCACTCCTTCTTGAAGCCCGTCGACACCTCAGCGACGCCCACCAGGACGAAGAACGACCCGACGCGGCCGCCTTCGGCGCCGCCATCGACGCGATCCTCGCCTTCTCCGCCGGCGCTCCTCTCCCCGACGACGCCAGAAGCCAGCTCGACGAAGCCGTCCTGGAACTACGCCTCAACCTCCTGGGCCTGCCACCTGGGTGGCGCACTCCGCGGCTGGACACCCTCACCGCCTGGCAACACCTCCTCGATACCCTCACCCGCGCACAGCACGCGGACCGCCCCGGAGCCTGGCTCCACGCCGCCGCCGTGATCAGCGATCTCGTGGACGTCTACACCGCTCACCGGACGCTCGACCTGTTCGCCCCCTCCTCGACCCCGGCCAATCTCCAGCCGGGGCCTGTTGTACCAGCGGCCACGCACGGCCTTCATTCCCTCCTCGCTCCCCGAGTCGAGGCCACCCTCCTCGCGCACGAAGGCGGACTGGCCCTTCTGGACGAGTGGCTGGAAGAACTCGTCGAGGACCCTGGCCGCGACCAGGACCCGACCACCACGCTCGTTCGGGAACAGGCCGCCCGGCTCCGGCAGGCGCTGGACACCGGGGGTGGTGCCTCGTCCCCAAAACCTGACCGCCCGGCGGCACAACTCGCCGGGCTCGGGCTCTCCTCAGCAGATACCGAGCGCCTACAGAACCTTCTGGCAGACGTACCGGAACTGAGTGAGCGGATCGCAGCGATGCTCGCCTCCCGGCAAGCCGCCCTGCCGGTCGACGAAGTGCCCATCATCGCTACGGCGTTCCGCGACACCCACCGCCAACTGCAGGAGCAATGCCCGGACGGATACGTCGGGCAGTTCGCCGCTGACGTGGACCGCATGGTCCTGCACCTGCTCCGGTTCGTCGACCTGCGGCTGTCCGAGACACAGAAGTACGGGGGACAAGCGCGGGCCTACCTCCGCCAACTCAAGAAGGACGAGGACAAACCCCGCGAAGCCGAACTCGGCCGCGACCTCCGCGACTTCCTGCGCGGCCAGGGCCTGCGGGTGCGCATGGAGGAAACCAACATCGGGGGCGGCCGCGTCGACATCGCCTGGCAGCCGCACACCGAACTCATCACCCTGGAGCTCAAGCGGGACTGGACCGACTCTTCCTGGGACGCGTACGCCAAGACCTACGGGCCCCAGGCGATTTCGTACCAGGTCGCCGGCCCACCCGTGAACTTCCTCGTGGTCCTGGATCTCACCCCGAAGCCGCATGGTCTCGCGGCCATCCCGGCGTGTATCCAGGTCCGCACCCTGCCGGGCCCCGCCGGCGACCCTCGTCCGCGCACCCTGATCATGGTCCGAGTTCAGGGCAACAAACGAGACCCCAGCGACGTGTAGCCGGTCATCGCCTCCGGCGTGCCCAGACCACCACGGGAGCGCCGTCAGGTCCGTGGGTGAAAGCCCGGGCGGCGCCGCACGCGGCACAGTGGACAGCGAAGTACCGGGCGGGCGGTTCGCCCCGGGCGACAGCCAGGCACGTTCGGCACGCTCTGCGCTCGTCGAACTCCCCGGCGTATGGCCGCACGACCGGGACCTCGATTCCGTGGCCGCTGCACAAGAGCCGCATGCCGGCGGCCAGACCAGTGGGCGGCTCCTCGCCCGGCGCGAGGCCGTGCAGCTCACCGGTCCTCGGCGCGCGAACCACCACCGCAGGCGACCGAAGACCGGCGCCGTCCATGGTCACGCGTGGCGGCGACGCCTGAGCCGGCTGCGGGAGGCGCTGGTACACATGGCCCGCCAGTACGGGTACGTCGACGCGGACGTGGACCTGCTGTAACCCCCGAGGTCCGGCGACGACGGTTCTGCCGGGTCAGGAGCCGACAGGGGTAGGCGGCTTCAGCAGCGAGGTCGGAAGGTAGGCGGACCTGGTCCGCAGGTCCCAGCCATGCGCCTGCACGGCGAGTGCGGCCAAGGCGATCGCGCCAAAGGGAAGCAGACTCCCGGGCGCGGGATTCTCACCGACGCCGACACGGTGCTGCGCCAGTCGTTCGTCCAAGGCCCGCTCGAAGGCGCTCTGATCGTCGCGGAGCAGGACGCGCAGCAGGCGCTGGTCGGGACTCACGGCGTGGGCCGCGTCCAAGGCGAGGGCCGCGTCCAGTCGCTCGTCCGTCGATGGCTTGGTCAGCGTCACCTGTGGCCAGTCTCGGGGCAGGTGACCGCGGGCCGGGGTCAGGTAGCCGCACAGGGCGTCCATTTGCGCGAGGTCGGCCGAATCGGAGACGGAGTCCCGGCCGGCGTGGGGCAGGCTGTTGCGCAGTGCGGGCGCGAAGTCGTTGCGCAGGAGCAGACCGATCACCCGTTCCCAGTCCCGCACCAGACCGCTGGAGACGCAGATATCGAAGGCGTCGACCCATGTGCGGGCGGTGACCGTGTCGGTCGCGTCGTGCATCTCGTCATAGTCCAGCTCCTCGCTGGTCAGACGCGTCCCGGTCAAAGGCAAGGGGATCGCCCAGTCGCCGTGGGGAAAGCAGCCCCGGTCCAGCACGCCCAGGCGGCATTCAGCAGCGGTGACCAGGGCGAGGCGAGTGCGCTCGTCGTCGAGGTCGGGGTCCTGGATGGTGCGCGCTGCGACGTGGTCGAGCAGCTCGTGGCCGAGTTCCTCGAGCATCACGCGCATCGGAAAGCCACGCTGATAGACGTCCTCGAAACGCTCCTGGACACGGTCCGTCTTGTCGCCGAGGGCCTGGTCGAGGCGCTGCTGGTTCACGGGGTGGCGTGGCGCGTTGCTGATCTCCATCGGTGAATCCTGTCAGGCGCCACCGACAGCGCCGTTCTCGCGCTTTCCGTCCGGCGACCGCATTCCGGTGACGCGGGCTCCGAAGGCCTTGTGCGAGCGGGGGTGATCACCCCGTGGCGTTCCAGGGCTGCTGGTCGTCGGACCGGACGATGCGCTCGTGTTCTGATCGGGCCGCTTCGAGCAGGCGGCGCCAGGAGGTGACCAGCGGCCGGCGTCGCAGGAGGGAGCGCCGTTCACGCTCGGTCATGCCTCCCCAGACGCCGTGCTCGATGCGTTTGTCGAGGGCATGGGCGAGGCACTCGGTGCGCACCGGGCAGCCGGTGCACAGAGCCTTGGCCCGGTTCTGGGCCGCGCCGTCGACGAAGAGTTCGTCCGGATCTGCGGTTCGGCAGATCGCGTGTTCGCCCCAGGTCTCCTGTTCATCCCCGACCATCTGGACGCCGTCCCCTCCCCGGTCCGGCCTGCCGTTCCCCCCGGCAGGCGCAGTCCGGAAACCGTACGGCAAGCACGCGGGTCGTGGGACCTCGCCCGGTTGCGGCAATCCCTTTGAGTGACGGCGGCCTTGACGAATCGCCGGCGCGGGGCTCGGCTCAACCGGTGCCCGAGCAACCGGGCATGGGCGGCAATGAGGCTTCGCCCGTCAGAGCGCTGGTGCGCTGCCGGATCGCCGCGAACATCTGCGCGCGATTCTCCTTGATCGGGTAGTCGATCCGGCCGTAACGCAGTTGGAGGGCGGCGGTGCGATCCGGGGACTTCAAGAGGACCAGCCCGAGGCTTTCTCCGGGCGTCAGGTCGCGGTGGCCGCACAGCTCCAGCGGCAGACCGTGGTGCGGGTCGGTCAGGGCCTGGACCAGCTCGGCGCGGCGCAGGCCGGTGTCGGAGTCGTGTTCGAGGTGCAGGATCCACCACTCCCCCAGCCTCGCCTCGTGCCCGGTGACGACCTGGGGGACGGCGACCGTGTGAAGGAGTCCGAGGCGGCGCAGCAGTCCGCTGGGCAGCCAAGCCGCGTCGCGCCATGTGGACTCGTAGGCGATCGGCTGTCGTTCGTCGTCCCACTGCTTCTCGTAGGGGGTCCAGGTGTCGCCGGCCAGCCAGCAGGCTTCTCCGCCGTTGCTCTGGATCTGCCGGGCGAGGGCTGCCTCGGCCTTCTGGAAGGCGCGGCGTGAGGGGCCGGTGAGCTGGATGCTGGTCGGCTGCCCGAGTCGGCGGAGCTCGATGCCGCGATCGGTGCGTGCGCAGATCCGGACGCCGTTGAGTCCGTAGATTTCGTCTCGTCCGGTGCGCATCGGTGCACGGGAGGGCAGCAGCCCGCCCATCAGGCTGTCGAGGCTTTCGTCGCTTTCCAGGTGGAGCTTGATGCTGTGCGGGGTGGGCTGCACGTAGCGGATGCCGAAGGGGTACTCGAAGAAGTGCCTCTGGGAGTTGAGGACCCAGTAGAACACCTCGGATTCGAGGAGCAGTTGTGCCTGCTGGGCCGGTGCCGGGATGAGGGGCGCGCCGGGCTGCAGGGCGGTAACGGCGTCACAGGCGGCTTGGCGGGGGGCGCCGGTGTAAAGGGCGTAGGTCCGGGCTCGACTGCTGGTCTGGGTGGCCGACATGGCTTCAGGCACCTTTCGCTCAGCTCCGTCGGCCCGCGGAGCGTGAGGAACAGGCACTGGTGTGCGGTGTTGCGGTCGGTGGGGTGCAGCTGATCGAAGCCGTGCTTCTTCGCCTACGCCTTGAACCAGCGGGCCGAGGTTCGCGTGAGGAGCAGCAGACCGATGCCGCACGGCGCGACTGTAGTCGTCGGGCCCGGCTCGATGGGGGCGCCACGCCGTTCGCCGGTGCGGGGTGCGGGGTGCGGGGTGCGGGTTACAGGGGGGACGCGGCCAGCTCGGCGAGTTGGCCGCGGGCGACGGCTTCTTGTCGGAGCGCGGTCCTGAGGTGCCACAACGAGATCGCCGGAAGGAGGCCGCCGAGCCGGGCCGCCGCCCTCAGTGCCTCAGCCGCCTGGGCCAGGAGCTCGGCGGCCGATCGCGCCTGCTCGGTACTCCGCCCCCCGCTCAGGCGTTCTACGATCTCGTCCAGCAGCTGTGCCAGCTCACCCGCTCCTGGGTCCTCCGGCACATCGGCTCCCCACCACCGGAGGGCAGCCTCCAAGGCCATGAGGCAGTCGGTGCGGTCGAGCGGCGGCGTGGTTCCTTCCCCGTGCATCACGATCCCCATCGTTCTCCGTCAGGGGCCCCATCGGGGCAGGAACCGCGAATCGGCTGCTCTCGGGTCAGACCCCGACGCGGGGTGAGAGGGGTTGCGAACCCGGTCGCGCTGCGGTCGGCATGGGCATGCCGCGGCGCAGGGCCTCGCGGGTGAGGGCGTCGAGCTGGGCACCAGCCGCGGTGTAGGCGTCGGCGGCGCGCGCGAGACGTTGCTCGGCGGCGGCCAGGTCTGCGGCGAGTTCTTCATCGGTTCGCGGTCGCGCGTGAAAGCCAGGCTGTGCTGAATGGTCCGTCTCACCCGGGTGGGGCGCGTCCTGCCGTGCGGAGCGGCGGATGAACACGCCCTTGCCCTTGACCGCGTAGACCAGGCCCTCGCGTTTGAGCACGCGCACCGCGTTCTGTGCGGTCGAGTTGGCGATCCCGAAGCGGTCTTGGAGTTCGCGCGCGGAGGGAAGCCGCCCGCCCGGTTCGAAGCTGCCGGACCGAATCTCCTCCCTGAGCAGGTCTGCCGTACGGACGTAGGGGGGTCTGGGGTCGTGTTCCTCGTCGATCACGTCGTTGGCGACGGGGGAGGACTCCGTCCGGGGCGCCGGCGGGAGGCCGGGGTGTGTGGTGCTGACGTAGCTGCCCCGCCCGAGCACGGAGTAGACGATGCCTTCCTGCTTCAAGACCCGCAGCGCGTTTTGCACCGTCGAGCTGGAGACTCCGAACCGCGCCTGAAGTACCCGCGCCGACGGCAGTCGGCTCCCGCGGGCGTACTCCCCGGTCTGGATCCCGGCGCGCAGCACCTCGGCCGCCTGGAGATAGGGCGGCCTCGAATCGTCTTCCAGCGGCAATGTCATGGGCGTAACCGTACGCAGCACCACTCTCCGCTCCGGGCTCTGGGCTGGCCCCCGCGGCCGCCTGGCCAGGGAAGACAGGTCGAATACCTGTGCCCTTTCCCGGAATCTCGGGTTACGGTTCGTACCTGTAAGAGCACGAAGGGGGACATCATGGAGGCCACAACGTCTCGGTACGTCGGGCGCCCTCCGGGCATCGTGACCCGGGAGGACGGACTGACCGACCGGCAGCACAGGATCGTCGACGCCATCCGGTCCAGCATCAGGGACCGCGGATACCCGCCGTCGATGCGGGAGCTGGGCCAGGCCGCCGGGCTCTCCAGCACCTCGTCCGTCGCGCATCAGATCGGCGCTCTGGTGAAGAAGGGCGTCCTGCGACAGGACCCGAAGCGTCCTCGCGCCTACGTCCCCACCACGACAGCCAGCCCCGAGGGCGGC
The DNA here is from genome assembly GCF_036231985.1 of Streptomyces sp. NBC_01426. Lineage (GTDB taxonomy): Bacteria > Actinomycetota > Actinomycetes > Streptomycetales > Streptomycetaceae > Streptomyces. The sequence goes on from NZ_CP109502.1 coordinate 24,908, forward strand.
CCCGCCGTGGAGACGGGCCCCGAAGGCGCGGTGTCCGACTCCTCGGTAGTCCACACCCCCCTCGTCGGCCGCATCGCCGCCGGCGTTCCCATCACCGCCGACGAGCAGGTCGAGGATGTGCTCGCGCTGCCGAGGCAACTCGTCGGCAGCGGGCAGGTGTTCGCGCTCACGGTCAGCGGCGAGTCGATGATCAAGGCGCACATCATGGACGGCGACACAGTCGCCGTCAGGGTGCAGCCGGACGCCGAGAACGGCGAGATCGTCGCCGCCATGATCGACGGCGAGGCGACGGTCAAGCGACTCAAGCGGGAGGGCCCGAGGGTGTGGCTCATGCCGGAGAACGACGCCTTCGAGCCCATCTGCGGCGACGCGGCGTCCATCCTCGGCAAGGTCGTGGCGGTCATGCGCAGCGTGTGAGCACGCCGGTCGGGGATTTCGGCAGACCGGAAGCGGTGACGTTCGTTTTGGGGTGGGGAAACGCATGAGCGAGGAAGCAACGCCGGACGTGACGTGGGAAGAGATCGCGGACAGCTGGCGGCTGGACGAACTTCTCGAAGGCCGCATGCGGCCCACCACGAGCGACGACGTGCTGACGCTGATGACGATCGGGGCGCTGCGCGGCCGGCGGCCGCCACTGAGTGCGGCCGCGCGGCGCAAGGCCCTCGACGCCATGATGGCGGCGGCTGACGGCGGCGCGGGAGCCGAAGAGGACCAAACGCCGCGGGATCCTGCCCGTATCGAGCAGACTCGTCAGGCCGCGCTGCGTGCCCTCGAAGAGGCCCAGCAGCAAGCCGAGGAGTGACCAACCCCAGGCGGCCACCGCAAGGCGCGGACATGAGTGCCTTCGAACCGAGCACTATCGTTGACCAGGGCATGAGCGTTCGGAACCTCCTCGACACGGCCTTCGCGCAACCGGCCGCCCCGGCTACGCGTGACAGCGGCCTCACCTTCACCGCCCTGACCTCGGGCGCCTGGAAGGAGTTCCTTCTCGGTCCCGGCGCTGGGCCCGGCAGATCGGGATCCTGGGACGAGCAGCTGGCGGTGCTATGGAAGCGAGTGGTCGCCGAGTGCGGAGAGGCACAACGACTCGCGAACGAGCACGCCATCGACTGGGAGCTGGCTCCTCACGAGTCCAAGGCAGTCCTCGCGCTGTGCGGGCCGGACGACGTCATCATCGACGTCGCCGCGGCCGCACTGGCGACCCAGCGGGAGCAGTGGGAGCTCGAGCGGCGCTTCGCCCAAATCCATCGCCGCCTGCCCTCGGACCTGTCCGGCCTGGTGCCCGCGGACGTCGGCGCGCTGCGGTCCGGTCTGCTGGACGAGCAGGATTTCCGCACCAGCACCTACACCGTGCAACAGGAGCGAGCCGTGCGGTGGCTGCGCGCCCTGACCGGCACCGCCGCCTACCTGGCCGCCGTGCACATGGTCCCCGCCCCGCTCGCCCTGGACGTGGTCACCACCGCCCCGCTGGACGAACCGACCCGGGACGCTCTGCGACTGCCGGCCCCCTGGTCCCTCATCACGCACGACGCCGTCCCCCTGCGCGCGGCCCAAGCCGACGACGACGAGCTCGCCGCGCTGATCGAGGACGGCGTGTGCGTGGGACTGGAGCCAGTCATCCTCGGCGGCCTGCTCGCCTCCCAGCCCGATGGCCGGCTGGACACGACGTCCGGGTTCCTGCTCATCTCCTCCCTCGACGCGACGGGGAAGCGATGCCAGGTGCTGCAGCCGACCGCGTACGGCGACCACGGCGGCGGCCGCGTGCTGTACGGGTATGCCGCGCAGTTGGCGTTCGCCCGATGGACGCAGCCGCCCGCTCTGCCGGACCCCGGTCCGCGCCCCACGTCGCGCAGCTCCTTGGGCAGGATCGCCACGAGCGAGGCCGGGCGGGCTGGCGGCTTCCATGGGGTCCGTGTCCTGGACTTCACCCCTCCGCCCGAGGGACCGCCCGAGCAGCGCACGGCGCCAACCGGCTCGCGGGGGCCGCTCGTCGTCGGCACGTGGCGGCGGGCGCACTGGAAGCCCGGAGTGCGGATCGGGATCCGCGACAGTGACGGGCGGCTCGTCGGGCCGGTCTACAAGGACGGTGCGGTCGAGGGCGTCACGTTCACTCGTGAGCGCCGGTTCTTCCTCCGCGCGCGGGTCCGCGCCGACCTCCCCCTCGCACCCGCCACCCCGGTCTACCGGATCCCGAACCCCGGCGCTGCGAGCCGGTGATCTCATGTGAAAGAGAGAGCCGGTCGCGCCAGACGGTCGCGAGAGCGGGTTGCCGCGGCCGGAGGGCGGCTGATCACGCCTGAACCGGCGGAGTACACCCCCGGACGCAGCGCACGGGGGGACGCGGCGTCCAGGGGGACTGCTCGACAAAGTACCGCGCCAACCGGCCGCTTATCGCACATATCGGGGAATCCCATCACGCGTCGGCGCGCAGCGCGGGTTCGTGGACGGGAAGCAGTGGGCGAGGAGGTCGGATCAACTGGCGGCCGGCGTGTGCAGTGGGTGCACGGCCTGCCCGCGTGCGTCGGGCAACGGGACGTGTTCGGCGCACAGGATCCGCAGGCGCAGTGGCGGGTGCGTGCGCAGGCCCCGCACCGTCACCCAGATCCGGGGCAGTACGGCGCGGGCGCGGTCACGTTCGAGGTCCTCGCGCCACATGTCGGCTACGGCGGTCCGGCCGCAGACGCGGGCGGCTGCGAGGTCGCAGGCGAGTTCGCCCCACCAGAAGAACAGGGTGTTCAGCGCCCAGGCGGCGGCTGCGGTCAGGGCGAAGGCGGGCAGGGGCAGCAGGCCCGCGGCCAGGCCGGCCACCGCGACGGCGGCGGACTCGGCGGCGATGCGCTTGCCGGTGTCGCGGCGCTGGAGGTGGGCGAGTTCGTGCTCCAGGACCGCGGGGAGGTGGTTGGTGTGTCGGGGGTGGAGCCACCGCATGCCGAGCCACACGTGGCCTCGGCGGCCGTGGCCGGTGGAGCGGGCGTCGGCCCAGCTGCCGGTCTCGCTGGAAGTGGCCAGGGTGACCTTCTTCAGTCCGCGCTCGGCAGTGGTGCGGCGTACGTGCTCGGTGGTCTGCCGCATCCGGGTGGCGATGTGGCGGTACGTGTCGCTGTCGGACGGGTCGGGCTTGCGGCTTGCGTGGGCCTGCCAGGTCAACGCCTGGGCTGACGGCCCCATGGCGATCGCCGACTTCTGCCGGGCGCGGCCCTGCACCGCCCACAGTCCGCCGGCCGCCGCCGCCACGCCGACGGCGATGCCGGCCGCCGGTCCGCGCAGCTGTGTCATGACGGCCTCGCTGATGATCGCCGTCGCCACCATGGCCTGCCCGGCGTGGCGTTGCAGCATCTCCCCCAGTGTCATGGTGATCACCGTAGTCGGATGCCGGAGCGTCGGACGGGGCCGGGGACGGCCGCCTGGTCAGGTCTGTTCGTCGGGGAAGAGCCGCCGCGCCATCTCGATCACGAAGGCTGAGGGCCCCAACGACATCCAGTATCCGTTCCTGGTCTCGTACCCGGGGCCGACGATCATGGTCACGGTCGACTCGGCACGGGTGAGGGCGACGTAGAAGGTGCGCCTCTGCTCCGCGAGCTCCGTCTCCGTGGGTTTCCGCCACTGCTTCCCGCTCGGGACATCACGCGGAATGATGCCCTGGAGGAGGCCCGGCAGGATCACGGTGTCGAACTCTCGGCCCTTGGCTGCGTGGTAGGTGGCGAGCAGTACCTTCCCGATGACTTCCTCGCCGCGCGCGAGGTCCTGCAGCAGAAAGTCCTTGGACCTGCACAGGTCGGCCATGCGGTCGAGGCTGCTCGTGTTGTCCTGGTCGGGGTGTCCCGCGGCTATCTCGTCAAGAGCCAAGCCGGCGCGCAGCTGCTCCAGCCAGGCGAGGGCAGGGGCTTCGGCTGGGTAGAGCTCCTCGGGGTCGAGGCACAGTTGCAGAGCCCTGGGCACGAAGAGCCGCGAGGGGGACGGGGCGAGCTGGGCCTCGGTACGCAGCGTGGTGAAGGCGCGGGCCAGGGAGGCAAGTGACGGCGCCTGCGTACGGCGCAGCATGTCGGCGCGATCGGCGCCGGATGCGGTGTGGATCTGGTAGTTGGTGACGGCGCGGCTGGCGCACCGCTGGACGAAGCGGGAAAGGCTGCCGGCGGGGAGCTTGTCGTCACCTTCGTGCCGGAAGTCCAGCTCGCGTCGGGTGAGCTCGCTGCGGACTTCGTCGAGCAGGCGACCGCGAGCGGGGTAGAGGATGGCGATCCGCTCGGGGCTGATGCCCTTGTTCTGCGCCTGTTCGACCAGGTCGCAGGTCACTCGGGCGTGGTCCGCGAGCCCTCCCTCGACCTGTTCGAGGTTGACGTCGCCTGGGGGTGCCCCTTCGCGGGCGAGGCGGCCTCGGGAAAGGCCGAGGGCGGCTTCGGCGGCGGTGATGATGTCCTGGCCGCTGCGGTAGTTGACCTCGAGTTCGAGATCGCGGAAGTCCGCTCGGCCTGCCAGCTCGGTCAGGTACTTGGCGTCGGCTCCGGTGAATCCGTAGACAGACTGGTCGGTGTCCCCGACGGCGAAGACGGTGATGCCGGCCAGGTCGCGCAGCGCGAGCACGAGTTCGTGGAGGACTCCGCCGAGGTCCTGGTACTCGTCGACGACGAGGTGGGGAAAGCGGGAGCGCAGGAGGTCGCGGACATGTGCGTGCTCCCTGACGATGTGCACGGCCCGGGTGACCATGGCCTCGAAGTCGATCTCGCCTCTGAGGATGAGCTGTTCCTCGTAGAGGCGTGCCGCCTGGACTTCCCGCGGGTCGAAGCTGTCCAGGTCCTCGTTGCAGGCCAGGGCCCGGCGAATCCGGGTGCTCTGGGGCATGCGGTGCTGGGCGAGGACCTCGCCGATGCCGGCCTGGTCGAAGCACCGCTGCAGAAGCGCTTCGGTGGCCGCCTTGTTGAGGACCTGTCCTGCTTGAGGTGCCGACTGCCCGGTCAGGTGTGCGAAGGCGCGGAGGATCTCGTTCAGGCAAAAGGCGTGCACGGTGGAGCAGGTGATCCGCCCTTCGGCGCGCACGCCGCTGCGCAGGACGCGGCGGCGGATCTCCTCGGCCGCCGCGTTGGTGTAGGTGATGCAGGCCACGCCGCGGAAGGCCGAGATCTGCGTCTGGAGCACGTAGGCGATCCGGGCGACGAGGGTGCGTGTCTTCCCGCTTCCGGGCCCGGCCCGCAGTACGACGTTGCCGTCGTGGAGAACGGCGGTCCGCTGCCTGGGGTGCAGACTGTCGAGCTCTGCGAGCAGGGTGTCACTGACCTGCATCGCTGCCCTGCCCGTTGGCCTGTGGCGCCGTGTGGCCGGTGAGTAGTGAGGTTCCGCGGGCCGCGCGGCTGATGCGTTCCATGGCCAGGAAGAGGTAGGACGCCGTGCCCAGGCGGCGCAGGGCGTGCTCGTCCAGGGGGACAAGGTCGTCCGTGATGTTGGCTTCGGACCGGATCCGGGCGTCCAGGTCGACCTGGGCGATGTGCGCGGCGAGGCGCTGGGCGAAGCGGCCCTTGCCGAGGTCGCCGATGCGCTTGAGCATCTTCTTCCGCAGCTCGGGGTCGATCGTCGTGTTCAGCTCGTTGGCGACCCCGCGGCTCACGTCGTCGATCGCGGTGGCGTTGCCGTTCAGCTCCTTGAAGGCTTGGATGATCTCCTCGCCGAACATGGAGCACAGGTCGGTCTCCAGGGTCTGGGCGCCGACGTAGACGCCGTGGTCCTGGAGTTCTGAGGCGAGGGGATCGCGGGTCGTTTGGTAGTCGGCCGCGCCGGTTTCCGGCAGGCGGGCAATCTGGTCGCGGAGCGCCTTGCCGCGGGCTTCGTCGGGGTGGAGGTTCGCGCCTCGCTTGAGGCCGGCTTCCCGTCGGCCGCGCTTGTCGCGGGCGGCGTCTCCGTCGGTGATGACCACGTGGGGGGTGTCGAGGCCCTTCGGGCCGAGGAGTGCCCGGTAGGGCTTGAAGTCGGTGCCGTGGACGCTGGCCACCACGGTGCCGTAGGCGTCGAGGTCGAAGCCGGCGGCTTCGGCCAGGGCGGGGAGGATGTACAGCTCGGCCAGTCCTTCGACCAGGACGACGGCGGAGGCGAAGAGGACCTCGGCGCGGCTGACGTCGAGGTAGCGCTCCAGGTCCGCGGCCTGCTCGCTGGTGACGGGGAGGGCGGACGTTGTGGCACCGGTAGTGCCGTTCTCCGTTGCGCGCAGCACGATGAAGGAGCGGACCGGGGCGACGGCGGCGATGTGCGGACTGTGGGTGGTGAGGACGAGCGACGGTCCGCTGCGCAGCAGGTACCCGAAGAGGTGCCGCTGGAGGGTGACGTGGAGGTGGGCTTCGGGCTCCTCCACGGCGACGAGGGTGGCGATGAATTCCTCGTCGTCTCGCTGCTGGCTGAGGGCTTCGAGCAGCAGGCCGAGGTAGATGACGTTGGCGCTGCCCAGGCTGGTGTCGGAGATGCTTCTGCGGCGTGCCGTGTCGAAGAAGAGGCGTACGGCGCGGATCAGTTCGTCCGGCTTGGAGGAGGCGAACCCCAGGGTGGGTTGGACCGCCAGGCGCGGCCCGAACATCGCGCCGAGCCGGTCCGTCAGGTGTCCTTCCAGCTTGGCGACGTTGTCGTCCTTGGTGAGCTGGTCGACTGCCGTGGCCATGGCCGAGGCGGTGGCTTCCAGGTTGACCGGGTCAAGGGGGAGCCGTTCGAGGAGGTCCCTCATAGGGCTGCGGCGCCAGTTGTGCAGGTCTGCCTCGGCGTCTCGCAGGGCCGGCAGGACGCGCAGGGCAACTTCGCGGCGGATGGCGCGCACGTCGTTGGTCTCGCGGTCGCCGGCGAAGACGACGACGTCGTAGTCCTTCGCGGTCAGCGGCCGGCCGGTCGGCTGCACGCGGGAGCCATCGGCCGTTGCCACCTCCGTCCGCGGGGCGAAGCGGTAGGTCAGCCGGGCTACGTAGGGGTCGAAGTCCACCGCGGCGCTGGACAGAATGCTCTTGGCGTCGGCGTCGTCGTCGAAGCCTCGGAGTTCGACCACGATGGTCACTTCGGCTCCGCCGGCCAGGCCCGCGGGGTGTCCTTCCCAGATGTCTTCCTCGCGCAGCATGCGCCGTGCGTCGGAGATGGACGGGTCGAGGACCAGGCGGATCGCTTCCAGCAGGTTCGACTTGCCGACGCCGTTCTCGCCGACGACTACGGCGTGGGCGGGGAAGTCGTCGATGACCAGGTGCCGGAAGTTGCGGAAGTTGCGTATCTCGATCCGCGAAATGTGCAGGCCCATTGATCCCCTTGGCGATCTGGTGCGATGTGGTGATTCATCATTCCAGGACCGTCCACGCCGGTGGGCCCTTTCTCAGCGTCCGGTGGTCTGCCGGCCCCGCCGGTGCGATCTCTGCGGCTGTGCCGGTCGAGTCGCTAGTCGGGCCCGGGGTCGGCGTGGATGTTCAGGTCGGCGAGCAGGGCGCGGCGTTCGCGTTCCTCTCGGTTCAGGAGTTCCGCGAGGATCAGCGGATCACGGCGGGAGGTGATCGCATCGCGTACGACGGAGGCGAGGACGTCGGGCGGCAGGGCCTCAGCCTGGGTGGTGGAGCTGCCGGTGAAGGAGCGGTTGTCGGTGGTTTTCGTGGGGGCGGTCGGCAGCCGGTGTTCCTCGATCTGCTGCTCGGTGACTGCCAGGCGCTCGAAGACGACTTCCGAACCGGGGGCGTCCACGGTGGCGAACGCCGCGACGTCCTCCGCGAGCGCGGAGAACAGGTGCACCCCGCTCGGATCCCAGTCCGATACGACGAACACCCTCACGGGCCGGGGATCGGCGGCCATGCGCAGCGCCGCGGTCCGTTTCGCCGGCAGGCCGCTGAACCCGCTGCCCGAGTACACAGGCACTCCGTACGGGTCGGCCACAGCGCGGAGCTGGTTGACCATCCCCGCTGTCTCCGACCACACCTCCAGCCGGATCGGCTGGCCTGTCTGCCGGTCCAGCCGGTAGCCGTCCGCAGCCTGCCGCAGCGCGGCATGGAAGTCGTCGGGGCCGGCGTAGAAGACGGGTTCCGCTTTCAATTCGGTGTCGTCGCGGAGCGCTTCCCAGGGGATTCGGCCCGACCGGCGGCCCATCCCGATCACCTCGATCAGCCGCTTGTAGGTACGGGACTCCTTGGCCAGTACCCCGTCGGAGATCAGCGAGTACCAGACCTGCCTGATCGTGAGGGGCAGGTGGTCCGTGTATCGGTTCAGGACCCGGTCCACGGCCGCGAGCAGTTCCAGCGAGGACGCCTGGGGCTTCCAGCACGGCTGGTATCCGCGTGAGCGCCGATTGGGCATGGTCACCTCCCGACGGCGAAAGGGACGCCATGGCGTCCCTTTCAACGATCGCCGCACAGAACGCAAGATGCCAGGCCCCTTCCTGCCCCTTCCCGAATGGGCGACATCCGGGGCGACCTGGTGTCGACTGCCTCGTTGACAGGCCATGACGGACTTCAAGGAGTGGATGGCGCAGGTCGCGGCTGTACCCGGCCCGAGCGAGGAGCGGCTGGCGCAGTTGCACGGCGTGGACGGGATCGACGGCCTCACCGAAGGAGAGGCCCAGGCGTGGCTTCTGCGGGTCATGGTCGACTACCGACGCGAGCCCATCGGCTGGCAGGCCCGCGTGATGGTGGGACGCGCCGGACCCGAGTGCACAGGCCCGGTCGTTGTCCCGGCCGGCAGCCGGTTCCCCCAGGCGGTCACGGCCGTGATGGACCAGGCGCAGGACCTCGCCAACATCACACGCAGGCCCGTACGGGTCATCCACGGCGTCGATGGCAAGCCGGACCGGTTCCTTCCCACCCTGGCGAAGTTCGCGCCCGACATGACCGGCTTCACCTCGCCAGTGTGGGCCGCGATCCCCGAACCCATGGAGGACCCAGTCCCGTCCTGAGAACCGGACGCCGCACCGGCTGTACCGGAACTTCGATCCCCGGCTCCCTACGTCGGCTGACGACGGCGCCCAGTGTGGCGGCCGCACCTTGGCCGCCCCGCTACCGTGTGCGGGCATGGATGGCAGCCTTCCCCATGTTGATCCCGCCTCGGACCATCGCCTCTGTGGGATCTGCCCCGCCCTTCGGTTCCCGCGTACGGTCTTCGTCGTCTTCGATCGGCCGTGTCGCGAGGCCCCCTTCGACCCGGCTGACGGACATCGGTACACCCTCGACGGGAGGCCGGCCTGCGTTCACCCGCACAAGCTCGGCCTGCCGCCTGACCACACCGCGGCGCCGCGCGAGTCTGCGCCCATCGACGCTGGCCGTATGCAGGCGCGTACCCGGTGGTGGCCTTGGGGGCGCGGCCGGTAGGGCGGCGCGGCGGTTGGCAGCAGTTTCCGTTCGCCCGTTCTGCTAGCCGCTGGTACCAGCACCTAGCTACAGTGGTGTGTATGGGAAAGCAGACGAATATCCGGCTGGACGACGCCGTCAAGGCGGCCGCCGAGGACCGGGCCAAGCGCCGCGGACTGAGCCTGCAGGGCTACGTTGCCGACTTGATCGAGGCCGATGTGAACCAGTCCCGTGCCGCCTTCATGGCCGGCGCCGCGACGTTCCTGGCCCAGTATGCGGACACGTTCGAGGCGGAGGTCGGCGAGGACCGCTACCCCGGCCTCCCGGAGGGGCTGATGGAGAGCGCGCCGAGGGACGCCGCGTGAATCTCCGCATCGATCTCGCCTGGATCTTGGCTGTGGCGCAGCAGATCCCGGGTGACCCCCAGGTCGTCGACTACGGCGTGCCAGTAGCAGCTGAAGCACGTCATCGCGCGGAGGTCCTGGACCACGAGGTCTATCCCGAGCCCCACCACAAAGCCGCCGCGCTGCTGTGTGAACTGGCGAGGAACCCCAGCCTTGAGGTACGCAACCTCTTGTTCGCGGCCACGGTGACGGCGGCCTACCTGTCGGCATGCGGCCTCCCGGTCAGCCCTGGGCTGGACACCGTGATTCCCTTGGCCCGCGCCGCCCGGGACGGGCTCCCGGTGCGAGAGGTCGCCGCTCAGATCAAGACCTGGACAAGCTGATCGGGCATGGCCGTGGGCGAGCGTCGCCCGGCCATCAACACGCGTTTGGTCATGGACCGGAGTTCTTGCGATCGACGCATCGCGCAAGATCGGTCACGCGCCAGGGGGCGCCTGGTCGGTCTGTGGTCTGCCGACGAAGTTCGTGACCAGCGCGCGGATCGGGGAGCGGAGCTCGGACCACTCCTCGGTGGATCGGTGCTCCGCCTCCATCAGTTCAAGCACCTTTTCGAAGGACAGCAAGGCCACACGGCCGCGGCGTCGGCCCAGCGCGGTCCGGGCCTCCTGCAACGGAAGCTGCCTGACATCCGCGCCCTCGGCGCGGCGGTGCAGCGCGGTGATCCGGGTCAGCACGTTGAGTTTGCCCAGGATGCGGACGAGTTCTTGATCCGCCCATCTGCCGAGCACGGCTCGTCTGCCCTTCCAGACCGCGAACCCGACGCCAGCGATCCACGTCGGCAGCATCACGATGCGGATGGCCGGGGTCTGGGCCTGCGGGATCAAACCGCTGGCCAGAAGCATTCCGTACGGCCCCTGTGCCAAGGCGATGACCATGCACCACTGCAGCAGACCTGTCGGATACCAACGTAGGCGTCCGTCGGCGAGGGTCACCATCGCACCGACCAACGCCAGACCGACCAGGAGCAGCCAGGCGGCCTCTGCACTCACAGCTGTCATGTCACGCACATGCGGACTGTAGGCCCCGGCTCCGACAGCGGTGGCTGCGAGCGTCCCGCTCGCCTTCACCCCTGTCGCGGCTGAGCAGGACGGTTCAGGCTTCCGGGACGTCGTCGTGCTTGGGGCTGTCTGTATCGGGGGCGAGATGGTCCACCAGCATGAGCAGCATCTGCACGGCGAGGGCGCCGAGGAGGATGGCGACCCATCCCATGGTCCATGGCGTGCTGCGGGTGTCGAGCACGGTGGGCGTGAGCACCACCATGGCGGCGATCATGCCGCATGGAAGGACCCACTGCCGCCTCATGGCCGGCCGCCCGGCACGGTGCCGTCGGTCTGGCGCCCGCCCTCGGTGTCGTTGTCCGGGTGGTGCGGATGGTTTCGCCACGGAGCGGCCAAGCTCATGAGCTTCTGGAGCAGGTGCTCGGCCGTGTCACGGTCCTGGGCGTGTACGGCCTCGGCGTAGGACTTCTCCAGATCGTGGGCGGCTGTCCAGTCGTCCTCATACGCCTGGCGCCCCTCGGGGTACTGCTCGCGGCGCCGGTCGTCGAGCCGGTCCACGACGAACTGGTAGGCGCGTACGCCGGTCTGCAGGTCCAAAAGCATGCGGCGGATCTTTCCTTCCGGAGTGGGTGACCTGGTCGGCTGTGGGTCGGTCTACCGGCTGAGCGGTCGTGCGGCGCGGGCGCGCCGCGCCGCGCGGAATGCTTCGGCGGGATCGTCGCAGGCTCCGGGGGCGGGACGCCACTCATCGGCTCGCCTGAGCGTGAAGGGGTGCCACCGACCGTCGAGACCGGGCCGGATCTGGACGCCTGCGGTCGAGTCGGTGATCGCTCCGTCGGCGATGTCGATGATGCCGAAGGCGAAGGCGCGGGAGGCGCGGAGGGCCTCTGCAGCCTGTTCCAGGGTGCTCGGCGGGACCGTGGCTGCGGCGAGGGTGGCATGGGCGCCGGCCGGGCCGCCGTGGCGGTAGCCGATCATCATCGCGCGCAGCGTGGTTTCGCTGAGGCCAGTGGCGTCGGCGGCGGCGGGTAGCCGGTCGATGCCGTGAGGGCTGGCGAGGATTCGAACTGTGTCGGCGAGGTCGTCGTGGGGTGGGTCCGGGATGGCTGTCAGGAGCGCTCGGGCGCGATCGGCGGCGTCCTGGGTCATCCAGGCCAGGTCTTGGGCGCGGGGCCCGGGGAGGGGCGGGTCGTCGAGGTCGGTGGTGACCGGGACGATGGGATCGAGGTCGAGGTCGGGCGGGGAGTGCGGTGGCCGGTGGGCTGCCAGGGAGTAGAGCTGGTCGGCGCGGACGGTTCCGTCGTCGTCTGCCGGGAGGGTGCCGGGGTCGGTTTCGGCGATGAGGTCACGGACGAGGACGGCGAGGCTGCGGGCGGACATGCCGCGGGCGCCGAGCAGGATGGAGGCCGTGACGGCGAGGCGGTCGGTGACGGCGTGGCCGAGGGCGCCGCTGTGGTCGCACACGCGGCCGGCGTGGCCGGTGGGGCAGGAGCAGGCGAAGGTGATCTCTTCGGCTGCCGGGACGATGGCGATGCCGCCGGCATGGCCGGGGTCGGCGATGGCCGCAGGGACCCGGTTGGCCAGGAGGTCGGCGACGGCTTGGGCGTTGCCGGCGAGGCGGCCGGCGAGGGTGTCCCACTGAGTGTCGGTCAGTTCGGGCAGGAACAGGACGGCTTGGTGGGTGGCCTTCTTCGCGGTGACGGCGGCGGCCAGGCGCCCGGGTTGCGCGTGGATCTGCGCGACGCCGCCGTTGCGGTGGAGGTTGAGGCCCTTGCCGTAGGAGCCGGAGCCGTTGGTCGCCAGGTGGAATGCCTGCTTCCAGGCGGCCACGAGGGGGGCCATGTTGCGGGTGTTGCCGGAGCCGGTCATCGGGCGGCCAGGGCCACGAGCGCGTTGAGTTCGGTGTCGTCGAGGTCGGCGAGGGCGCTCTCGCCGGAGGTGAGGACCGCCTCGGTCAGGGCGCGTTTGCGGGCGAGGAGTTCGTTGATGTGGTCTTCCACGGTGCCCTCGGTGATCAGGTGGTGGACCTGGACGGTGCGGTGCTGGCCGATGCGGTGGGCGCGGTCGGTCGCCTGGTCCTCGACGGCGGGGTTCCAGGGCCGGTCGTAGTGGACGACGTGCTCGGCCCGGGTGAGGGTGAGTCCGGTGCCGGCCGCCTTGACCGACAGCACGAAGACCGGGGCCGGGTCCGGGTCGTTCTGGAAGGCGTCGACGAGGTCCTGGCGGCGGGCCGGGGGCGTTCCGCCGTGGAGGAAACGCACCGAGCGGCCGCGGGCCCGGAGGTGGTGCTCAAGGATGCGGCCCATCTGCACGTATCCCGTGAAGATCAGAGACGCTTCGCCGCGCTCGGCCAGGGTGGGCATGAGGTCGTCCAGGGCCGCCAGCTTGCCCGAGCGGCAGGCGAGGCCCGCCGGGTCGGCGTCCTCCAGCGGCTCCTTGAGGTAGAGGCTGGGGGTGTTGCAGATCTGGCGCAGGGCCTGGAGCAGTTTGAGGACGAGGCCGCGGCGCTGGATTCCGGTGCTGGTGGCGATCTTGTCCATGGTGTCGCGGACGGATGCCTCGTACAGGCCGATCTGTTCTTCGGTGAGGGCGACGATGCGGTGGTGGTGCACTTTGCCGGGCAGTTCGGGGGCGATGCCGGGGTCCGTCTTGCGCCGTCGCAGCATGAACGGGCCGACGAGCCGGGCGAGTTGCGCGGCGGCCGGTGAGGCGGAGTCCTTCTCCACGGCGCCGTAGCGGGTGCGGAAGGCTTTGCGGGTGCCGAAGAGGGAGGGGTTGGTCCAGTCGAGGATGGCCCACAGCTCGGTGATGTTGTTCTCCACCGGGGTGCCGGTGACCGCGATCCGGCCGCGGGCGGGCACGGTGCGCAGTGCCTTGGCAGTGGCCGAGGTGGGGTTCTTGATGTGCTGGGCCTCGTCCGCGATGACCAGTCCCCACTCGGCGGCGGCGAGGGAGGTGGTGTCACGGCGGACGGTGCCGTAGGTGGTGATGACGACTGTGTTGGGGTCGAGGGCGTCACGGTCGAGGGTCCGGCCGGCGCCGTGGTAGCGCACGACCGTGGTGGAGGGCGCGAAGCGGGTGATCTCGCGCTCCCAGTTCGCGATCAGGGAGGCCGGGCAGACCACTAGCGTCGGGCCGGCGGCGCGGGTGGTCTCGATGCGGTTCAGGTGCAGGGCGATGGTCGTCAGGGTCTTGCCGAGGCCCATGTCGTCCGCGAGCAGCGTGCCGAAGCCCAGGTCGACCATGTTCGCGAGCCAGGTCAGGGCGCGCTGCTGGTAGTGGCGCAGCGTCGCTTTCAGGGCGGCCGGCGGGGGCACGGCCCGGGTCTCGTCGGGGGCGCCGCGCAGCGTGCCGACCAGGGTGGCCAGGGCGCCGGCGGGCCGGGCTTCGAGGGCTTCGCCATTGAGGGTGAGGGTGCCGGACAGGGCCGCGGTCAGCGCGTCGAGGGATGGCAGGGGCGCGAGGTCTCGGGCGCGGGCGCGGCGAGCGGTGTCGGCGTCGACCAGGAGCCAGCGGCCTCGCAGTTGGATCAGCGGCCACGCGGCGTCGGCCAGCGCGGTCATCTCCTGCTCGGTCAGCGGGTCACCGTCGAGGTTGATGTGCCAGCGGCAGTCCACCAGGCGTTCCAGTGCGAGGTATCCGCCACCCGTCGGGGACTCGTCCTCGTCGCCGGGGTCGTGGGTGCCGATGACGGCGGTGGCGGTGAGGGCGCCGAGGAGGGTGGGGGGCCACTGCACGGTGATGCCGGACTCGGCGAGCGGGGCGGTGGCGTGGTCGTGGAGGCGGGCCAGGTCTGGGGCGGTCAGGGAGATGCGGTGGGGGCGTTCCTGGGCGGCGAGGTGCGCCAGGGGCGGGTAGTGGCGGGCGGCCCGGCGCAGCGCGCGGCGTACAGCGGGCAGGGCGGCGGGGGTGAGCTCGGCCCGGGTGTGCTGAGCCCCGTCCCAGACAGTGATCGCTGCAACGGTGTCCTGCTGGTCGGGGGCGGCGAGGTGCAGGACGGCAGGTGCGGACGGGACGGTGCCCGCGGTGTCGGGTTCCTTGATGCGCAGCACCAGGCGCGGGGTGGGGTGGGGATCGACGGTGTCCTCGATCGCGTCCGCCCACCTCCACAACTCGGGTGTCGCCTCGGCGTCCTGGCCGGCGGGCCCGGTGTGGGGGCCGGATCCCAGGAGGGTGGGGGTGCCGGGGGTGCGGAGCATGGTGTCGGCGACGGCGTCGAGCAGGGGCCACACCGCGTGTTCGGGGGACGGGACGCGGATGGGGTTGGTACCGGCGAGGAGGCAGTGTCCTTCGGGGGCCATCAGCGCGGCGACGTCGGTGACGGCGGTGTGCAGGGCTTCGGTGATCGGGCCGATGCGCCAGCAGCCCTGGCCTTGGTCGGTCAGGGCGGGGTGGACGCGCTGCTGCGCCACGCACGTGAGGGCCAGGCGCAGAGGGTGGCGCCATCCGGTGACCGAGGCGTGCTCTCCCTGGCGGGGATCGAGGATCAGGGGGAGGGCGAGTCGGAGCGGGACGGCCATGCCGGTCACGGTGGCGCGGCGCGGCATGATGCCACCGGTCCCGGCCAGGACGAGGTCGCGGGTGACCGGCTGAAGGGGCGCCGGCAGTAGTTCGAGGTCGGGGAGCGGTACGCCGTCGGGCCGGAAGATCATCCAGGTGCTGTGGGCGGGGTGGCGGGCGGGCAGCAGGGTGAGCGCCACGCCGTCGGCCAGGGCCTGCTCGAGGACGTGGTGCGCGCGGAACAACTCGGCTGCGCTGGCGGGAACGGCGGGGGGTGGCTCCTGTGTACGGGCGAGGCCGAGCGGTGGAAGCAGCGCCGGGGCGTTGGACGGGGTGGGAGGCTCGGGCGCGGGAGCTGGGGGGACGTCGGCGGCCAGTGCTTGCTGAAGCATTTCCAGGAGGCTGCTGGCCGCGGCCGCGCGGGCGCTCTGTTTGCTCGTTCCCTCTCCCGTCGCGGCGAGTTTCTGCCCGCGGTGGACGGCGGTGACTGTGGCGGTGAAGGCGGAAGCGGCCCCCGTGACCCGGAAGTCGGGTGTCGTGGTGTGCCCGGCCTGGGCGAACTCGTGAAGGACCGAGATGGGGCTGCGGCCCGCAGCGGGTGCCGAGCCGGCGCGAGGTGCCGGGGCTGGCGGCGGGACGGCGGGGCTGGCAGATGCGCCCCATGCCTCTACGGCACGGTCGGCGAGCGGGTCGGGAAGGCCGGCGATCGCCGCGATGAGCGTGGTCATGGCCTGCTGCCGGGCGCCCTTGCGGGTGCGGGAGCACTGAATGCTGCCGCTGATCTGCTGGTCGTCGACCGTGAGCGTGGCCTGCGCGTGAAAGCCGTCCTGGCTCCCGGCGTCCTGGCCCTCGCGGACGGTCGCCGCCGGCAGCCGGAGCAGCTGAGCGTGCATGGAGATGATGCTCGGCGCCAGTTCCGGGCTGGCGGTGACCGTGGTGAGCGCTGCACGGCGAACCGCCGCCCAGACCTCCGAGCCGGGGGTCTCCAGGAGCAGCACCCGCAGGTCGGATACCTCCAGGCGGCCCTGAGTGAGCCGGCGCGCCGCTTCGGCGGCCGCCGCCGCGGCAACGGTTGGCGCGGCATCGCGCGCGATGCCGCGCTTCAGTGCTGCGCGGAAGGCGTCGGTACTCATCGAGGAGGTGCCGTCGGCACGGGGTGCGGTGCGTGAGGCGGGGATGCCGGGTCCGGACGTACGAGCGGCCAGCGCTGCGGGGCTGATGGGCTGCAGGCGGTCGATGGACAAAGAGCACTCCCCCAGTAACCGGACGCCGTCGAGACCGCCCCCATTGTCACCTGCGGGTGCGTCAGCTCGGTGCCATACACACGCCAGGCAGCCTCGTCCGTCACCGTCCGAGGAGGCGGTCAAGGCCAAACGTGTGTTGCGTATTCATATTTCAGGATGTACTTTGGTCGTATCGAGCCGGGCTCTCCGGCTTCTTTCCCTTCCTCCTCCACCGCATCAGCGCGGCCGTACTCGGCTACGGCTGCACGGAAAGGCGCGTTTGCCATGTCCAGGAAGCCCCGCGACTTCACGTTCTCCGCTCCCCTCGTTTCGGCGGACGATCCACACGCCAACACCATCGCCGCCGCCATCGTGGCGATCGAGGCCCAGTGCGGTGAACAGGAGGGGTGGAACCGTCCCTCCCGCCTCTTCACGCTGCGGCTGCTGCCCGGCGATCGGGTGGAGACGGCTCTGTATCCCGAGGCCATCTGGAACCCCGGCGGCGTCAACCCCGCTGATGCCTTGAGTGGGTTGAGCAGCTCGCTGCCGCCCGTCCCGGACCTTCTCCTGCCCGCCGACGCGGCTCAGGCGCCCGTCTGCGCGGTCGGGTTCATGTTTGAGGGCTGGATGCGCGACACGACCGTCCCGCTGCCCCCGGCGGTGGAGCGGCTCCGGCAGACGGGCATGCGGGTGAACCATCTGCTGCCCAACCGGCGGGAAGTCCGGCTCGTGCACGCCGTCGATCTCAACCAGCGCACCTTCCACGTGAAGCGTCAGCGGGGTGGAGAGGCGGACGTACGGGTCGCCGGTGGGCGGGACGACGCGGCGGGGCCGGAAGGAACCGTCTCCGTCGCACTGGCCCGCATCATGCACGCCATGCGCAACGGCGAACAGGTCATTCCCGGTCGGCCCGCCTGATCATCACCCGTCCCGGCCGCGGGACAACCCTCCCGGCGGCCGGGCCCCACCCAAGGAGTGCCATGCACCCGTTCCCCATGCTGTTCCGCTTCATCGCGAGCGGCGCCACGCCCGAGAACGCCTTCGCCCTCTACGCCGCCGCAGACCGAGAACTCCCGGTCGACCTGTTCTCGCCCCGCGCGGACCTGACGAAGGTGGACCGCGTCACCGTCGTACGCGAACGCGCCGCGCTGCACGCCGTCGCGGCGGGCTACTTCAACGCCTCCCACGACCCATCGTCGCCCTCCGACGGAGAACCCCTGAACGAAGACGATGCCGAGTGGCTGGCCGACCGCCTGATCGAGGATGACGCCCCGTGCGTCCGGCTGGGCGGCGCCGGAGCGCTGCTGCTCGATGCCGCCGGACCCGAGCCGAGCTGGCTCTTCTTCGGCTGGAGCACCCGGGCCGAGTGACCGGCCTTCGTGGCTCGGTGTCGTGGAGATCCACGGCACCGGGCCACCCTCGCGTTGTGGTCACTGCGAGTCGTCGTCGATGCCTTCCAGTGCAGGGGGCGCCTGCCATTTCAGGGTGTCCAACGGCCGCGGCAGGCGCTGGCCCGAGCCGGGCACGGGCGTCATCACGGCGGATGCCTCGTCGCTGAACAAGGCGACGGGCATGCCCGAAGTGTGAGCGGACGCGGGTGCTGCCGTGCCTGATGTCTTCGTGGTGGTCATCTGCTCCCCCTGATGCGTCGCGGGCCCTACCCGCTCCAAGGCCGGCACATGGGCCGGCTGCGAAAGCGTACCCAGATTCGAATCTACGGTCCGAGAGGATTTCCCTGGGCCGTGCCTGCAGGTCAGGCTCTCTTCGCTGCTGATCGGCTGCAAGGCGGCACTCCGCCCTTCAGCGGCGCCGCGGGCACACGTTCGCTGTCTCGGCCTTCCGGATCCGCCGCGCCGGGGCCCGCTGCTCTCACCGCTCGCCCGCCGCCACGCGGACAGCGCCCGAGTACGGCAAGACCGGCCGCAGCTCGTACAACCGGCCTGTCCCGGCCCTGCCGGTGCCCGAGGCCGACCCGGCGCTCTTGCCGACGACGTGGGTCATCTCGTCCAGGAGCAGCACGGACGGCTTGAGTGGCGCCAAGACGACGTCCACGGCCGGCCCTCGATCACGGACCGCTCGCGCCAGTTGGTGGAGCTCTTCGTGGCCGCGATGGTCGGCCCGAAGCTGGTCCTCGTCCATGAACACGGTCATCCGGCCTTCCGTGGTGTCTGCGAACGGTCCGAACGTCTGCTCGGCGGCGGCTGGCCCGAGTTCGCGGCATTCGACGGTGTGCAGGGCGCGCCTCAGCACGGCCGCGAGCTGGCCAGCATCGGCGTCAGCCGGCAGCGGCGTCTTCCCGCGCCCCAGGGGGCCTATGAACATGGCCAGGTCGGGCAGTTGCTCACTCATCGTGGGGCTCTCCTTCTTGCAAGGGTCGACGGGGATCAGACCTGGTCGAGGTGGCGTTCGTACCAGGCGGTCAGGTGGGCGGGGTCCTGGGGCATCGTCTTGATCAGGCGGAGGAGTCCTTCGCGGACGGGGCGGACCTCCGTGCAGGCCAGGGCGGAAAGGTCGGTGGTGCGCAGGGCTGCGAAGCCGGCTACGTGGCGCTCTTCGACAGTGCGCGCGCCGGTGAGGCTGTCGGCTGCGGCGAGGTAGCGGGTGACGAACGGGTCGAGCGCTGCGCGGTGGGCGGCGAGGTGGCGGAGGTAGGTGGGGCTGTCGACCGCGGCGGTGTTGGCGGCTTCGCCGTGGTGGGGTGAGGGGAGCTCGAACCAGTCGCTGATGAGAGCGGTGAGGGTGGCCGGGTAGTCGCGCGGGGTGTCGGAGTGAGGATCGGTGCGCCAGTGGCCGTCGGTTGCTCCCTGGGTGAGGCCGACGCGGTCGTGGAGGCGGCCGAGGACGCTGGCGAGGGTGAAGAACCCCAGGACGTGATCGGCTCCGGCGATGACGGACCGGATCGTGGGCTCGACCGCGGCCGACACCGTACTGGGCAGCAGGAGGCGCTGCTTGCGGTGCTCGCGCTGGAAGGGCAGGCAGACCGCCGCCTCGATCGCGGTGTGTTCGGCCAGCAGGACGGCGGCGCTCTGCGAGGGGGCGGCCTCGCGTTCCCATTCCATGGTGTCGTCCTCGTCGGCGAGGTCGCTCAGGCCGAGTGCTTCCAGGCTGACGCGGTAGACGCCGGTGGTGCTGGCGGTCAGGGTCAGGGTGCCGTCGCGGTCGGGCAGCTGCTGCCTGTGCTGAAGCGTGCCGTCGGCCTCATTGGGGTTCCAGTCCAGACGACTGGTGGGGCGGGTCGCGGCGGCGAGCGCCCAGTCGAGCAGGTGGACGAGTTCTTCCTGGCCGGCGTTGACGAGGTCGGCGCGCGAGGTGTCGGAGGATCGGCTGGAGAAGTGCCTGCCGAGGCGCTGGAGTGCGTCCTCGGGGAGGTCGGTGACTTTCTCGGCGCCGGGCGGGAGGCAGGGGTCGGTGCCGTGGACGGTGCCTTGGGGATACGTGCGGCAGCTGCCTGCCCAGCCACCGGAGGCGTAGACGCTGGCGTGGGCGGGGTCGGCGAGGACGTGGGTGGCGACGTCGAGAACGTGCTCGGCGGCCTGGACAAGGACGGGGGCGGTGCTCAGGCCGGTGAGGTGGCACAGGGCGCGGGCGGCGCGGTGGTCGGCGGCGCTGGAGGGGGCGTGGGCGGGTTCGATCTCGGTGAGGAGGTCGAGCACAGCAGTGCGCGGGTCCATCGGGCCCGGGGCGGGGATCGGGCCGGCGGGCCACAGCGCCAGGGGCAGGGACCGAGAGGTCCACAACGGCAGGACGGTGGGGGTGGCCTCGCACGCCTCGATCAGGTGGAGGTCGCCGTGGTGGCGGGTGGTGAACAGGTGGACGTGACCGCTCCCGCGGGTGAGGGCGTCGACAAGCCGGATCCGGCGCAAGGTGGCGCAGAGGTGGTCGCAGGCGCCGGCGAGTTCGGCGTCCTCGGTGGCGGTGTGCTCGGCCTCGCCGGGGAGCTGGGGGATCCAGTGCGGCATGAGGCTGCTCTGGTCGGCGGTCCGGCGTCCGAGGGCAGCACGCCAGTCGCTCTCGCTGATTTCGGCGAGGAGCATCTTCGTTCCGGGCAAGGTCAGGATGATCCCGTCTCGCCGGCTGGCCCAGCGCAGTCCTGCGACGCCGGTCCCGCCCTGCCGGTAGGCGAGGGCGTCGATCCACCGATCTACCTGGGAGGGCGCGATCCTCACCACCAGTTCGTCGGTGCGGGGGGTGAGACTGCGGATGCCGAACGGGCCGCCGGTGAGTATGGGGCGGTGGCGGCCGTAGGCGGTGATGAGTGCCTGGAAGACCCGTGCCTCGCCTCGGGCCTGTCCGGGGGTGGGCGCCGAGATGAGGTGCTGGGCGTCCGTGAGCTCGGCTCGGGCGGTCTCCTCGGACTCACCCGTGGCCATCTGGCGCAGGGCGACCGGGTCAAGGACCGCGTCGGTCGTGCGAAGGCCCCACTGCTGTCGGGGCATGTACGGGGTGAGGGTGTCAGGCACGTGCAACTCCCGCTGTGAGGTCCGCTGTCACCTGCTACAGGTGTGCGGACGACGCGCGGTGTGACAGTCGGAGCAAACGAGTTTCCAAGCTCGTTCGGACGCTGGGCGAAGGGTGCGTCGCACTGGGCGTTGAGCGAGTCCCATCGCAGGCTGCCGGCTTGCTTTCGTCTCACCGACGATTGCGTACGCCGTCCAGGGGGTTGTCGCCTCTCGCTCCTGACCGCGGAAGAGCCCGGGCAGGGTCGGCCAGAACGCCGACCCTGTGTAGTTCTCCGCGCCTCTCACGGACCGCTGCCCATGCCGCGCAGCTCCGGCTCTCAGCTGAAGATGTCGAGGACGTCCAGCCAGGAGCCGTCGTCGGCGGAGCGGGGCCGCATCGCGCGCGGCTCCGGGTAGGTGGCTGCTGCAGCTCGAGCACGGACGACCTCCGGCCCGCCGCACGCCTCGACCGCGAAGGCGCCGAAAACCTTGGCGAAGGCGGCGGGGTCGCGAAACTCCACGCCGAACGCCCGGCCGTCTTGGAGCGGAACCCACACCACCCGGTCGAACCGTATCCACTCCAGCACCGGCTGGTCGTCGGCAGTCGACCGCCCTTCGAGCCACAGTCGCGCCACGTGCAGCAGGTTCACCTGCTCCATCGCCAGCCGCTTGCGCCGCACACGCAGTTCGCGCGTCGTCAGCGTGATCCGCTGGTCCTTCTTCGGATACCAGACGACGCCGATCCCGAACGGCACCCACAGCAGGATCCCGATCATCGGCCAGACCAGAGCGTCGCCCCACGATCGGACCAGGCCCCCGTCCATCAGGTACAGGGCCCCGAAGACCACAACCCACTTCGCCGTCATCCGCCAGAACCCAGTGCCCTGCCGGTACAGGACCCGCCGCTTCCCCCTCATCGTCATGCCCGCACGCTATCCGCCTCACCGCGGAAGGCGGTGACGTCCCCCGTCGGGTTCAGACTTGCCGGACGCTCAGGGAGCGGGCGGGGCGAGGGTTCGATGCCCGTGGGCGTAGCTGAGCAGGTACAGCGCCGCCTGGAGGATGAGCGCGACGCGGTGCTTGGGCGGGGTGTCGATCAGGCCGTGGCAAACGTCGTTGCGCAGGTTCATCCCGCGGTCGGGGTCGACCAGGAGCAACTCCAGGGCGCGGCTCCAGTCCGCGGGATACCCGGCGGCCGGCATGCTGCGGAGGAGTCCTCCCAGCTGGTCGACGGTCCCGGGGGACTCGCCCTTGGCCACGGACAAGATCGAGACTTGCCAGCGCAGGAGCTGTCTGAGGATCTGCTCCACCTGAGGCAGGGCGATGCATACCGCTGCGTCGAACTCCCCCAGCCAGAAGTACCGGAAGGCGTAGGCCAGCGTTCGGGCGCGCGCCTCCGGCAAGACGGCGCCATGGGCGAGGGCGCCGATCAGCTCGGCCTCGTCCGGATCGAAGCGCTCGTGGATGTGGTCGAGCTGATGGGCGGCGAGGTGCCCGAGGAAGTCCATCGCGAGGACCTGCAGTCCGACGAGGTGGTCGTCGGCGGCGGCGACGGGCGGAGCGACCTGGACGGGTCCGGCGGTGTTGATGCGCGTGCGCGGGATCCGGAGCAGACCGTCCAGGAGGCCCACGTCGTCGGGGTGCTCGCGCATCGCCGGATGGGCGTCTTGCGCGGTTCGCCACAGTGCGTCTCGCAGGCTTGGGGCGGCGTCGACGTGCGCCCGGGCCCCGGCGAAAAGTCCCGGCGGGGGGATGAGCGGGCGACGGATTCGAGTCCATCCCAGGGAGTCCGGATCGGTCTGTTGCAGGGCCATCTCGGCACGCACCCTCAGCTCGGGCAGACCTCGATCCCGCGCGATGGTCGCGGCCTGGGTCAGCAGGTTGTGGCGACGGAACCCCGTGTCGGCATCGGCGGCGTCGAGGAGGGCGCTGACGATCTCGGTGTCGATGCCGACTCGGCGGAACTCGGACGCTTCTGCCCGTATCAGCTTGAGGAATCCGACGCGGGCGTGCACATCGCCGGCGTACCGACGGGCGGCGCGTTCTGCGAAGTCGGTGATGTCGTAGCGCTGGACACGCAGCCCCTCCAGGAGATCAGCCATGATCGCCGTCTCGTCCTCGGGAGCGGCAAGGACTCGCTCGGCCAGGGCGACCGTGTCGTCGGTGACGCGCTTGCACAGGTCGGTCTGGTTATAGGTCCGGGCGAGGTCTCCGGCCCAGCGCAGACACTCGGTCGCACCCACCAGGCCGGGGAAGCGCTTGCGGGCGG
The DNA here is from genome assembly GCF_036231985.1 of Streptomyces sp. NBC_01426. Lineage (GTDB taxonomy): Bacteria > Actinomycetota > Actinomycetes > Streptomycetales > Streptomycetaceae > Streptomyces. The sequence goes on from NZ_CP109502.1 coordinate 48,019, forward strand.
CGAGCAAAATCGGCACCGCGTCCAGGTACCCGGCGGCCGCGCCCCGGATGCGGTCGACCTTGCGACCGTGTCCTGCGACGAGCAGAAGGTGATGGAGGCGTCCCCGGACAAAGGAGTTGGTCACGGCCTCGGCGTACGCGCTCCAGGTCTCCATCTGGTCGGCGGCGACGTCGGACAGGCCCGCAGGCGGCCGGCCGAGGACGATCCCGGTGAACGTCTGCGCCCTGCCAGTCCCGGCGGGTCGGAGACGCAGCGCGGCGAGTAGCGCATCGCGCTGCTGCTCGGCGGCCGCGTTCGTGCCGGTGTCCGCGGCCGCGAGGACGGCGGCGATGTCCTCGCAGGAAGCGGCGTTCGCCGCCGCTTCCGTGAGCACGTCGAGCACACACGGTTCTACTTGCGGCATGGGCGCCTCACTTCCTCCGTCGCCAGTATCGGTACGACTTCGGACCGGGCCCACTGCTTTTCCGGAGTTCGTCAACGCTCACGCCGTCGGCGCAGCATGCGGAGGGTGTCTACCCATCGGCGTTGCCGGGGCGCGCGGGGCGCGGGGGGCGCGGGGGGCAGCTGTGGGGGCGGGGGAATCGTGGGCGGGGCCACAGGTGGAGGTGGGAAGGCCGGCGCGAGGTTCGCGGACGAGGCGACGGACGGGGTCACGTTCCCGCGCGGGGGTGCCTCGGCATCGTGCTGGTCGGCTGGCTGCGGAAGTTGTGGGGCGGTGTGCTGATCTGTCTCAGCCTCGGTGGCGGGGGCTTCGGCCGTCGGGATCGGCGCGGCGGGCTGAGGAGTGGGCGGAGCGTGCCGCTCGGCGTACACCTCGCGGGCTCGCCGGTCGCGCCAGCGGTGCCGGCCCTCCTGGGCGGCATACAGCTCGTCCATGACCTTGTGCGCGTCGGCGGGGTGGAAGACCGCCCGGGTGCGGGTCAGCGAGGACAAGGCGATCGGGACCAGGCCCCAGCAGTCCGCGGTGGGGGCCGGACGGGGCTTGCTGATCCGCCAGTCGTCCCGGGGGTCCTTGTGGCGCGGCCATTTCGGCCAGGCCGTCCAGTCCTGTTCGGGGCGGGCGGGGTGCCGGAAGGCGTGGTAGCCGTAGGGCACCAGCACGAGCTTCCCGTCGAGCCAGTACACATGGCCGCCGGCGTCGAGGATGGCCAGCTGCTGCTCGGTGGGGGCGACACGCTGGTGCTCGACGTCCCGTCCGCTCAGGCGGACCTTGTGGCTGGGGAGTTGGCCGAATTGGCCAGGGTCGCGGCGCAGGAACCAGACGTGTGCGGCTCCGGCGTGGTGCTCGCGTACCGCGAGGATGCGTCGGCGGACTGCCTGAGGGCTGGGCAGCGTGCCGGGGCGTTCGATGACAACGGCGGTGTCGCCGCACTGTGCGATGACGACCGGCGGGAGTCCGATCGGGTCGTGAGGGTCGTCTCCGGGGGAGGCGAGGGTGCAGCCGGTGATGCCGGGCAGGGCGCGAATCTGGTGGCTCAGCTGGATGACGACCTGGTCGTCCGCGTCGATCTGCGCTTCCCGTTCTGCCAGTCGGCACGGACCTCCTTCCTGGTGGGAGAAGTGCGGCGTGACCTTCGCTTCGGGCCGGGCGCCCCTGAGGATCAGTGGATCCGCGCAGGCTCTGCACAGGTACCGGCCGCCCGCCAGGCCGATCGGTAGCCCCTCCACGCCCAGATCGACATAGATCGGCCGCTTGGTCTCGGTGTCCCACGCGCTTGCACCCATGCCGTGATCATGACGGGCGCTACGGGTGCCCGGCCAGACCTTCTCCCGCCACACGGGCGCCCGGTGCCTGAACGACCAGCACGACGGGAAACGGCTTGCCCCCGTGGCCCGCCTGACGGGAGCTTCGCCGACGAGAGACGTCATGCTGCGACCGGCCGGCGTGCTGCCCGCGCCGTGGCCGCGGCCGGCGTGGGGGCACCCGGCCGGCTGACCGACGAGGCGGCCGTCGTCGCCTTGACGTTCACCAAGGCGCTGGAGGCGCCGAGCAGGCCGCCGTGGCAGTTTTTGCCGTCCAGGGCGCGGCGTAGCCCATTCCCTCACCACTCCCCCATCGCCGCCGCCGAGGTCGGCTCGCTCCCCCGGCCCAGGTGTGCGGCTAGAACAGGGTCAACGGCTGAGGAGGGGTTGGTGCGGTCTGGTGTTCTCGGATCGCGTCCCGAAGCTCGGCGGCGGTGACGCGGGCGGCGTCGAACGTCTCGGTCCAGCCGTTGGGCAACTGGGCGGCGGTGAGGAAGACGCCGTGCCCGGCGGCGCGCAGGCGCCGCAGGATCGTCTGTTCGACGGACAGTGCGTCGTCGCCGGTGGGCACGTGGTGCTCGTAGTACAGGGTCCAACCGAGGCGGCGGTGCTGGCCGATGCGGTCGTTTCGCTGACGAGCGCCGGCGACGCCGATCTTGACGGCGCCGTGCTGTACGTGGGTGACGACGTAGACGCGGGCGGGCGCGGCACGGTCGAAGCCGAAGCGGGCGCAGTACTTGCATCCGCGGCCGCTGCGGATCTTGGACAGGGTGGGAGTCGAGGTGCGGCCGCAGGTGGTGCAGCGGCAGCGCCAGGGCGTCATGGACGTGGTGTAGGCCTCCAGGGGCTCGAGACCGGCCTCGCGCATGGAGGCGGCGGCGCGCTCGGGGTCTTCCCGTCGTGCGGCGGCGGAGCGGAGGTCGGCGCAGCGCCGGCATCCGCTCTGGCCGGCGAGGATGGATCCGAAGGTCGGTGAGGTGATGGTGCCGCAGCCGTGGCACAGGCAGCGCCAGGGGTACTTGACCCCGCGGTACGGCTCCTGGGGTTCGAATCCGTGCTCGCGCATCTCGGCGACGGCCAGGTCCTCGTCGTGGCGCTGTGCTGCACCGTTGGCCCGGTCGGCGCACCGCTTGCAGCCAGGACGCCGGCTCCGGCCGGTCAGGGAACCCAGGCGCGGGGAGACGATGGACCCGCACGTGATGCAGCGGCTCTTCCACGCGAACTCCGTGCCGGGGTACGGCTCCAGCGGCTCCAGGCCCGCCGCCCGCATCACCGCGGCCGCGGTCTCGGCGTCGTGGCGCATCGACTCGTTGGCCTTGCGCCGGCCGCAGGGGTAGCAGCCGCCCTGCCCCTGACGGATGGAGCCCAGCGTGGGGGCCCCTGGCGCTCCGCACGCCCGACATCGGACCGGCCAGGGCGTGTCCACTCCCGGGTACGGGCCGAGGGGGTCCAGGCCCGCGGCCCGCATGTCGGCCGCCGCAACGTCGGGGTCGACCGGCGCGTTCGGTGCGCACCACCGGCAGGGCCCGGCACCGGAGTTGATCCGGACATAGGTGGGTGTGACCTCGCGTCCGCATGCGCGGTGACGGCACCGCCACTTCCGGTCGCTGCCGCCGGGGTACGGCTCGAGCGGCTCCAGCCCGGCCGCCCGCATCACCGCGGCTGCGGCCTCGGGTTCGATCCGGGCGTGTCCGGAGCAGTAGACGCAGCCGCGCTGTCCCTTGGTGATGTTGCTCAGGCGGGGGGTGACCTCCCGCCCGCACGCCGTATGGCGGCACCGCCACGGGGCGGAGCTGCCGCGGTAGGGCTCCAGCGGCTCCAGGCCGGCCGCGCGCATGATCTCTTCCGCCTGTCGCGGATCCTTCCGCGGTCGGCCGCTGCCTGCCAAGTCCAACTCCCCGCTCTCCAGGGTGAGCGGGGTCATGCCTCGCTGTTCGGCGCAGCATAGGGGTGGCCACTGACATCGACTCTGATCGTCGCCTTGCCGCTGGTGGGTTGCGGTGTCCGTCTTCCGCTGGGTGGCCCGGCGGCTTCATTCAGTTCGCGGCCGAGCAGCACGGTGACGGTCCGGGGCGCCGGGGACCTGTTGAGGGCCGCCGGTGGGCGGCGCGTTCGGCGCGGTCATCAGACAGGGGAAAGGTCCGGCACGACGGTGGGCCCGCTCGCCTGAACCACTGGGTGCGCAACATCTCACGGCGGTCAAAGAGTGCTCAGCAGGACGAGGAGAACCGTCAATGTGCCTGTTGTGAGCACCGTGCCTACCACGGTGAACACCATGTACAACGAAGTCGAGTCCCAGCCGCGGATCTCGAAGCGGCGGGGATTGTTCTCGTCGTAGAGGACGAAGACCGAGTTGCCGACGCCGTAGCCGTTGAGGACCTTGCCTCGGCCGAACGTGGAGGAGTACGTGCACTCGCTGCCGTCCCGGGTCGTCCAGGCTACGACCGGGTGGTGGTACTTGGCTCCGTCGTCGTCTCGCCTGGTGTCGTGGCGGACGACTCGCCCTACGGCGGTGATGCCCGTGCGGCGAAGCGCGCTGGCGCGGCGGAGTCCGTACACGCCGGCACAGAGAAAGCTCACGCCGATCACCAGCGGTATGAGCGTGAAGAGCCATTCGCGGTTCATGTCGTGTCCGACGCGTGCGTGGCGGCATCGGTTGCCCGAGGCACGAGTGCCGTTCGCCCCGGTGACCTGCGGACCCGTACGTATCGACGGTCGTGGCGCCGTTCTCGGGCGGTAGGGCGGCGCTGGGAGGTGCACGCCGATGGCGGCACGGTCTGGTCGGTTCGTCGGGGCGCTAGGGCATCCGGGGCTGGGCGGGGAGCGGTCCGGGGCGGTGTCGGTGCGTGACCTGGCCGGGGGGAGTCGGCCGAGCAAGGCTGGAGGGGGAGCGGCCCGGGGTGAGCATCGCCGTGAGCAGCGCCGCGGCCGGCCACAGCACGACGCCGACAGCGGTGAGGGCAAGTCCCGAGAGGCCGGCGTGGTGGCCGGTGAGCAGGACGACGGCGGTGTGGAGGATGCCGGCGGTCGTGGCGAGATCGGCGTGCCAGGCACTCCGGTGAAGGCTGTGCTCGACCAGGCGGCGCACGCCGCTGGCGAAGGTGAGCAGCGCGGGGCCACCGAGGACTGCGATGGCCAGGGCGTTCGCCCACAGGTCGGGGGCGTTGACCAGGACGGCGAGCGCCATGCCGCCGGTCAGGAGCAGGGTGGTTAGCAGGCAGGCCGTGGTGATCCTCAGCTGCTCGGGGTGCGGCGACTGGGGCGGGTCGAGAAGGTAGAGGGCGGCGAGGAGCAGCCCAGCGAGAGTGCCGAGGGCAGCCGTCCAGGCGGTCGGCAGTGTGGTGGTGAGTGAGAGTTCGCCGGCGATGGCGGCGGCGGTGACGGCGCCCGCGACCACGGCGGGGAGCCGGGTGCCGGGTTCGCGGCCTTCGGCGGCCCGGTCGATGGTGGTGGCGACCCGCGTGGGCGGCTGCGGGTTCGGGACTGCGGTGGGTGCGTCGGCGAAGGCGGCCAGTGCGGTGTGCAGCTGGGTGAGGCGTGCGCGGGTGTCGGCTGCGGTCGGCCGGCGGTCGGGGTTCTTGTCGAGGAGCTCCAGGACCAGCTGTTCGAGCTCGCGGGGGACGCCGGGGCGCAGGGCGGACAGCGGGGCCGGCGCGTCGTTCAGGTGCTGGTTGAGGACCTGCCATCCCGTGCCGGTGAAGGGGACGCTGCCGGCGAGAAGTTCGTGGAGGAGGCAGCCGAGCGAGTAGAGGTCACTGGGCGCGGCCAGGGTGGTGTCTCCGCGGGCCTGCTCGGGCGACATGTAGGCGGGGGTTCCGATGGCGACGCCGGTCACGGTCAGGGTGTGATGGGTGGCTTCGGCCAGGCGCGCGATGCCGAAGTCGCACAGGTACGCGGTGTCCGACCGGTCGATGAGGATGTTGGACGGCTTGAGGTCGCGGTGGACGATGCCGGACTGATGGGCGGCCTCCAGGGCCTGGCTGATCTGGATCGCCCAGGTCAGGGCATCAGTCAGGGAGAGTGGACTGCCGGTCAGTGTGTTCAGCGGGCGGCCGTCGACAAGGTCCATGGCCAGAAAGAAGATGCGGCGGCCGTCGAGGTCGGCGGCGCCGTGGTCGTGGACGGCGACGACGTGCGGGTGGGACAGGCGCGCGGCCACGTGTGCCTCCCGGCGAAAGGCCGCCTCACGTACTGGGTCCCCCTCCCCCACCGGGATGATCTTGAGGGCGACGTCGTGAAGGTGGTGGAGGTCCTCGGCTCGCCAGACCGTGCCCATGCCTCCGCTGCCGATGGCCTCCTTCAGCCTGTACCGGCCGGCGACCGTCGTGCCGCGCATCATTCCTCCAGCCCTGCATGCTCCTGCGCTGGGCGGCGGCCCAGCGCACCGCCGGTCGCGGGGCGCGCCCGGCGGTGCGGCGGAGCATACGCACACGACTTGCCGGAGGGCGGCGAGGCGTGTGTGAGGGTGCCGGCTGTCAGTCCTTGAGCTCGTACTTGCAGGGCTCGGCCGACTTGCCGCCCTGGTTGTCAGCGACCTGCTTGCCGTCGACCTTGATCGTGCACGGGGCGGGCTTGAGCATTCTGTCCGGGCCCTCGACCGAGGCGGGTACCACCGACACCGTGACGCCGACCTTCAGCTCGGCCCCCTCCAGTTGGATGGCCTCCGTCTTCGTCCAGGGCAACGTCACCTGCTCGAAGTGGTTGGTGTTCCCGATCCACATGACCTTGCCCGTGCCCGTGCCCCCCACCTCGAAGACCACCTGATGGGCAACGCCCTTCTTCCCCGACGACGAGCCCTTCGCGCCGCCGCTCGCCGAGACGCTCGGCGAGGCCTCGCCCGCCTTGGCCGGGCCGGTGTCCTTCTTCTCGCTGCCGCACCCGGTCAGCAGCACGGCCGCTGCGAGCAGGGTGGTGGTGAGCGTTGTTGTCTTGCGCATGTGCGTACTTCCCCGTTGCGAACTGATCATTTCGGTGCCGTAGGAGACCGTAGATCATCGCGCCGCGCGGAAGGACACGGCCCGAGAGGCAGCGGGCAATGCCCATACCGGCCTGTTCCGGTCAGGGCCAGGGACAGCCGCTAGTGCTCCACGTGGTGTTCGCATACGACGAAGGGCCCGGCTGCATGCCGGGCCCTTCGGTCAGTAGCGGGGACAGGATTTGAACCTGCGACCTCTGGGTTATGAGCCCAGCGAGCTACCGAGCTGCTCCACCCCGCGTCGGTAAGGCCACTCTACACAGTGATCTTCGCGGGCGGGGCGGTGCCGTACGGCCGTCAGCTCCGGACGATGTTCTCGGCCTGGGGGCCCTTCTGCCCCTGGGTCACGTCGAACGTGACCGCGTCGCCCTCCGCCAGCTCGCGGTAGCCGCTGCCGGCGATGTTGGAGTAATGGGCGAAGACGTCCGGGCCGCCGCCCTCCTGGGCGATGAAACCGAAGCCCTTCTCCGAGTTGAACCACTTCACGGTGCCGCTGGCCATACTGCGTGTCCTTCGATCTTGCCGAGGAACCCCGGCTGGTCTGGAGTCGGAGCCCTCCGTAGACGGAGGGCACCCGGCGTCCGTTCTACCCCGTCGGCGCCACAACTATCCGGGCTCCGCGCAGTGATCGCGTGACGCAGTGCGTCCGTGAGTCAGTGCGCGGTCCTGGAGTGCCCACGGCGCGGGGGGCTACTTGCCCTTCGCGGCTTCCTTGAGCTTGGAGCCTGCCGAGACCTTCACGCTGTATCCGGCTGCGATCTCGAGCGGCTCGCCCGTCTGGGGATTGCGGGCCGTACGGGCAGCGCGGTGGGTGCGCTCGAAAGTCAGGAAGCCGGGGATGGTGACCTTCTCATCGCCCTTGGCGACGACGTCGCCGACGGTCTCTGCGAGGGCGGCCAGAACAGCGTCGGCGTCCTTGCGGGTCACCTCGGCGCGCTCGGCGAGGGCTGCGATCAGCTCACTGCGGTTCATGCGGTACTCCGTGACGTTCGGGTTGTCGCGACCGCTGCGCGGACGCGACGCTTCGTTCGCCATCCTTGCACCGAGGTCTGACAACGCTGTGCCCGGCACCAGCAGCGGAACGCTGCGGCGAAGCTGGCGGCCGGTAGGCGGTCGCGCCGCAGGAGCAGCCGTTGGAGTTCGCCCAGCACGCCGGACCCGGCAGGCCCCCACACCACGGACACAGCTCGCGCTCGACCAACCCGCCGCCGGCGCGCTCGTCCAGGTCCCCGTGGACCGCCCCTCCCTCACCCGACCGACTCCCCGGCCGCAGCCGCACGTCGGAGCGGACGTGCGGCTGCGTTCGGGCACCCGAGTTACCTGCGAGGGCGGCGCTGGTTCTCCTTCGTCGACAACAGCCCGAGAACCGCACGGTCCTGGTGGTAGCTGAACCACTGCTCGGCCAGGTCGCGGTCCTTGAACCGCCCGAGTCCAGGCTCGGTGGAGGGCGTCAGTTCGATCGCCTCCCACCCGCCGACACGGTCGGCGAACTCCCCGGCGATGTCGTTGAAAGAGGGCCCGCCGAAGTAGCTCACGGCCGTGTCGGAACTCTCCAGCGTTGCTCCGGACAGGTCCGAGACGAGGGAGCCGGCCTGCTTGCGGGACTCGAAATACGTATTGATGGCCGACTTCACCTCGTCGCGCATCACGTTCAGGACCTGCTGACGGTAGGTCTTCGGCTTCAGACAGTCCTTGTACGAGAAGTCGATGCGGCTGCCGTCCACCCGGACCACCTCGAAGCAGGGGTACGGACCGCGCGGCGGAGGGGCGATCGCGAAGGCTTCGACACCAGGGCCGATCTTGTCCTCCGCCTCCCGGTGCATGTTCAGAAGGTCCAGCAGGAGAAGGTGGTCCTCCTGCTGATCCACGATGCTGCCCACCGAGTACCGGTACAGCACCTTCTGTACCGCCTCCTGCGCATCCCCCTTGGTCCGGTACTTGCGATGCCCGATCCAGAACTCGGCCATGAACCTGGCCCTTCCCTTCTTCGATGCGCCACCACCCGGCGACGCTACGCCGAAAGCATCCCCAAACTCCGCTGTAGTGCGGCCTTCGCGCACCCGTGATCAGCGTGGAGGGGATGGGAGAGCCTGCCCACCGATCACCGCACATTCACTCGTTCGGGTGATCGGGTAGGCGGCCCCGCACAGGTCGCAGGGTGCGAGTACGTCCCTGTCGTGCTGCGGGGGCCCTCTTACGCCGGCGAAGCCCGCCCTTCGGCGGGGGCGGCGGCGTTCAGCCGCTGACCGCGGCCTCAGGTGTCTGTGGGTGGCGGGTGAGGCCCGCGGCGGTGACGGCCTGAACGTGTTCGGGCGGCAGGCTGTCCCAACGTCGGCGGAGGTTCTTGAGCCACTGGCCGACCTTGAACTCCTCGCCGTCGACGGTGACGGTGTCGCGCTGATGGATGAGGACGTGACCTTCGCGGTCCCGGAAGGCGGCGACGGCCGCCAGGCCCTGGTTCAGCTGCCGCTGCTGGCGGGCGGCTCGGCCGGTGGGCTGCGCCGGCTCATCGTCGGGTTCGATCAGGGTGATGCCCAGCTCGCTCACGAGCCGGAGCTGCTCGGGATGGAGTGTGCTGTATTCGGTGCTCTGCGCCGCGACCCATTCACCGAGGGGCTCGTCGTCGTCGGTGATGAAGTCGGCGGGGAGGTCGTCGAGCGTGATGCTGGCTTCGGCGTAGGTGCGGGCGGTGTAGTAGAGGCGCTGCCAGGTGATCGGCCACGGCGGGTTCCAGTACGGGTCGATCTCGGCGAGTGCGGTGTCGGTGGGGTCGGGTTCGAGTCCGTTGTCCGCGCGGGTGCGGGCGGCGGCTCGGCGGTTGGTGAGCCAGCGGCCGAAGGCGTAGTCGCCGATCATCTCGTCGCTGGGAACGGCGAGATGGCCGCGGCGGGCGGCCCAGCTGCGGGCGTGGAGGAGTCCGCGTTCGGCGGCCTGGGTCTGGAGGTTCCAGATCATGCCGAGGTGTTCCAGGGACTTGATCTGGGAGGGCTTGAGGGTGCCGGCCGCGTACGCCTTGCGTGCCCGGTTGATCCAGCGGCCCAGCGCGAAGCCGCCCGCATCGTCGTAGAGCCGGGGGACATCGAGGTGCCCGTGGGCCTGCTGGTAGACGGTGGCGGCTTCCAGACCGCGCCGGAAGGACGCTTCGCGGGGGTGCAGGACGCGCAGCCGAAAGGCCTGGGCGATGGTGTCGGCGGGGAAGGGCCGGTCGAAGACGACGTCGACGGGCACGCTCGCGTCGTCCTGCTCGTCCTCCGGCTGCGGGTAGGAGGGCTGTTGGGGGACGGCGAGACGGTCGGCGATGCGGTCGTCGTGTGCACGCAGCGCCTGGAGGACCCGCCAGAGCGGGCGGTACAGGTTGGAGCCCATGAGGTCGTCGGCGTCCTCGCCGGGGGCGACGTAGACGGGGACGATCAAGGTGGCCTTCTTGCCCTGGCCAGGCTTTTGTCGAAGGGCGCGGCCGACGGCCTGGACCGTGTCGACGATCGATTCCTTGGGATCGGCGAAGACCACGGTGTCGATGCTGGGGATGTTGACGCCCTCGCCGAGAAGGCGAGCGTTCGCGATCACCGTGCGGAGGGCCGGCGCGAGGAATGCGCCCGGGCGGCCGTCGAAGCGGTCCAGGAGCTCGCGTCGGTAGGCGGGGTCCTGGTTGCCGTCGAGCCCGGCCGCCCACAGTTCTCCCGGGTCGGGGCAGCCGGTTCCGGTCTCGTCCAGCGCGTAGAGGAGGGCGGCCGTCTCGCGGAGGGTGTCGGCGAAGGCGTGGGCGTCGGCCACACGGTGGTGGAAGCTCACGACGCGGCGCAGATCGAGCTCGGCCATGGCGCGCAGGACGGCGATCTGGAGGGCGGCCTGGCGCAGTTCGGCTTCGGTGGCCTTGTCGGAGATCCCGAGCCGGGTGCGGATGGTCGCCTCGTTCACCTCCATGACGACGACCCGGTAGTCGGCCAGGAGGTCTTCGTCGATGGCCTCGGCGAGCGGGAGGCGAAAGCAGGTGTCGCCGTAGAGGGCCGGGTTGTCCATGGACGCGACGAGCGAGTCGTCCTCGTCGTCACCGGGCTCGCCGGCCGACCAGATCCTCGGGGTGGCGGTGAGGTAGAGCCGCTTGTGCGCGGGGATCAGTTCGTCGTCGTGGACGGCTGCCCAGCGTTTTCCCAGGTCACCACTGGTGCGGTGGGCTTCGTCGACTGCCACCAGCGACCAGGCGGGGAGAGCGAAGTGGGTGTGGGCGTACTGGACGCGGTGCAGGGAGTGGTAGGTGGCGAAGACCGTCAGGCCGGGGTTCTGGTGGACGGTGGCGGCCAGGGCGGCCGGGTCGGTGGTGAACGCGACGGGCTCGCCCGCGGTGTTGGGGCGCTTGGAGCACAGGGCGAGCACGGGCCCGGTCATGCCGGCGGTGCGCCAGTCGTCGATGGTCTGGGCGAGGAGCTCCAGAGTGGGCAGCAGCACCAGCCGGGTGCCCTGGGGGGCGACACGGGCGGCGGTGCGCGCGGCGACGTACGTCTTGCCGGTACCGCAGGCCATCACGACGGAGATCCGGGCGGTCAGGCGCAGCGCGGTGTGCGCGGCGTGGACGGCCTTGGACTGGTGCGGGCGCAGCCTGATCCTGGGCGGTGGGGCGGTGGTGGTCGCGGTCACGGGGTGGCCGGTCCTTTCAGCCGGGTGCGGGCGGCGGGTCAGATGCTGAACTTGATGTGGTCGATGCCGGTCAGTGCGACCGACTGAAGAGAGGTGGCCCGCGAGCCGCCGTCGGTGAAGTAGTCGTCCCGCAGCCCGTCGGCGACGATCTGGGCGAGGTCTTCCTCCGAGGCGCCGGCCTCTTTGGCTTCGAAGAGGGCTGCGGCGGTGGCGGCGTCCAGGCGGCGGGTGAGGCGGCGGTAGCGGGGGTCGTTGGTGGTGCCCTTGGGGGACTTGAACCCGAATTTCCCTCTTACGTCCACTTTGATGCCGCCGGTGGTGACGGCGGCCTGGAGCTTCTTCGCCTTGACGATCGGCTGCCAGAGCTGCTTGACCGTGGCCTCGATGAGGGCGGCGGTCTCGGGCTTCGCGGCCTTGATCTCGTCGTCGCGGTAGCGCTCGACGGTGCGCTGGGATTTGCCGATCTTCTCGGCGACCGCGCGGGCGGCCTCGGCGCGGCTGACGCCCTTCTCCTGCTTGAGCAGAAAGCGGATCCGCGCGCCGAGCGTTTTGGGGATCGGCTGGGAGTAGGCGGTCTCGGCGGCCTCTTCCAGGCGGTCTTCGATCAGTCCCACGGTCAGTCAGCTTCCCTACGGTTCAGGCCACGCGGACGAGCGAGGCGTCCTTGATTTCGTTGGCAATGTTCACTCCGTCGGCGAGCAGGTCCAGCGCCCAGCCGATGGTCTGGCTCCCCTGGTGCTTGACGGAGCCCGGGTTGACGCCGAGGCGGAAGCCGCCGCGGATCGGCTCGCCGTCGGGGCCGAGCAGGACCGGCAGCGGCGACAGGCCGTCGATCGCGTAGACGACGCAGTCGTTGTTGACGGCGAGCGGGTACCGCCCCGCGATGGTGAGGCTCTGCATCTTGCGGTGCATGTTGGTCCGCGCCTTCGAAAGGATCATGGCGCGGATGTCGGGCCGCCACGTCAGCCGCCTCAGGGCCGGCCACGGGTCGCCGAAGACGTGGTCGAGGCCGAGGTTGGGGCGCTGGCGCAGCTTGCCGATCCCGGACTTGGCGGTGGCCTTGATGGCGTTCGCCAGCGTCACCAGGAGCGGGTCGCCGTCCTTGTAGTGGGCCATCGCCGCGAGAAAGGCTTCGTCGTCGAGGTCCGTGGTGACGCCGAGGTCGGCCATCACGGTCAGGTAGGCGTCGCGGAGGGTGTCGTACCAGGGCTGGAGGTAGGGGCTGTGGGTCTCACGGACCCATGCCTCCATCGGGCGGACGTCGGCGCCGAGTTCGACGGCGTAGGCGACGGTGGGCGTGGCGTACCAGCCGGGTCCCTCGGGGCGCTCGCCGCTGGAGGTGAAGGGGCTGGGCAGGCGCGGGTCGGTCTCGATGTGGGAGAGGTCGAGGAACCAGGAGCCGGGCAGCTCGGGGTCGAAGGACGGGTTGCGGGGGTAGTGGATGGCCGGGCCGGTGCCGACGTGCAGACGCCGGCAGGCGGCGAGGAAGGCCACCTGCACGTCGAGGGCGGCGACGTGGGTGCGGGCCCGTTCGTCGTCGGTGATGAGTTCGGCGGGGCGGACCCAGATGCAGGCTTCCTCGTCGAGGGCCTCGCTGGCGGGCCGGGAGCCTTCCTCGGGGTAGTCAGCGACGACGACGGGGTGTTCGTCGGGGGCCTCGCACGGGGCGGGGTCGACGACGGTGTGAAGGGTGTGGGGCACCTTCGCCGAGACGTACTTGTTCTCCTTCTCGCTCCACTCTGCCTTGGTGGGCGGGCGCAGCGAGGTCATGAGCTGTTCGCCGGTGACCGCGAGGGTGCCGCGGGGGGTGATGACCAGGCGGGCGTAGGTGCCGAGCATCTTGGCGAGTTCACCGGCGGGCAGGTCGCCGGCCTTGCCCCAGGCGCGGGTCTCCAGCGCGCCCCAGGGCACGAGGGCGAGCTGGACGCAGTGGCGCTTTCCGTCGAGGCGCTTGAAGATCCTGGCCCAGGGGCCGAAGCCGGACTTGGTGAGTTCCCAGCCTGCCTTCGTGATGTTCTTGACGATCTTGTCGTCGGCCGGCAGGCGCAGGTCCTCCTGGTCCGCGAGGTTGGTGGGCAGGCCGAAGTGGGCCACGGCCCCTTCGGTGAGGATGATCAGCGGGTCCTGGTGGAACCCGTTGTCGTGGAGCTTGGCTGCCCCCAGGCGGATCTTCTTCTTGTCCAGCGCCCACGCGGCCAGAGCCTGGAGCGTCTTGGCCGGGCACGGCATGGTGCGGCCGTCGACAAGGTGGGCGGTCAGGGCGCCGTCGGTGATGTCGAGGACGGCCAGCGGACCGTCGGCGTGCTCGGGGGCCACCGCCTTCACGGCCGGCTTCTTCGCCGTCTTGCGGCGGGAGGCCGAACTGGTGGCGGCGCCCGGGCGGCGCGGCACGGCCGGCGGACGAACGGGAGACGCGGGAGCAGCAGCCGGGAGCGCGACTGCCGGTGCGGCGGCCGGTGGTGCGGCGTCCGCCGAGGGGGCGGGAGCCGGTGTGAGGGCAGCGGGCACGGGGGCGGCCGTCTCGGCTGCGGTCGGCAGGACGGGCTCGGCCGGGGCAGTGGGCTGCGTGCCGCAGCGGGGCACGCCCATGGCGGCCATGGCCTGGAGGTAGATGTGGCGGGGCTGGCCTGCGACGAGGCATGACGTCGGCTTGCCGCAGCGGACACAGGGGCGGGTGACGTCCTCGGGCAGGTAAGTCCCGGAGCCGGGCGCGTCGTACTCGGGGTACTCGGCCTGCGCCGCCGTGTTGTCGAGGGCGGGGCTCTGGTCGGTGTCCGGCCAGGCGAGTTCGGGCGGGTCCTCGATGTCGTAGTCGAACAGGGGGGGCTGCTCCTCTTCCGCGGCGGCCGCCGGCTGCGGCGGAGGCGCGGCATCGGGCACGGGCACCGGCACGGGCACCGGAGCGGTGGCGCCGCTCGTTGCTGCGGCGCGAGCGAGCTCGTCGGCGAAGTAGGCGAGGAGCCGGGCGTAGAGCTGCCCCTTCTCCCCACGCGGCGTGCGGGGTGGATCCGATTCCCAGGTCCACACCGTCTCGCGGCGCACGCTGGTCGCCTTGCCCATCTGCGTCACGGTCCAGCCGAACTCCTCGCGGAGCCTGACGCGTGCGGCCGGGTCCGGCAGCGGCGGCACCGGGCCGTCGACCGGGATCCGTGCGAGCACCGCCGTTACCGGGTCGGTTGCCGGGTCCACTTCCACCTCCACCCTCAAAAACAGAATCTAACGCGAATCTAACGTACCCGCACCGACCGCCGATTGCAAGTTCTGTTTGCATTTCAATGTGCATTATGGTTGTTGCTTGTTCTGGTTTCAAGATGTAAGTTGATTGCTCGTTGAGAGGGGCCGCCGCTGGATGGCGGGCGCGCCCCCAAACAGGGGCGGCACACACCGAGCCCACCCCCGTCCGAGCTGGGAGCCCCGTTCCTGTCGGGCATGACACCTGAGGAGTACGACAGCCATGGCCTTTCCCTCTCGGCACGTTCTGCCCCCTGAGCCCGGGGAGCCTGCCGCGCCCGGGTCGCGGATCACCGTGGAGGCCGGCGACATCCTGATGCGACGAGGTCTCAACGATCACGCCCGCTCGGCCCACGTGAACGTGATCGAGGCCGCCAAGGCGCTGGAGGACTTCCGCCTCGGTCGCAACGCCGCGCTGGAGCGCGCTGAGCTCCTCGCCCGCCGGGCCGTCACGACCTTCCAGGAGCGCACCGGCGAGCACGACGAGGCCGCTTGGCAGGCCGTCGTGGTGTACATGGTGGAGCTGTGGGCGAGCCGCTACACCGCGGGCCGCCCGGCCGCCTTCGACCCGGCCCCGGCCCCGCCGTCCCTGTTCACCCCGGGGCACCCGCTGCGGCTGGAGACGGTCAGCCGCGATGCCCACGACCACGTCCTCGGCGCCGGCCGGTCGCTGGAGCGGGCGGCGCGCGGCGTGGACACGATCGACATCGCCCGCGCACAGCACGGCATGCACGAAGCCGCCCGGCTGCTTCATGACCAGCTCGACGGTCTGTCCATGCCGCTGTGGGTGCTCATCAGCCGGTTGTGCGCCGAGATCCACGCGGAGAACCTCCGCATTCTGAAGACGCCCGCCCCGGGCACCTCGGCCTGAACCTCTTCTCGTCGTCGCCGGGCGCATGCCCGCTGCCCGGCATCACCCCTTCGCCACCAGCCAGGAGTTCACCATGAGCATCACCACGCCCGTCTTGTCCGCCGTCGGCCCCGTCCGGGCCGGGCAGCTGTGGCAGGACATGGCCCCCGACATGGTCGATCGCGAGCGGATGCTGCGCGTGGTCGCCGTGGGCGCGACACACGCCGACTGCGTGGTCGAGCGCGACAACAGGCCGGGCGCGGCCGGCCGCAAGGCGCGTCCGCTGGCACTGAGGCGCTTCGCGACGAGCGCCTTCACCCTGATCGAGGACGTCGTCGACGACGCCGACCAGCTCGTCTACGCCCGTTTCCTGGCGGCGATCACGGGCGTGCAGGGCGGCAGTCCGTCGCCCGTGGAGTACGCGATCGCGGCGCTGCGCGTACACAAGGAGCTCACCGCCGAGGCAGCGAAGGGCCAGGACTGACCCGGCCCTCGGCACCCGCCTGTCCAGCCGCGCGGCGGCCGCCCGAGGGTGGCCGCCGGTCCCGCACCCCGCTAACCCACGGCCTGGTGGCCGATTCGTGTGATCGCTGATGGAAGGAAGCAGAGAAGAGATGGCGTTGTCGGCGAAGACCGGGGCCGCCCAGGCCCCGGACACCGCGTCCGGAGACGAGGTGTTGCAGTCCGGTGAGATCGTGGCCGTGGAAGGCTGGCCGGGCGAATGGGAGCTGATGGAGCCCGGGCCCGGTCCTGGTGTGTGGACCGTGGAGTCCGCGCGGCTCGAAAACCGGGTGAGCGCGCAGGCCGCGGTGAGCGCGCTGCAGCGCCTGGTTGACGCTCCCCACGTGCGGCGGGGCGACCTGGTGATGCAGTCCTACCCCGAGCAGGAGCGTGCCGCAGTGGTCGGCGCCGTGTTCCGGCTGGGCCAGTGGGTGGCGGTGAAGTCGTACACGCTGCCCGACGGCAGGGTCTGGCGCACGATGGACGCGGTCGACCGGCTGGAGGTGGTCACGCCGGAGCAGCTGACCGCGGCCGTCCGGCTGGTGGTCGCCCACGGCACGCACCGGGGCCGGATCGTGCAGGCGGTCGTGTCCTCGCGCGCCGGGCAGTTCCGCGTGGTGTGCCGGTGTGCGCCGGGGGCCGGCGAGATCTGCCGCGACGGCCGCAAGGTCACCTGGTGCCCCAGCCTGAACAGCGCCCGGGACCTGTGGGACTGGCACGTGTACGGCACTGCCCCTACTGAGAGCGCCTCGTAGTTGTCCGAATCCCGGTGACCGCCACAAAGATGGAGCCACCCTTTGGTGGGACACAGGACTCCTCGGCCTCACCGGGGCGAGAATGGCGGCCATGTCACTCTCCATGGCCCGCTGTGTGGAAGCGGTTGCCCGCCTGCTGGATGCCTGCGGGCCGCTGGAGCCGGTCCGGCTGTGCATGAGCGAGGCGGACGTGCAGGCGGAAGTGTGCGCGAGCGGGCCGGCCGCCTCGGCAAGCATGGCGCGGCTGGCAGCAGCGTGCGGCGAGGCGGCCGGCCTCCCGGCCCACCGTGACGGTGTGCTGACGGTGGACCTGGAGGAGGAGCTGCTCCTGGTGGCCGCCGTGGATGCACCGGTGCGCGGCGCCGTCCCAGGGGGACGGCTGACGTCGGCGGAGGCAGCGGCCGAACTGCTGCGGACACTGGTCCCGTGGACGGCCGCACTGGACCAGGAGCGGTTGCCGGGGGCGCAGTTGTGGGTGGAGGACGACGGCCGGGGTTTCACGGTCCGGCTGCTGGCGACAGCCGCGAGCAGTGACGACATGGAGGGGGTCGCCGCTGCCGCCGGCGCAGGGCTGGAGCGGATCCGGACCCGGCGCACCGACAGCGGACTGGACGGCCAGGGATGTCTCCCGTGCGGGCGGACCGTCCACCTCGGGGTCGTCCCCCTCTCCTGACCACCGGCGGCGGCTGATGTCCCCGTCCGGTGCGCGGTGCGCAGCGGACGGCGTCGGCTGAGGATCCGCTCCACCGGCTGGTCCGCGCTCTCCCGCGCGGGATGATCATTCCGGGGCTCCGGCCCATCGCCCGCGTGAGGCGTGAGGAGCGGCGGTCCGGCGTGGGCGGCGGCCTGCTTCCCCCGAGGGTGGGAGAGCTGCACGAACTTCCGGTGTTGCGTATTAGCGTTTCAATATGTAAGATTGTTCGTGTTGAGGGCGCTGCTTCCCTCCAACGCACACCGCTTGGAGCTGCACTGCCGCTCCCCCATGCCCCCTTCCGGAGAACTCCCATGTCCGAAGCCGAAGTCGTCCGCACTGTCATAAACCGGCTCGTCGCCGAGGCCGACGAGACCCAGACGCAGCTCATCCACGAACTCGCCCGCCAGGCCGGCTACCTGTGGCGCTGCGGGAACCCGGCCTGCCCCGCCTACAACGACCGGGGCTGGCGCTACTGCCAGGGCTGCGGCTGGGGCCACAAGGGCAAGCCGGTCGGCGACGTTCACCCCTCCATGTACACCGAAGTCCGGTGGACCCGGCTGCGCCGAGCGCTCCTCAAGCACTACGCCCTCGACGCTCCGATGCCCGACGCCGTGGTCTTCGACTACTGGGGCGGGCCCGGCTGGCGCGGCGCCGAGGTCACCGAGATGTACGGCGGCATGACCGAAGAGATCACCGACGGCTTCCGCGACCGGGCCCGCTTCGAGGACATCGCCGCTGCGCTCGACTCCCTCACCAAGTGGTCGGAGCCGAGCTATGGCGAACACATCCGCGTCGTCCTGACCCCTTGAACCCCGCCGCCCGCCGGGGTCCGGCGAGCAACCGCTGGGCCCTGGGGCCGCAGAGAGCGAACCCGCCGTGTCCACTCTGCTGATCGGCTGCTGGTCCAAGGACCGCGTCACCCTCAGTATCACCGCTTCCCACCAGGTCGCCGACGGGGACCAGGCCGCCATCGACGCCCTCACCCGGCCCGCGTTCGCCCAAGGCGCGAACTGGGCGTGCGAGTTCGACGTCGACGCACATCGTCGCGCCGTGCAGCGCGCGTACGAGGAGTTCGCCCGCGACGACGGCGCCTGGGTCGACGACACCGTCGAGCACTACGAGCCCGACGCCTACTGACCGTCCCACCACCGGGCGGCCTTGCACCTCGGGCCGCCCGGCCCCTCCCTCTCCCGCGCTTCCGCATCCGAAGGGCTCCCGCATGCTCGACCACACCGAATTCGAATGGGTCCCCGCCGACGCCACACCGGTCCTGCTCTACCCCGGCTTCACCTCCGACGACGCGCTCGTCGAGCCCGGCGAGATCACCGCCGCCGTCTACAACGGCAGCGACGGCATCGCCCTCCACGGCGCCCGCGACGAGGTGCTCGCCCTCCTCCTCCGGCTCGCCGACGCCGTCCGCAACGCTCCGCCCGTCCCGACCACGGAGGCGTGCATCGCAGCCTCGACCGACCCCTCCACCTGGGTGCCGGGACCACTCACCGAATCGCTGGCCCCGAGCACCAGGGCCTGGCCCCTGTGCGATTCCGAGACCCCCAGCCCATCGCGGCCGACCCCCGCCTGGCCACCTGTTCCAACTGCGTCGACGCCTTCAACGAGCACGGGCCGCTGACCCCCCTCCGCCTCGTCCACTTCCTCCCCGACCAGCCCTGACCCACCCACCGCGAAGGCCGCTTCCGTGACCAACTCCAAGCCTGCGCGCCGACCGAAGCCCCTCCCCGAGATCGGCGCCACCTACGCCGAGCGCAGCGAGCTGTGGCGCCACCACATCCTCGGCGCACGCCAGGTTCATGTCTGGACCGTCACCAGCCACATCGACGACCGCGTCGCCTTCAACGGCCACACCGAGCCGACGTTCTCCGCCTACTGGATCGGCAAGCACCTGATGCGCTGCGAACCCGACGGCTCCTCCACCGACCCCGCGTACGTGGAGCGCCAACGTGCCCGCCTCCAGGACATGGAGAGGCAGCACGCCGCCCTTCCCCCGCTCGACCAGGTCATCAGCGAACTGATCGCCGAGAAGCTCCGGCCCTCCTGACCACACCCCGTTCCGGTGCCGGGCCCGGCAGGGGCCCGGCACCCCGACCTGAGGCACCCATGAACACTCCGCATGACGCAGCCGGCTCTCTCTACGAAGCCCTCCTCGCCGAAGCCCAGCAGTGGGCGTGCGACGACGCCGAGGACCAGAAGGTGCTCGACGCGATCGACTACGCGCCCACCCCGCACGACAAGCTCGCGCTGCTGCAGAACTCCAACCTCGTCCCCTCCCACCTGTCCTCGGCCATCGCCGACGCCCTCCTCGCACTCGACCCCGCCACCTACTCCCCCACGCCGACACCCCCGGGAACCCCCATGCCAGACCCCGAACTCCACCGCGTCCGCGACGCCTCGATCACCGTGGTCGACGCCTCCCCCAAGGACAACACCCCCAGCGACGTCTACGAGATCCAGGTCTTCGGCGTCAGCATCCTCATCCGCCGGCGCGCCCAGTGGGGCCCCGACACCGACGTCCCCTACATCCACATCGACGACCAGCGCGACGAGGCTGGCCTGCTGCTCGTCAAGGTGAACAACAGCGGCGAACACGAGCACCGCCCCGGCGCCGAGGAGACCGCAGCATGACCCCCGACCGCGCCTACGCCACCGCCCGCCAGCTGATCGACCCCGACGCCGACTACACCGTCCACGTCCGCACCGACACCGGCTGGACCCAGCCCGCCGACCCCGACCACCGGGAACTGCCCGGCCTGGACGTCCTCCTTGCCGCCCGCCGACTCCTGCGTGCCCAGCCCCCGGGCCGCGTCAGCAGTACCCATCCCGACACTCTGGACATGCACTCCGGCGACGGCCGGTTCTGGCTGCGCTTCGTCGCCACCCCCGCCGAGGAAAACCCGGGTCAGGCCGAGCCGACCACCAACGGCCGGGCGCCGGACGGGCTGTGGCGGCTGCTCGGCCTCTCCGGATCCTCACTCGTGCCGGTCGCCCGCGGCGATCTCACGGACTCCGACCTGGTGACACTGGCCCGCGCCTGCCTCACCCTCAAACAGGCCCACCCGCTTCCCCAGCAGGGCGTGACGCCCGAAGTGGCGCTGCTGCTGGAGCGCCTCGCGACCAGCATGGACGCCCTCGACAACGGCCTTCCCGGCGCCCCGGACATCGACGAAGTCTTCTGCCGCACAGAGCTGCTCATCCTCGCCGAGGCGGCACTCTCCCTGTACCGGACCCACGCAGACCCCGACAACCTCCTCGGCCGCCCCGAGGTTCTCCTCCTGGCTCACCTCGCCTACGACGACACCCCGCCCTGACCTACCTCCCCGCACCATGAGAGCCCGGTCCGCGCTGAGCAGCGCGGACCGGGCTCTCTGCCTCTCGGATCACCGATTGAAGGTCCCGGCCTGAGGCACTGACGAGCTTCTCCTGCCGCCCAGCCGCTTCGAGTCGGTCGCGTACCTGCGCCGCCCCGCCGCCGGCCGCTCCCCCGCCACTTGCGGCACACAACTCGTGTGCCGTCGCATGCCGTCACGCCGCACCGGCCTCGGCGGCCTCTTCGCCGCGCGGACCCGTACGTGCCCCTGGGGCCGGGGCATGCCCCGGCAGGGCCGGTTCAGTCCCGGCGTGGGATCCAGCCCGGGGCGGGGTCGCCCGGCGCGGTGAGGACGTGGGCGAGGTTGTCGGCGGTGGTGTACGGGACGCGGGGGTCGGTGACGAACGCGGCGGGCTCCACAGCGCGGGTCACCATCAACGGCAGCACCTGCCAAGGCTGTTCGGAAGCGGCCCGGCAGGCCCCCGCGGCTTGTGCGGGGAAGGCGGCGATGGTGGCCGTCTTGGCCAGGAGCTTGTCGCGGTAGCGGGTCGTGAAGCGCTGGATGTGCTGGAGGACGGCGTGCGGTGCCACGGCGGGTACCGGGTTCTTCGCCTCGATCACCCACAGCCTCCCGCGGTCCGGGTCGGCGATGAGCAGGTCGACTTCGCCGGTCAGGCCGGGGATGCCGAGAGAGGCGGCGGTCTTCTCCAGCAGGCGGAAGCGGTGGGGCAGACCTGCCCGCTGGGCGATCTCCTTGAGGTCGCTCTCCAGGAGCTCGTCGAGCTGCTGACGGTGGCGGAGCAGGGCCTTCCCGACAGGATCGGGGACATCGGGACGGGGCAGTCGTCCTTCGTCGATGTAGCCGGCGTAGAGCTCCTGGGCGGCGTGGACGAGCCAGGGAAGGACGAGCAGCCGGTCCCCGGCGGTGATCAGGGGGTGGGTCATGGGGCGGGTGCGCCGCTCGACCTCGGTGTAGGGATGCGCTCCGACGGAGGCCGCGTTGCCCGGGTGCAGGGTCAGCCGCTCGGTGGCGGCGATCAGCTCCTCGTCGGGCAGGTTCGACCAGGCGGCGGCTTCGCGTAGGAGGTCTTCGGCCGTGACGGCGGTGGTGCCTTGCGGGCCGGTGGGCCAGTCGGCGGCGGTGGCCAGCACGGCGCCCAGGGCGGCCAGGCCGCAGTTCCAGTGCTGGCGCAGCAGCCGGTCGGCGTGGGCGAGGTGGCTGCGGGGTGGCAGGTCCGCCTGGGTGTACTCGGTCGCCGTGCGGATGCCTGGGCCGGCCAGGACGGTGGCGGCGTCGAGCGGTTCGGGATCGGCGGTCGCGGCCCGGGTGATGCGGTGCTGCTGGCGGGCGCTTTGGTAGGCGTGGGCGTCGTAGCCGAGGTGGGCGGCGAGTTCGGCGTCCGTGCGCTGGCTGTCGGCCGAGTCGGGGTCGGGGGTGTCGGTGAGGGTGAAGACGCCGGTGGGGTGGATCTGCAGGTGGAGGTCGTGCAGGCGGCGGGCGGCGGCGACCGCGGTGGTGCCGCAGTGTCGTACGAGCTCGGCCAGGGCGACGAGCTCGGCGACCGCGATCGTGTCGACGGGCTTTTCGCCGGCGGGCGGGGTGGCGATCGCCTGCTGGAGCAGGAGTTGCAGTGCGGAGGTCGCGTTGGCGCCGTCGCTCTGGCGCCGGCCTGCCTCCTCGATCCAGTTCTCCGCCCACGGCGCCGTCAGGTTCGCGGCGGCCTCGGCGTCGCCGCGCGTGCGGCTGGACCAGGCGGCGTTCAGGTGGCGGGCCAACTCGTCGACCAGGTCGGGCCGGTGCGCGCGGATCTCCTCGGCGAGCATCTCCTCCAGCGCGTGGAGCAGTTGCTCGGCGGGACCGCCCCGGGCGTAAGCCTGCGGGCCGCTCCATGTGCCGGCCGGGATCCGGGCTCGGCGGACGGCCGCGGCCGCGGTGCGCAGGGCGCGGGCGTGCAGGTGGGGCGAGCGCGGCAGGGTGTAGGCGGGGGCGGTGGCGGGCCAGGAGTTGGTGGCGCCGCTCAGGCGCAGGACCGGGTGGGCTGTGTCCCATTCCGCCAGGTAGGTCTCCCGGTCGGTGCCGGGGCCGGCGCCGCGGGCCTGGCGGATCTGGTCGAGCAGGTGGTGCAGCACCTGGCCGACGATGTGGTGTCCCTGGCGGCCGTCGCCGGTGAACGCGGCCAGCAGCGGAGGGTCGATGTCCAGGCCGATGCGGGCGCGGTCCGGATCTGCGCCGACGTGCAGCAGCAACCGCTCCCCCGCTTCCGGGTCGCCGTCGGGTTCGGCGTCCACGCCGGCGGTCGCCGGGGGCTGGTGGGGCTCGGCGGTTGCGGTCAGCTCGATGACGATGGGGGCGCCGTCGGGGAGCGTGGCGTGGTCGGCGACCGTCGGGCAGGTGACCAGGGTGGTGCGCAGGGCGTCCGCGAGTCCGGTCATCGTGCCTGGGTCGAGGAACGTGTCCGGGCCGGGGCGGACGGTGGCGAGGACCACGAGCGGTGGGAGCGTGGAGACATGCGCGATCATCTGGCCCGTTGAGGTCGGGTAGACGAGGTCGGCTTGCTCGCCCACAGCGTCCGGGTCGGGCTTGTCCAGGCGGGCGAAGCGCCAGTGGAGGGCTTCGGGCAGTTCAGCGGCGGCCAGCACCTCGTCGGTGGCCGCCCACGCCGCGGCCCGGTCCCAGGACACGTCGTGCACGGCCGGCGAGACGGCGGCGACCTCGTCGCGGTACGGGCCCGGCGGCAGCAGCGTCGCCTCGCGCCGCCACGCGGTCCACGCGTCCAGTACGTCGCGGTAGAAGACGCCGTGCACGCCGGGGTGTTCGGTGAGTTCCAGGACGAACAGGGCCAGTACGGCCAGGTCGCCCTCTGCGTCGGCGAGGATCTCGGCGAGTTCCTCGGTGTGCAGGTAGACGGTGTCCTCGATGAGCTCCGGGCCCAGGAACCGCGGTCCGCCGTAGACGACCAGGCGGCCCCGCCCCGTCGCCAACTCGCCCAGGACGGAACGCGCTTCCTCGATCCGGGCCGACAGGGCGCCCTCGGCCAGCGCGCTGACGATCGCGATGTCGTAGCGGTCGGCGGGTGCGGACAGCACGCACACCCGGCCGGGACGGGCCGGGACTTCTTCCATGCCCAGCAGCTGCGCGGTGCGGGAGACGACGAGGTCCTGCAACCGCTCCTCGGCGGCTTCCACCGCCGAGGCGGGAAGAGCGCCAAGCAGGCGGCCGGCGGACGGGGCGAGGGCATCGGTCGCGGCGCAGGCCGGCACCGCTACCCGCCGGCCGTGCGCGGTGACCGCGAGGACCGGCCCGAGCAGCGGCGCCTGCGGGTGGTAGCGCAGCGGAAGGCCCTCGATCGGTTCGGTCAGCCAGTCCAGCGCCCGCGCGGCGTCCGCCGGCCGCCCGCACGCGGCGGTGACCGCGTCCAGGTCCGCGCCGGCCAGCAGACGGGCGGCGCCGACCTCGTCCTCGGTGAGCGCGCACACGACCTGCGGGTCCTCGTCCGGCGCGCCAGCCGGCCACGCCGGGGACACCGCGGTGAGGGTGTGGTCGCTCAGGCGCAGCGCGAGCTCGAGAACGTCGCTCAGTCCGAACCCGACCGCTGCGCGCGCCGGTTCATCAACAGCCAGCGCGGTCAGCTGCAAGCTGCGCAGGACCAGGAGGGGGTGCGCGAGCTGCCCGGGATGGACCAGCAGCCGCTCCCCTGCCGACGTGGCGAACCGGACCCTGCCCCGTACATCACTGGGAACCCGGTCGGTCACCACACCGCGCCCGGGCGCCGCCCGCCCGGCGGCCTCGACCAGCCCCGGCAGGTCCGCGGCGGCCGCAGCAACACCGGTACACGCGGGAGTTCGCAGAGTGCGGGTCCACAGCAGCAGGAAGTGGTCGTGAACGCGGGAACAGCCCGGAGACGCCAGCGCGGCCTGGAGGAGCACCGTGAGCGAATCGGTGGAGAAGGGGGCCAGCGCCCGGTCGATGGTCTTCCACTGCACCCGCCGCTGCTGAGCGGCGGTGAGCGGGCTGCGTGCCATGGTGCGTTCCATCCGTACGTCCCCGGTGATGCGAGGGATCAGCCTGACAGCCAACACGGCACCTTCGCGCCGGTTTCGGCTTACTGATCAACAGGACGCGGTGGGTCGTGGACTTCTCGCCCGGTGGGGTGTGGCGGCTATCTACAATGCCGACGGAGGGATGTCGGCCTCCCGCTGTTACCCGCGTGTGCGGGGATGCGCCCGCCTCGGCAGCGGGCTTGACCACGCGCGCCCGACGCACACCCTAGTCCCCACGATGTCCAGTCCTTCCGCTGTCCCCGTCGGCAGCAGCACATTCCCTGTCTCTGAGCAGGCCCGCCGTACCCATCGCCGTCACCGCGCACGGTGAAGTGCAGGAGCTGCTGGCGTCCGCGCCCCCGCGGCAAGGTGCTGGGCTACAACTACCGGACGGAAGCCGGGTACGGGTGGGTCACGGCGTACGGCACCCACACCCCCTGGGCGGAGACCTCCCGTGACGATGCCGAGCAGCTCATCCCCTGGCCCTGGTCGCCGACCGCAAGGACGACCGCGACGGAGCGGAGCCGGCCCGAGCGCTCCAGGTGGACTTTGGCCCGCTGAACCTGGGAGCGGCTCGCGCCGCAGCACGCAAGCAGCACCGACGCACGTGCCTGTTCGAGGACACGTACGACGAAGACCGTGTACGTGTCGGCTGGACCTACACAGTGCCGGGCCGGTACTTCGACCGCGGGCAAATGACGTACGGCTGGATCGTCGAGAACGGGCGCACCGGACATCTGGTGAACAGCCGAGACGATGCCCGCGCCGAGCTCGCCGAGGCATGGGCGACAACTGAGTGGCCGCTTTGGCGTGAGGCCTGGAACCTCAGCTAGACGCGCAATGACTCGAGACCTCAAGCATCTCTGTTCCTGTAGGCAGGTGAATGAAGCCGGGCAGCGGTGCCGCAGGGAAGGAAGCCGGGTTCGATCCTGCTGGGAAATTCGTCAGCCACAGAGCTGTGCACTTGTTCACACACTTCCACGCACGCACACACACGTACGGCCTTACTGGCGCATTGACCTGCATCTTTACCGCCAGCACGCCCCAAACTCCCTCACCTCGAGAAGCAGGCACTGCAATCGGTCCGAGGAGGCGCAAGAAGATCACCATCTCCCGAAGAGCCGAGATTCACTAATTCACACACTTCCACGCACGCACACGTGCACGCGGACGTTACTGCGCCCAGCCTTCCCCTCCCTCTCGCCATCTTGCGCTCTCTCTTGTTTTCGACCTCACATCCTCGCTTCCATGTACGCGCGCTTCATCTCGCTCGACCCTCTTTGCTTACGTGCGCCATGTCGCTCTTGCCTCACCTCGCACGTCTTTACGCTGACCCATACGCACTACGGCCTTTACTTTCAGGCGTGCGTCACTTCCTACAACGACCCTTGCAACCGCTCATTCACCCATCCGTCCGGCCTTCTCTCCGGATGCTCCTTCCTTGTCTCTCTCCTCCATTTTGTTGTACGCACACTCGGACGCTCCCTCGGTCGGCTCCACTACAGCTCTACGGCTCATACACCCTCCCGGGCGTACCTTCTTTACTGCGCGCTTCCGATCTTGCGCACGTCCTTCGCTGCTTACGCTTTTGCGTTCGACCCCCACCGCCTACTTCGATCCGCACGCCCCTTCGAACTCCCTGCCGTTCGTGTTCACGTCGACTCGCGCGCGCTTGCGGCCGTACTGCGGCAAAGCGCCCCTCACAGTCAGAAGTGCTGGCGCACTCTCGCAGCCGCCTTCTCCTCTGCGGGCTTTCGGCTACTCCTCACTCCGGTATGGCGCACTAGCCGACGCGCGCCCAGACTCCGCCTGTCACGCGCCTCCACTGCGATGTGCTAGCGCACCCACCCTTAGGCGCTCGTCCCGTCATGTGCAGTCACACCCAGGCGGCAACCACCACGGGCAGACGCAACCCCTACATCCGCTACCGCAAGCCTCGCGCAGGACAACGCTGACGAACTCACTCGCTGCCGCGCCTGAACACGCACGAGCGGCGTCCCCTGCACAACCATGTGCGCCCCCGGTCGCCCTGGCGCGGTCGACCCCACGCACGCCGAGCCGCGCTTCCGGGCAGCCGTCCCATCGCACTGATGCCAGCTCACGCGAGCCCTAGCGCGCTCATGCTGTCCCGCGTTGATGCGGCCCGGCCTGCGGCCCGGCCTGCGGCCTCGCACCTCCACTTGACGCCCTAGGCCCGCACGCGGAGACGCGGCGCCGGCAGTCAAGGCAACCAAGGATGATTACATATCGCACATAACGCGCTATAACGCGTCACTGGGAAGGGAGTTCGGGACTGACAGATTCGATGCCTCAGTCGAACGAGCACCGTCGACACGCTGTCTGACCCGGTACTGCAAGGGATGCGACTCCCCGACTGTTAATCTTGCGACCGTCTTAGTGAATCTGACAGTCCCAAACCCCCAACAGACGTCGACAGTGCCTCAGGACAGCGAGCAACCAGGGCGAGGTAGGGGAGAGGGAGGAAGGCACCCATGAAGGTCATCATCCTCGCCAGCCAAAAGGGTGGAGTGGGTAAAACCACGACAACCGCGAATATCGGTGCAAGTCTCGCCAGCGGTGGAGCTCGCGTCGGCATGATCGACCTTGAACTCCAGGGCCAGCTCGGCGTTTCCCTTGGCGCGTTCGCCCGCAAGCCGCAGGACATCGGCAGCGCGCTGATCGACTACATCGACGCCCTCGACTCCGACGACCTCGGAGCGATGCCGCCACTGCACAGCCGCATGGTCGACCGAAGCGTGCTCCTCAAGGACTTCGAGAAGCCTGGGACCCTGAGCGTCATCGGGTCGGTCATGAACGTCACCGACCGTGCCCGAACCGAGGTAGCGAAGCGCGGCTGGGAGGCCATCTCCAGTCTTAGAGAGCTGCTCGTGACGGTGGAGGACGAGTTCGACTTCATCCTCGTCGACACCCCACCCTCCGCGGACGCTCTGTCCTCGGTAGCTCTTGCCGCCGGCGACTTCGTCATCGCCGTGTGCAACCCGCGCCTGGCAACCGCCGATGGAGCCCGCGTGGTACGGAACAACGTTGCGAAGGTCCCCGAGAGGACCGAGGGAAAGTGTCAGCCTGTCTTCCTCGGCACGGTGATCAACGAGGCACAGCCGCCTTCCAAGCGAACCGATGAGGCTGACGCTGTCGACACATACCTCCAGAAGCACGAGCTCGCGCCCTTCAGCAAGCAGATCCGAACGAGCCCGCAGATCTCTGCTTCGTATGGAATCAGCCGACCCATCGTGATTGATGAACCGAGCTATGCGGCAAGCGGCTGGTACGAGGACCTCACCGTCGAGATCCTCGCTCGTATGAAGGGCTCGACGACGTGAGCACCGTTCCTGACGACCAGGTGGAGGCACAGGAAGGCACAGGGAAGCGGCCGGCCGAGGCTGGAGCGAGCCCGAAGCGGAGGAGAGGGAAATCCCGATCTTTCGATTTCTCCGCCATCGAGCACGTAGGCAACGATGCCACCGAGGGTGGCTTCCTTGGCGACGACGCAGCCGAATCTGAACGCCGTGGCAGCTCCGAGCCGACCGCCTCGCTTCCGCCAGCACCCGAGCCGCCGGCCCCCGCAGATGAGGAACCTGCTCGCGAACTGCGGGCTGTCAAAATCGACGAACCTCCTGCGGGGGAGGAGGCGGCAGTAGAAGCCACCCGCACCGTGCCTCCAGATGACGCCTCCAACGCGGTGTCCCTTCCCAACCAAGCTGCTGGCGCAGAGGCGGAAGAACCGCCGGGGGCGCAGCTGGCCGAACAGGAGAAGGGAACCGACCGGCCCATCGTCGAGGCGCCCGCGTCGGCCGCTCCAGAGGCAATCTCTACAGAAGAGGGCACTCCCCCCAGTCGGCCGGCCACACGGCAACGCCGCAATGACGGGCCAGGGTTTTCCGCTGCCTCGGCGGAGCCGACTCTAAGGCCGAGGCGAAAGAAGGCAGGCAGCCCGGGGCCCGTTCAAGCTACCGTCCTTCAGTCGTTCATCAAGCACCGCACTGAACGAAACTGGGTGACTTGGTCTGGCCGTATCGAGGGCGAGACCAAGGCCCGGCTCCTGGACAAGGCTGACGACGACGCAGCAAGCTCGAAGCGCAACCTCATGCCCGGCCACTATCTCGATGCGGCTCTGCGAAAGATCAGCGAGCTGAGCCCTGAGGAGCTCGCGTCGCTCGCCAACGAGTGGCTGATCGAGAGGTGGTCAGGCGAGCACCCGCCGGGCGTGAGCATTCAAGCCGGTGTTTCCCCGGACATGTCCGAGTTCCTCAAAGGACTCAAGCGCACGATGCGTGGCCAACGGGGTGCCGGGAGCGGAGGAATCATCCTCGACGTCGTCTCCGCAGCCGTCGATCGCTTCCTTGACGAGGTGGACGAGGAAGGCCCATTCCCCTCAGTCCGGTAGGGATCAGCGCGTAGTTGAAGGGCCCGGCCGATGCGGCCGGGCCCTTCAACTACATGTTGATTCACATATTCACCCACTTTCACGCACACACCCCAACACGCACCCATACGCACGACGTTGCGCGCCTACCGCCGCAGGGGCCGCCCGACTCACCCAAGGGCGGAACTTCGCACCGTGACACTGTCACGCTCACCGGCATCCCTCTCTGCTCCTGTCACTACCGCGACCAGGACAGTTGATTGGGATGATTTGCCCTAAATTTCGGGCTTTTTGATGGACCATCAAGCCATGGGAAAGTACGACGATGCGACACCCGGTGGTTCTGTCATTACCAAAATGCTGGCGATCACGGGGTAGGATGCCGCTAACGGAAAGTGAGGATGGATTGATGAGGACTGCCCCGGGCGGATGGTCACTCAGAGCCCTGGCACAAGAGGCCCATGTTCTGCCCAAGGTGGCGCGAGACGCGGCTGACGAGGGCGTGATCGACGCCCACCACATCGTCGAGTCGGACATCGTTCTGGTCCGGCTCTACGGCGCGTTGAAGCGCCTCGTCTGGCCGGAAGAACGTCGGCCGGCAAACAAGGACCAGGGGCTACGGGTCTGGGAGTCAATAACGATCGAGACTGCGCGGGCTGCCCTGCCGGACGAAGTCCAGCCAGACACGGGCCTGTTCGTACACCAAACCGGATGTGAGCTGGCCACGGGCCCGGGGCCCTACTGCTCCGCCCTCTTCAAGCTCGCTTCGGAGCCCTTCTACTACGCGCCGCTGGGCCTCTGGTTCACGGAACTTCCATCGAAGCGGCCGACCAACGAGGTAGCTGGCTCTGCCCGCTAGCAGCGGCTTATGACTCGCACTCAGGGGACGCACGAACTTACCCCCTGACGCGAATGGCCCGGGTGCAGGACCCGGGCCAAATCTGTCGAGGAGGTTAGGCACTACTCAAATTCCAAACTCCACACCGTCACGTGATCGGCTCCTCTACCTCCCCAGGCAGCGCCGGTCCGCGATGGCCGTTGTTCTCCTACCTCCTCGACAGGAGCAGATCATAGCTACCCGTCCGAGGGCTGGTTCAGTCGTGCCCAACGCCGAAACGACGCGGCGCGCCCCGGCCCCACACTCGCCCGACAACCTCGCTGATGAGCGGCAGGCCAATGAGCCTCTTCTGCTATCTCCAGCGATGCGTACGGCTCTTGCCTCCGCAGTTCGGGAGCTGCTTCACGACTCCCGCCTGGCTGGGCAAAGTCCCCTCGTCAAGCTGACCGCCGTGGTCCTGTTGGCGAAAGCTCCCTTGATGTCTGCCGTCGTAGATATGACGGCTCGTGACGTTGGTGGCTGGCTGGGATGCTCGGTCTCGCACGTTGGGCACACGTTGGTGCCGGACGCGAAGAAGTCGGGTTCCATCTTGTGCGCGCCGAAGCGGTCCGAGGAGGGGCGGACTGTCGCCCTACGCTTTGAACTTCTTCCGCTGCGGGAAGCGCGCGCTGCTGCTGGTGGGGCGCCGCTCGGGACGCTGACCAAGCGGGAGCTGGCGACACTGTTGCGGTTCTGCGAGGCCGTGACATGCCCGGGATGGACACCGAAGGACAAGCCCGCCACCTCGGCTGGGTTCATGGCGTCGCGGCGCGAAAGGGGCGCAGCGACGGACCGTCTGGCCATGGTGCTGCTGTGCCTGGAGGCCCGAGCCGACGGTCGCGTACGGATGGCCCCCGGTCGGGTAGCTCAGGGAATCAGGCGAGCCGATGTGACGGTGGCTCGCCTGATGGGTTGCGAGGTCGATGTCGCAGCAGCTGCGGTCGACCGCTTGGTGGCCGCCGGGGACCTCCAGTTGGAGGGGGAGGAGCGCGCTGATGGCGGTCGCCTTCGGGTGCCAGCGGTCGCAGCCGCTCATGCGCGGCTGCGCAAGGTATCGCCAACGGAGTCTGCCAGCCATTCTTTCGTGTTGGCGGATGAACCGTCGCAGGAGGGTGGACCGTGTCCACGGTGCGCAGGGACTGAATCTCCCGGGGACGAAATGGTGTTGGCCGGTGATGGGTGGGCTCAGGAGAGCCTGGAAGACCTCCTGTCGGCCGCCTCCGCCGCCTCAACTTGTGCATCCGGGGATCAGTCGGCCAGGGATTCGGTAAATGCCCAGGTCAGTGCGGGTCCTCGCGAGCAAGCCGACCCGTCGGCTTCTGCAGACCTCCACGCTGGCCACGCACCGGTGGTTACTCAAGGTGGTTCTGGTGCTGCTTCGTCTCGCTTTTCCGGCGAAGCCGAGTTGGGGTTCCCACCGTTGCCGGAGCGCGCGGACGGGCGCGAGATCGAATCCGGCGCAGGCAGGATCGGCGTGGTCGACGAGCCGGGCGGCCGGGGTGGCCCGCTTCGCGGGGAACAGCAGCCGGATCGAGCGGGGGTAGAGCAGACAGCTCCTGGGCCGGTCGTCGCGAAGCCGGTCCGATTGCGGTGGTCGTTGCCGCGGGGGCTGGAGCGGGTGCTGGACCCGGTGCGGCTGGAGTGGGCCCGGATCGGGCATGCCGGCGGGCGTACCCGGGTGCGGCTGGCGCTCAAGGCCGAGTTGCAGCGGCTGGCCGGGATCGTGGGCTCGGAGCAGGCGCCGGTGGTGCTCGCCGAGCGGCTGGAGCGGCGGCTTGCTGCTCAGCACGGTGAACGGGTGCGCGAGCCAGTCGGCTGGCTGCTGTCGCGGGGCCTGCCGCAGCGGGCGGAGTGCTACGCGACGGCGTGCGACGACCAGGTGCGGATGGACACCGGTCTGGTGTGCCCGAGTTGCGAGCTGCTGATCGGGGACCGGCGGTCCCTGCGGCACCAGGTCGTCCAGGCCGTGGCCGCCGAACTGCCCCGCCTGGCGCCAACCGAGGCCAAGGCGGAGGTCGAGCGGCGGCTGAGCCGGGAGGTCGCCCTGCGGGCCGCGCGGGACGCCGTACGGCGCGAGCGTGCCGTGGCGGAGCGGGCACGCCGCGAGGTGGCCTGGGCTCAGCAGCGCGAGGAACTCGAGGTGGCGAAGGCGGAGTTGGCGGCACGGGCGTGTGAGGAGTGCGGGGTCCCGGAGGCCGCTGGCCTGTGCCCAGTGTGCTCGTACAACCGCACGGTCCGTACGGCTGTGGAGCAGGCGGCGCAGGTCGCGGCCGCCGTGATGGGGCCGGTGATGGATCTGGGCGTGGTGGCGGGCCGGCTGGCTGCGCACCGGGTTCGGCTGGAGGGCGAAGTCGACCGGGTGACGGGACGGTTGCGGCGCGAGGGGATGCCGGAGGCCGCGGTGGCCTGGGAGGCGCGGAACCTGGCCGAGGAGCTGCTGCGACAGGAGCGGGCCCGCGCGGTGGACGCTCTGCTGGAGTCGGCGGAGGCCCAGGCTGAGGCCGAACGGGTCTTCGGCATCGAGCGGGCGCGGCGCAGCAGTGAGCTGCAGGCCCGTGCGGTGTCCGAGCAGGCCCGACAGCGCTGCGCGGAGCTCCTTCTCGCCCAGCGGCTCAGCCAGGTCAGGGCTGTGGATCGGCCGTCGGCTTCCGAGGAGGTCGGCGGATGGCGGCAGCGGATGGTCGAACTGGCGGCGCGTCCACTCGACGACGAGATCCGCGTGCCGCGGCCGGCGGCGGGCGAGTGCCGGGAGGCGGTGAGCGCCGCGTGATCGGAGGACTGGAGCTGGCCCTGCGGTGCGCTGAGCGGGGGTGGTGGGTGCATCCGCTGCTGCCCGGGTCGAAGCGTCCGGCGGGCAACTGCCGCCGGTGCCGCCCGCCGTCGACCGGAGCGCGCCCGGCGTGCGGATTCCCCGATGCGGACGGGTGCGCGTGCCGGGAGGCCGGGCGGTACTGCCATGGGGTGCGCGCGGCGACGCGGGAGCGGGAGCTGATCCACCGCTGGTGGCGCGGCCAAGACTTCGGCGTCGGCGTGGCCACGGGGCCGTCCGGCCTGGTGGTGCTCGACCTCGACGACCACGACCGTCCACCGCCGGATCAGGCGCTGTTGCTGCCGGGCGTCGACTTGACGCAGCACCCGGACACGGAGCTGGACCGGGTGCTGACCGGGGCGGACGTGCTGGAGCTGCTGTGCCGGGTGCGGCGGGCGGGCAGCTTGCTGGAGGCCCCGGCGACGCTGACCGTGCAGACCCCGTCCGGCGGGATTCACCTGTGGTACCGCTCCGGGGACACGAGCCGGTACGTGCAGGGCGCGGGCCGGCTCGGCTGGCAGGTCGACGTACGGGCCGGCTGGTCCACCGCGGTCGCTCCCGGCACCGTCACCGCGGCCGGCCGCTACCGGATGGTCGGCCACCAGGACCGGCCGGCGCGGCTGCCGCGCTGGGTCGCGCTGGAGCTGGGCCGCGTCGGACTGCGCCACCGCGACCCAGCCGCCGGCCCGCCCCACCGAGTCCGGCTTCCACGCCCCGCCCGCGAGCACGGCCCGGGGGACGCCTCCGCGTACGCCGCCGCGGCGCTGCGCGGCGAGCTCGAGGCCGTGGCGTCGGCCCGCGCAGGCCGCAACGACACTCTCAACCGCGCCGGGTTTCGGCTCGGTCAGCTGGTCGGGGCCGGGCTGCTGGAGCACGACCAGGTCCACCAGGCGCTCACCGACGCCGCCGCACAGGCCGGGGTCGACCCCGGCGAGGCCAAAGCGCAGTCCACCCTCCGCCGCGCACTTCAGGCGGGCATGCGCTCGCCGCGCACCGTCCCGAGCCCGGGAGCACGGTCATGAACCACCCCCTCACCTCCCGCGCCGCGCTGCCCTCCCCGGCCCGAGAGCCCCAACCCGCCGAACAGGCCGGCGCGGACGGGCAGGAGCGGCCCGCCGAGCGGGGGCCGAAGTTGTCGCAGGCCGACATCCTGCTGCACCTGGGCATGGACGAGTACCAGCTGGTGCGCCACGACCAGACCGCGTACGCCGTCCCCCTCGACGGGCCGCCGATCGCCCGCCCGCTGCGGGCTGCCGGCGGCTTCGGCGGCACCGGCTCGCTGCGTCAACTCCTCAACCGTGCCTATGTCCTGCGCACCGGCCGGTCCCCGTCCCAGGGGTGTCTGACCGACGCGATCGCCTCCATGGACGCCCTCGCCCTGGACGCCGAGGAACAGCCGGTCTGCCTGCGGATCGCCCCCGACCTGGCCGACGACCAGGCGACCTGGCTCGACCTGGGCCGCTCCGACGGACTCAGCGTGCTGATCGAGCCGGACACCTGGTCAGTGACCACCCCGTCCATCGGCGAGGGCCCGCTGTGGCGGCGCACCCGGCTGACGGGCGAACTCCCGATGCCCCAGCGCGACCCGGGCGGCTGGCAGGGTGGACTGGGGCTGCTGCGCGAGCTGTCCGCGCTGGCCGAGCCATCCTGGCGGATGGCCGTCGCCTGGCTGCTGGCCGGGCTCAGACCCGACATGCCCCGCCCCGTCGCGTACTTCAACGGTGAACGCGGCACAGCGAAGACCACCTCCGCCCGGCAGCTGCTGCGGGTACTCGACGGAATCCGCGCCGAGGTCCGCAACGTCCCGCGCTCCGAGGACGACGGCGCGGTCGCCGCGTCGGCCGGCTGGACCATGGGCCTGGACAACATCCATGGCATTCCCCAGTGGCTGTCGGACTTCCTGTGCCGCACCGTCACCGGGGCCTCCGTCGCCAAACGCGAGATGTACACCGACGACGACGTCGCCTCCTGGGCCTACCAGCGTCCCGTCGTGCTGACCGGCATCGACGTCGGCGCTCTCCAACCCGACCTCGCCGAACGGCTGCTGCCTTTCACCCTGGAGGCCATCGACCCCAAGGCCCGGCGCAGCGAGCGCGACCTGTGGCATCGCTACCGCGCCGCCCACGGCCGCATCCTCGGCGGCCTGCTCGACCTGGCGGCCGCGGTGTGGGCGCGCCTGCCCGACGCGGCCGACCAGCTCGACCAGAAGCCGCGGATGGCCGACTGGGCCGAACTGCTGTGGGCGCTGGATGCGGTGACCGGCTGGGACACTCTGTCCACCTACACCGGTTCCCAGGAGGCGGTCACCGACGACGTCATCGACGCCGACCCGGTCGCCACCGCCCTCACCCGCTGGTCCGCCACCTCCGGCAGCACCAAGTGGCAGGCCACCACCGGCCAGATCGACGAGGTCCTGCGACCACCCGGCCCCATCCCCGACACCTGGCCCAAGACCACCGCCCTGCTCTCCGCCCGCCTCACTTCCCTCGCACCGGCCCTGCGCCAACGCGGTATCGACATCCGCAAGTTGCCCCGGACCAGCGCCACCCGAGGCTTTCTCATCACCCTTCAACCGGACTCCGGACCGCCGGCCTGACCCCAGACTCCCGCCCAGCCGCGAAACAGCCCCTATACCTGTCACCGAACCCGCCGCGGCGCCCGCCACGCGCGGGCCTTCAGCATGCCCCGGACACCCGCGGGAGACCGGCCCGCGGACCGAAAGCGCCTCCTGGGTCGCCGGTCTGTCCGTCGGGGCGGCTGCGAGCCGGACAGCTCCCGTGTCGACGGCCGACGAGTCGCCGGGGGACTGCCTCGCCCGCGAAGAGATGACGCCGTGCTGACGCTGCCCATGACGCACCCGGCACCCCGCCCGGACCTGCCACGACCTGCAACGCTTCCCTCCGACCAGCAACCCCATGACGCAATGACGCTCTCCCGCCCCATCTCTCTGAACGAAAGAGGGGGAAGGAAGGAGAGACATGGCGCGCCAGAGCGTCATCAGCGTCCGCCGACCAGCGCCCGGATGGTAGATGCACAGGTCAACACCACCGTGGGAGAGAACGGTGCAGCGTCATCCGGCTGCGTCACCGATGCGGTGCGCGTGTCCGGACACCGGACCTTGACCGTTTGCCGCTGAACTTGACCGATGGCCTGCGCGTGCAGGGTTGGCTAAGCGTCCGGTGCACGAACGAGGCCAGGATGAAGCCATGGAGAACGAAGTGCCATTGTCCGGCGGACGTATCACCCTCGGCGTGGTCAGGGTCGGGCGCACCGTCCGGCGGCCAGCCACCGCGTCGTCATCGTTCGTCGCCGAGCTGCTTTGGGACCTCCAGCGAGAGGGCTTCACCGGCGCTCCGCGCCACCTCGGGTTCGACACAGCCGGCCGCGAAATCCTCAGTTACCTCCCCGGCTGGGTGCCCGCCCGATTCCAGCGCTGGACCGACCCCCAGGTGGCCGCGGCCGGCACCCTGCTCCGCTCCTTCCACGACGCCACCCGAAGCAGTCGCCTGACCGGACGGCATGCCGTGGTCTGCCACCACGACCCGGGGCCGAACAACACGGTCTTCACCGACGACATCCCGACCGCCTTCATCGACTTCGACACCGCCGCCCCCGGCGATCCCCTCGAAGACCTCGGCTACATGGCGTGGACCTGGTGCATCTCCTCCAAGCCCACCGCTCCGCCCGCCACCATCCAGGCCGCACAGGTACGTGTCCTCGCCGACGCGTACGGGCTCGACGCCACCTCCCGCTCCCGCCTCGTTGATGCCGCGCTCGACCGCCAGGCCCGCAACGCCAGGTGGTGGCACAGCCAGCTCGCAGGCCCGTTTCCGCACGTTGCCGACGACTCCACGATCACCGGGCGCATCCGGTGGTCCGAGCAAGAGCACGCCTACACATCGGCCAACCGCAAGACCTTCGACACAGCCCTGGGCTGACAAAGGCTGGACGCTGACCACACACTTCAGACGGTTGCGCCCCAGGACGCACCTTGCAGTCCTAGCGTGGGTAGGCGTGACGGTACTGATTGTGGGCGGCAGCGGGTTCCTGGGCGTTGAGCTGGCCCGCCAGGGACATTCAGCAGGCATGGAGACGGCCGCCACCTTCCACTCGCACCCCGGCAAGGGCGCCGGCGCGTGGCACCGCCTCGACCTGCGCAACTCGGCGAATCTCCAGGAGGTCCTGGATGCCGTCAGCCCCACGGCGGTCATCAACGCGAGCAGCGGCGGAGCCGAGTGGGAAGTCACGGCCGAGGGAGGGATGCGCCTGGCCCAAGCCGCGGCGCAACGGGACATCCGACTGGTCCACGTGTCGAGTGACGCCGTCTTCTCCGGCCGCCGCGAAGGCCTCTACGACGAGACCTGTCTACCCGACCCGGTAACACCGTACGGGGCCGCGAAGGCGGCGGCCGAAACGGCCGTGCGGCTCCTGAGCACGGGCGCCGTCGTCGCACGGACCTCCCTGATCATCGGCGATGGCCGGTCCGAGCACGAACGCATGGTGCACGCCCTGGCCGCCGGCACGCGCGACGGGGCCCTGTTCACCGACGATGTCCGATGCCCAGTCCACGTCCACGACCTGGCCGCCGCACTGTGGGAGCTCACCCTGTCCGACGCGGCCGGCGTCTTTCACCTCACCGGCCCGGACGCCGTCACCCGCCACGAACTCGGCACCCTCATCGCGCAGCGGGACGGCCTTGACCCATCACTGCTGCCGACCGGCCGCCGCGCCGACAGCGGCCTCCCCGGCGGACTTTGTGTCCGCCTCGACAGCCGCGTCACCCAGAAAGGCCTGGCCACCCGCCTTCGCGGAGCCCGGGAGTTCCTCCGGCGTCAAAACCCCGACCGCTGACTCCGACCGCGCAGGGCCGGCAGGCCGGAGCCGAGCGGGATGAACGGTAGCTGGACGACCTTGCGCGCAGCGGGGAACCCGGATGAGGTCTAGGCATTGGGGGCTGTGAGAGGCCTTCTCCCGGCTCTCCGCCCCTAGAGTAGGTACACCCGGGCGGGAGGACGGTGAAGATCCAGTGCACCGACGGAAGTTGCTCGCGGGCCTGGCGGCAACAGCCACTGCCCCCTTGCTCGGGAGCGGAACCGCGCAGGCCGATGAGGCCCTGCTCGGCGAGTTGCTCGTCGCCCGGCTCCGGGACGCGATGCTCGGACTGGGCGCGGCCACGCCCGTGCCGTCGTCCGAGGCGCTCTCCACCGACTTCACCCACGCGCTCGCCGACTTCGACGCCTGCCGCTACGCGTCCCTCGCTGTGCGCTTGCCTCGCCTCATCCGCGCCGGCCACGCGCCTTCCACCGGTAGCCACGACACAGAGCAGTCCGCCCTCCTAGCCAAGAGCTATCTGCTGGCCACCCGCATGCTCGTGAAGATGGACGAGCAACAGCTCGGCTGGATGGCCGTCGACCGCGCGCGGCAACTCGCCGAGGCAGCAGGAGACGTCCTCGCGGTCGCTGAATCCGCCCGGCAGGTGGCCGTGCTCGCCAGAAGGGCGGGATGGCATGACCAGGCACTGTCGATCGCGCTCTCAGCCGCTGATAACCCGGATCTGCGCGGCATCGGACGAGCCGGCACCGCGGTGCGCGGGCTCCTGGTCCAGAGCGCGTCGTACACCCTCGCGCGCCGAGGCGATCGGGACGGAATGCGAGAGCTGACCGACGAAGCCGCCGCCCTCGCCAAAGAACTCGGCGGAGCCACCATGCTGCGCGACCACGGGGGCGGCTTCAGCCCCCTCACCGTGCAACTCCACAAAATCAGCGCCGAGAACCACGCAGGCGATCCCCAGGCCGCGCTCGACGCCGCTCGCGCGATTTCACTGAAGGCGCTGCCCAGCGTCGAACGCCGCTCTCGCACACTCTGCGACATCGCCGTCACCTACGACCGTCTCGGCCGCCGCAGCGACTGCGTCCGCACACTGCTCGCCGCTGAGCGCTGCGCTCCGCAGGAGACCCACGCCCGTCCGGCGACGAAGTCCTTGATCTCCAGCCTGTTGGCCTCTGGCCCGACATCAACGGAACTGCGCTGTCTCGCCGAACGCAGCGGCGTTCTCCTCTGAACCCCTGCGTGCCCAGAGATGACCGAAGCAGGCTGTCGATAGCCCATTCTGGGGAACCTGACCACTCATCGGCGGACTCCATCCCGGCGCTCTGGCGGTGCTGCCGTGCTGGCCCCCTGCGGAATTTAGGGGTGGGCAGCTGGTGACCAGGTATAAGGCGGCCGGGAAGCGGGCGAGCGCTTGCGCGCGGACCTCGCCGCAAGCTCTCGGCAACAACCACAGGTTCAAGAGGAGGCTGGCACACTGGCGGGCTCAACTTCCCCAATCTGTCGCGGAGATGAACAGATGAACGCCACCCCCGACCTCGTCGCAGCAGTCCAGGAGCGCTCCGGCGGCTGTCTGTGCGGCAAGATCCGCTTCATCGTCAGAGGACTGGCGGTCTATCCCCACACATGCAGTTGTCCGCACTGCCAGAAGCTCGGCGGCGGCCCGATGATGTGGTGGGCCGGCTTCGCCCCCGAGGACGTCAGCTGGACCAACGGGATCGAGCCGACCTGGTTCGAGACGTTCGAGGGCGAGGCCCAGCGCGGCTTCTGCCCCAACTGCGGAAGCCGTCTCGCGGCGATCGACAGCGACATCCCGGAGATTGGCATCGTCGTTCCGGCCCTGGACGACACCACCGGTGACGATCTCGTCCCCGTCAACCAGTCCTTCCGCGACAGCTCCGTGCGCTGGCTGCCCCAGGTGCCGGACATCCAGAGCAGCTCCGTCAGCTGAAGCGCAGGAGATCCTGGGGCGCGGGGAAGCGGGCAGTTCTTTGCCCTGACTCGCAGAGCCGGAGCGGAACAAGCCGCATCGGCTAGTGGCCGCCGATAGACTCACAGTGACCCTTGCCGCTATGTGACGGCGGCCAGCTACTTCAACCGGGGCGCCTTCGGCGGCCCTTAGATTGAGGCGTTCATGCAGGACGACCGACCCGTGGTCGGCGTGATCGACTACCGCACCGGAAACAGCCAGAGCGTGGTCCACGCGCTGAACTTCCTCGGTGTGCCGAACCGTCTGCTCACCTCGCCCACGCAACTCGACGGCATCGACCGGATCATCCTTCCTGGCGTCGGATCAGCCGGGACCACGATGACCTACCTGTCCGAAGCCGGATGGCCCGAGGCGCTTCACGCCCGGGTTATCGAAGGCCGCACCCCGTTCCTGGGCATCTGCGTGGGCCTGCAGGTCCTCTTCGAGACAAGCGAGGAACAGGACGCGACATGCCTGGGCTGGCTGCCCGGGACCGTACGGGCCTTCAACGCCGCCGACGTGCGGGTGCCGCAGATGGGCTGGAACCAGGTACACCGCACCTCGACCCATCCCTTCCTGGCCGGCCTGCCGGAAGCGGGTCACTTCTACTTCGTGAACAGCTACTACGCCGACCCCTCAGACACAGGGGACATCGCGGCCACTACGGAGTACGGCCTGCCGTTCACCTCTGCCGTCGCACGCGGCAACATCATGGCCACGCAGTTCCACACCGAGAAGTCCGGCCCGCTGGGGCTGGACCTCCTCGAGCGGTTCGCCAAGACCCCGCAGGAGGAGCTGTGCCCGGCCTGAACGTCGCGACCGGGCTGACCACCCGGCTCATCGCCTGCTTCGACATCATCGACGGCCGGGTCACCAAGGCCCGCCGCTTCGAGGACAACATCGACGTCGGCGACGCCGCCGAGGTCGCCGCGTCGGTGTACGCGGACGGCATCGACGAGATCATCTTCTACGACATCCTCGCCAGCGCGCAGCGCCGCCAGGCGGACCTGGCCACGATCCGCAAGGTCGCCGAGACGGTGTTCGTGCCGCTGACGGTGGGCGGCGGGATCCGGTCGCTGGAGGACATGCACGCGGTGCTTGCCGCCGGCGCGGAGAAGATCAGCCTGGACTCGATGGCGGTGCGCAATCCCACGATCATCACCGAGGGGTCGGCCGAGTTCGGCCGCCAGTGCATCGTGCAGTCCATGCAGGTCAAGCGCGTCCCGGTCACGGCCGAGATCCCCAGCGGGTACGAGGTGTTCATCGACGGGGCCCGGCAGGCCACCGGCATGGACGCCATCGTGTGGGCGCGCCGTGGCGAGGAGCTGGGGGCCGGGGAGATCTGCGTCAACTCCATCGACCAGGACGGCACACACGAGGGCTACGACCTGGAGATCACCCGCCAGATCGCCGAGGCGGTCAACCTGCCGGTGATCGCCTCCGGCGGCGCCGGTTCAGCCGAGCACGCGGCGGCGGCGTTCACCGAAGCGGGCGCGTCAGCGGCGATCGTCAGCTCGCTGCTGTACTCGCCGCG
The DNA here is from genome assembly GCF_036231985.1 of Streptomyces sp. NBC_01426. Classification (GTDB taxonomy): domain Bacteria; phylum Actinomycetota; class Actinomycetes; order Streptomycetales; family Streptomycetaceae; genus Streptomyces. The sequence continues at coordinate 89,166 of NZ_CP109502.1, forward strand.
CATGGAGCGCACCGTCCCGGTCGCGGAGATCAAGGCCGAGCTCGCCAAGCGGTACGGGCTCCCGGTCCGCCTGGTCTGAGCACGCTCCCTCCCGGAAACGACGCCGGGCCCGGCCGCTGAACGCGGTCGGGCCCGGCTTTGTTTTCCGGCGCCGCACGGCCGACCCGGGCGTACGGCGGGTCAGGGCCGGTGCGCGGTCACCAGGTGGCGGCTGCTGTCGGCGGTGAGGGGGCGGGCGTCGTAGCCGCCGAACTGCTCGTCGACGACAAAGCCGGCCGCGTGCAGCAACTCGGTCAGCTCCGCAGGGGTGTAGAGGCGGACCGAGCTGTGGCTGGTGTCCGTGGTGCCGTCGTCGTAGGCGGTGGTGGTGTGCCGATTGAGTCTGCGCGTGGCGGGGTCCCAGGTGACCTGCTGGGTGGTTTCGGCGTGATCGCCGCGGACGGTGCGGGTTCCCATGCCGGTGGTGTCGGGGTGCGGGGTGAAGTGGTCCATGGCCATGCGGCCGCCGGGGCGCAGGACACGGAAGGCTTCGCGCAGGACCCCGAGGTCCTCGTCGGTGGTGTCGAGGAAGCCGAAGGAGTTGAACAGGAGCAGGACGGCGTCGGCGCAGCCGTCGTCCAGGGGAAGGCCGCGGACGTCCGCGTGCAACAGGTTGATCCGCTCGCCGTCCGCCGCGGCGGTGGCGGCGGCGTGGTCGAGGAGGTCCTGGGACAGGTCGACGCCGGTGGTGTGGGTGTAGCCGCGGCGGGTCAGCTCGGCCGTGTGCCGGGCGAAAGCGCAGCACAGGTCGAGGATCGTGTGATCGGTCTGCAGGGCGAGGCGGGCGGCGAGGAAGGCGACGTCACGTCGGGTGGTGGCGCCGTCGTGGCTGCCGTAGCGCTCCAGGTAGCCGGTGCCGCGGTAGTTGCTGATCCACCACGGATCACCGTCGGGCGTCGGGGCGGGCGCGGGGGCGGGCTGGGTCATGTCCGGTTCTCCGTAGGCGGGGTGCGGTGAAGGCGGCCTTCGGCGTCGGGCAGACCGCGGGGAGCGGTGAGGTAGGCGCGGCCGACGACGGCGCCCCAGCCGGCATGCCACAGGCGCGTCAGGTCGGCCCACCCGGACAGGCCGCCGGCGTACCAGAGGAAGGCATGCGGGTGGCGGCCCGCGAGGCGGTCGAGGACCTGCCAGGGGGGCGGGGTGCGGTGGGTTGCCGCGCGGGCGTCGGTGATCAGGACGGGCTGGGTGCCGCCGGTGGCGTCGAGGAGGGCGTCCAGGGCGTCGGTGAGCGCCACGTTGGTGGTGCGGGTGAAGCCGTCGGTGACGATCCGCCCGTCCACGGCGTCGAGGGACAGCATCAGTTGTCCGGCGTCCGCGAGGGTGGTGAAGTCCGGCCAGGCGTGCGGGTCGAGGCGTCCGTCGGGGAGCAGGCCGGTGGAGCCGAGCAGGACACCGGCGGCGCCCGCGTCTAGGAGGCGGCGGACGGCCGGGTCGCGCGGGGCCAGTCGGCCGCCGGCCCACAGCCGGCCGGGGTGGTGGCGCACGGCCGTCTCCAGCAGCGCGGTGCTGGTGCTGGTGCCGGTGGAGCGGTCGAGGTCGATGACGGCGGTGGGCACGTCGTCGTCGAGGAGGTCGGCGAGCAGCCGTCCCGGCGGCAGGCCGGGGAGGGAGGTGACCGTGCCGTGGCGGACGTCGACGTTCACCCGCCACGGGCCGGGCGGCCCGGCGTGAAGGGCAGTGGGCAGGGTGGCCGCAGCGGTCCCCGGGGTGGGGGTGGTGGGCATGTGGGCGCCTCCGGGTTCAGGCGGCGGCGAGCGCGGCCGGGCGGGGGGCGGGCGGTTCGTTCCAGGAGGCGGCGTGGGCGAGTTCGGCCCGCATGGCGGCCAGTTGGGCGGTGGTCCAGGTGCCGGTGCTCACCGCGAGGTCGAAGCTGGCGGCCATCTGCCGGTGCAGCGTGCCCGCCGTACGGTGGGCTCCGTCGCTCAGGTAGGCGCCGGTGTCGCCGCGCAGCAGGTGTCCGGTCAGGCGGGTCTGGATGCTGTGGTGCAGGTTGGGGCGCAGGCTCGGCAGGTCGGCGGCGTCGGCGATGTCGTGCCGGCCGGAGCGGTGGTAGAGGGTCCACGCGGATTCGACGCTGCGGGTGACGGCCCGACCGCCGAGCTGCTCGACCAGCTGGCGGCTGGCGCGCAGCGTGTCGCCGTAGCCCACGTTGTCGTCGATGACCAGCAGGGTCGTGTCGCGGGCCGCGGCGGTCAGGCGGTCGCGGTAGGCGCGGGGGGCTGTGGCGCGGTGGCGGACGGTGCCGCTGGCGCCGAGGTATGCGACGTTGCCCTGGTCGTGGAACCCAAGGCGGACCAGGTGCACGTCGACCGGCCGGCCGAGCAGAGCGGGAAGGACGGTCCGGGCGGCCAGCGCGAGGGACAGCGACCCGTACAGCGGGGCGAGGACGGCGGTGATGTCGGGCCGGGGTGCCAGTACGTGCTCGGCGAGGAAGCGCAGCTCGTTGCCGATCTTGACCGGGTTGTCGAGCTCCCGGAAGGCCCGCCAGCCCGCCTCGTGGGCCTGCAGCAGTGCGAGGTCGCCGGGGTGCGGGGCGAACGGGCCGGCGGCGCGGTGGCCGTGAAGCGCGGCAGCGGTGGAGGTGGCGGTCTCCAGCAGGCGTTCCAGCGCGGCCGGGCGCGGATCGTCGGTGAGGCTGGGGCGGTCGGTGAGGCCGTGCCACAGGGTGTAGGCGCCGGCGGCGGCGAGGTTGTGGAGGTTGTCGAGCAGCGCGTGCCGCAGTGCCGGGGCCTGCCCCGGCGCCCGGTGGTCCAGGCGGCCGAGGGCTTCGCCCAGCGCCGCCCAGGACGGCAGCGCCGTACGGGGCTGGTAGTAGGCCGGGCCCCGGCTGAGCCGGATGTTGCGGGCGCCCGCCGCGGGCCGGGGGCCGCCGGCGGCCGGGAGGAAGGTGTCCAGCAGGGCGGGGTCCAGGCCGGCGTTGGCCGCGAGGTGCAGCTCGGCGGCGGGAATGCGGACCAGGCCCAGCAGGTCGCAGGCGACGGCGCTCCCGGAGACGGGCGGGGCGGGGTAGGCGGGGTGGGCCGTGTTCGCCCGGGGCGGGGGCGGGAGGGTGGTAGTCGTGGTGGTCACGTGGGCTCCGTTTCGCGGATGGGCCGGCGCGCGGCGTGGTCGCACAGCGCTCTCAGGCAGGAGGCGAGGCTGGTGAAGCGGGTGGTCGGTGCCGATCCGGGCGGGGGTTGCCCGGTGGGGGTGATCCAGACCGGGTGCAGTCCGGCGGCGCGGGCGCCGACGATGTCGGCGGTCCACTCGTCGCCGACGTATAGGCACTCCTCGGGCCGGACGGCCAGGTCCTCGCAGGCCCGGTGGAACGGTGCGGGATGCGGCTTGCGGTGGCCGTTGCCCAGCGCGCACACCACGGTCTCGAAGAACGGGTCGAGGCCGGCCTGTTCGAGCTTGGCGTGCTGCTGGTCGGCGTCGCCGTTGGTGACGACGCCGAGCTGGTAGACCGCCGCGAGACGCCGGAAGGCGTCGACGGTGGCGGGGACGGTGCGGATCGCGCGCATCTGCCGGTGGGCGAAGTCGTCGACGTGGGCGGCCAGTTGCCGCTCGTCCAGTACGATCCCGGCTTCGCGCAGGGCGGTTTCCCAGACGTGGCGGCGGGCGGCGGTGTGCGAGCCGAGCGGGGCCAGGGCGCGGTCGTAGTCGCCCCACAGCCGGTCGGAGGTGTGCACGTAGGTGGAGGCGATGACGGCCGCGCTCACGCCGGGGTGGGCGCCGGCGAGTCGGGTGGCGACGGTGTCCAGGGCGTGCTGCCAGATCGCGCGGGTGGGGATCAGGGTGTTGTCGATGTCGAACAGGACGGTGGTGACCGCGGGCATCGGCGGCACGAGCGGCTGGTGGGGGGTGGGGGTCACTGGGCTGCTCCGTGGCCGGTCATCCGAGCGGCCAGCGCGAGGGCAGCCAGGCCCTCGGCGGCGGCGGGGGCGTTCTCGTCGCGGGTGAGGCGGAAGTACAAGTCCGGCATGAGCAGGCCGAGGATCCGGGCCCGGTCCAGGGGCAGGCCGTCGAACCGGTCCAGCAGCCAGGTCGTTTCGAGGAGCTGTCCCCCCAACGGTTCGGCCAGTGGGCAGGTGACCTGAAGGACGCCGCGGTGTTCGCGGACCGCGGCGTCGGCGAGCAGGCCGGTGTGCTTCAGGCAGGAGCCGGCCAGCTTGGCCAGTGTCTGGTCGAGGTCGTGCATGCCGGCGAACTCGGCGTCGATCACCCACCAGCGCGGCTCGGTCGGGTGGACGAGGACGTTGCCCAGGTGGAGGTCGCCGGTGGCGTGGACGAGCCAGCCGCCCGGGGCGGCCGGGGTGAGGGAGCGGCGCGCGAGGTGGATGAGGGAGCGGCAACTGAGGTGGGTCGGTGCGCCGTTGAGGTGAAGGGTGTGGTCGGCCCAGGGCCGCAGCCGGTGGGCGAGGTCCTCCACCCAGCCGGACAGCACCGCGGGGGTCTGGAGCGAGTGGTCGACGTCGTCCTCCCGGCGGGGGGTCAGCGTCGCGGTGGCGCCGTGGACCAGCCGGGCGGCTACCTCGCCCAGGACCGTCAGGAATCGCCCCGGGTCGGTGGCGGCCAGGTCCCGCAGGGGGATGCCGTCCACGGCCTGGGAGACCAGCGTCGCGTCCTCGCCGCGGTAGTGCAGCGCGGTGGCAGGCACGGGCAGATGCCGGGCGAGGGCCTGCAGACCGGTGTGCTCCCGTTCGGCGAAGGCCCGGCCGCGACCGGGCTTGACCACGACCGTGCCCGCGGTCGTGCGGGCGGCGAACACCGGCGTGCTGCTCGGCCGCAGCTGGGCCAGCGCCCCGTCGGGGGAGGCGTAGGCGGGCGCGGGGGCGTGGCAGTCCTCCGGGATCTCCCAGTACGGGGCGGGCACCTCGTCGCGGACGCGGTCGACGGCGGCTGCGATCTCGTCGGTCAGCGGCAGTGGAGCGGGACGCTCGGCCAGCAGCGCGGCGTCCAGCACACCGGCGTCCAGCACCGTCCAGCGCGCCTGGTCGTCCTCGCCCGCGTACAGCAGCCGGATCCGGCCGCCTCCCTCGGGCAGCAGCGCGGGATAGAAGGCGTAGCGGGAGTCCGGGCTGCCGGGGCCGCCGCGGTGCAGGACGGCGCCCAGCGGCCGCCAGGTCAGGCCGTCGCGGGAGTGCGCGGCCGCCAACGAGCGGGAGGTGCCGGCGCCGTAGACCATCAGCAGGCCGCCGTCGGAACTCGCGGCGACGGCGGGGCAGTCGGCGGCGTACGCGTCCGGGGCGCCGGCCGGGCCGGTGGTGACGACGACGCCGTTGCGCTGCCAGACGATGCCGTCGGTGGAGGTGGCCAGGTGGATGCGCCGGTGGTGGCCGTCGCGTCCGGCGTACCACATCCACCAGGCGCCGCCGCGGTGTAGCACGGCCGGCAGCAGCACGTGCTCGCCGTCGCTCGCCCCGTCCTCGGCGGCGGGGGCGAGGGCGAGGTGGGGGGCGGCCCAGGTGGTTCCGCCGTCGCGGCTGACGGTGCGGTAGATCGACCAGGCCCCGCCGTCGGGCCGGGCGCTGAAGTAGGCGTGCAGCGCCTCCTGGTGGACGACCAGGCTCACGCCGGTGACGTCGTCGCAGCCGTCCGGGACCGGCAGCGGCCGGGCACCGTCCAGGGACACCGGCCCGCCGGGCTCGGGCAGGGCAGTGAGGACGATGCGGTTGCGGCCGCCGGTGTACCACGGCTCGGGGGCGCGGCCGGGCAACTGCCGAGGGATGTAGGTACGGGCGTCGGCCGGGCCGGTGGTCACGGCCAGCAGGCGGCGGCCGCCGTGGCGGATGAGGGCCGGGGCGAAGGTGATGCGGCCGTCGGCGCCGGCCAGCACGCCGCGGTGGCGCCCGACGAGGTCCGCCCGTCCCGCCCCGGTGCGGGTCCGGGGGCGCGGGCGCGGCAGTCCGGCCGGTGCGGCGGACAGCAGGAAGTGATCACCCGCCTCGAGGAGTTCGCCCGCCTGGGTGGTCTCCCGCACCGCGCGGCTCAGCGCGGTGAACGCCTCCTGGTCGGCGGCCGCCTGGTCGACGTACGGGCGCATCCACGCCGCGACGCCCTCCAGCGAGTACCGGTCGGTGACCTCCAGTCCGGCCGCGGCCAGCAGGTCCTCGGCCTCGGTGAGGCGGTGGGTGCGGGTGGGCGGCATGTAGTCGTCGGCCGACACCGCAGGCAGCGGCTCGTAGCGGCCGTGGTCGAGGTATCCGCCGCCGGTCAGGGCGGTCATCTCCGTGAACCGGCCGCGCTTGAGCAGGTCCCGCAGGACCGAGGTGCGGGTCAGGAAGATCGCGTGGAACCGGCCGCCCGGCGCCAGCGCGGTCGCGGCCCGGCGCACCGCCTCGACGGCGTCCGCGTCGTCGAGCAGGTGGTAGAGCGGGCCGAACATCAGCACCGCGTCGAACTGGCCCGACGGCGGAACCAGGTGCTGCGCCGGGCCGTGCTGCGTGCCCAGCAGGTGCCCTTCCAGACCGGCCTGGCGGAAGCGGGCGCGGGCGCTGTCCAGGCTGTTCGCGGACAGGTCGGACAGGGCGACCATGTGCCCGCGGCGGGCCAGTTCCAGGGCGTGGACGCCGGGGCCCGAGCCGATGTCGAGGATGCGGCTTCCCGGGCGCAGCCCGGCCAGGACCTGCTGGTGGATGACCTCCGTCTCCAGCCGGTGGTAGGGGCCGGAGCGGGTGCGCTGCCACTCCCGCTCGGGGTCCGCGTCGTAGAACGCGGCCACCCGCTCGATGCCGCTGACGGTCGCGGGATCAGGGAGCGTCCGGCCCGCCGGGAAGGCGCCAGAGGGTCCCGTCGCGGTGGAGCCGGTCACGAGCGGCGAGATGGTCGAGGTGGGACTCAAGGAGGTCGGGGTCGATGTCATGGCCGAGGTCACGCAGCCTCTCGTCGAGCTGGGCGGTGGTCAGGGGGCCGGCGGCCAGCAGGCACCCGGCGGTCTGGTCGGCGTCGCGCAGGACCCGCCAGGGCAGGACCAGCGAGGGCAGGTCGGACATGGACCAGGCAGTGAAGTGCGGCGCTGGGTCCGCGGTGTCCGAGGCCGCCAGGCACGCCAACTGCGGTTCGTACGGGGCGAGGTGGTCGAGGAAGAATCGGGCGGTTCGGCCGGAGTCGACGACCTCGTCCACCACGATCAGCGGCTGCCCCGGCGGGGGAGTACCGGGGGCAAGGAGCCCGTCGGCCGCGGCGAGCAGCTCCAGGCCGTCGGTGCGCTCGCTGCGGCGGCGGGCGGCGGCGGCCAGCACCGTCGAGGCGGGCAGGAGGTCGGCCAGGGACTGGGCGGTGATCCACCCGCCCTGCAAGATGCCCACCAGCGTCACCGCACCGGGGTGGGCGCGGCGGATCTGCCCGGCCACGTCGGCGGCCATCTGCTGGTAGGCCAGCCAGGACACCATGCGGGCCCGGCGGCCGGCCCCGGCGGTGAACACCAGGTCCTCTATCGGCACTTCGGCCGAGGTGCGCGGGTTCGGGCGGTCAGGCATTGCGGACCTCCGGGGCGTAGCGGTCCCACAGCAGTGCCATCAGCCGGTCCGAGCCGCCCGCCACCCGCTCGAACGCCTCCTCCCACGAGCCTTCCTCCGGACCGTCGTCGGCGCCGAGGGGCGGCCCCGGCGCCTTGCGGCGCGCCCACAGGCTTGGCGCGGGCGGCAGCGCCCCGCCCACGGCGCGCACGGCGGTCTCGAGGTCGGCCAGGTGCTCGCCGACCCCGCGGCCGAGCGCGGTGATCTCCTCGGGGTGGTTGAAGGGCGTGCCGACGTCCAGCGTCAGCGGTACCAGGTACACCGCGGCGGGGACGCCGGTCAGGGCCCGACGCAGTCCGGCGTGGGTGCGGCCGGTGAACACGCTGTCGTCCAGGTGCACCACCACCTGCCCGTCCGCCTCCAGGCGCCCGGTGCGCCACGCGGTGCCCGAGACCCGGGCCATCTCCTCCTCGTGGACCGAACCCCGGGTGAGCGCGAGGCGGACCCGGTCGCGCTGACCGGCCGGCAGCATCCCGGCGAGCACCGGGCCCGCGGCCATCGCGCCGAAGGCCTCGCTGACCAGCAGCACCGGCGCGCCCGGATGTGCTGCGGCCAGCGCCGGCCAGCGGGTCTGGGCGACTGCGGCGATCTGCCACAGCACGTCGCCCTCGCGCACGGCGCGCACCGCGTCCGCCGCGACCTGGGGCCCCTGAAGTGCCCGCGCCAGCTCGCGCAGGATCTCCGGGATCCGGGCATCGGAGGTCAGGGCGGTCGCCCGCTCCGCCCAGGTGGCCCGATCGCACGGACCGGCCGGGCAACCCTGCGGCTGCCACCGGTTCCAGGCAGCCTCGGCCAGCAGCACGCCGAGCCCCTGAAGGACCTCGTCCAGCACCCCGGCCGCCCTGTCGTCGGCGAGGACTGCGGCGCTCCACCGCGCGGTGCACACGTCCTGCACCGCCGATTCCAGGAACGCCAGCCACGCCACCCACGCGTACCACCCGGCCGGTTCCCGCGCCGCGGTCTCCGCCAGCGGGCGGGCGAACTCCGCGTACCGGGGCCACCGCTGCTGGACGGTGGCGAACCTCCGGCCCGGCGCCGGAGCGCGGCCGGGCAGGTACATCTGCGCGTCGGCCGTGTAGTAGCCGAAGCCCCGCAGATACACCCAACCCCCGCGCACCACCCGGTCGTCGAAGAACGCCCTCGCCGCTGCCGGAAGTTGGTTCTCCAGTGCGGCCGGAAGGCGGAACCCGCCGCCGTCCGCCAGATGCTGCGCCGCCGCGACACCCGGCGGCGGGCTGATTGCGCCGCCGGCCTGGAGCGCCGCCGTCCAGCCGCGCTCCAGCTCTCCGCGCTGCGCGGCCATCTCCCTCGACCAGCCGAACAGCCGCCGTCGCGCCGGCAGTAAGAGGCCCGCCCGGCCGGGCTCGGCGGGGACGGTGGGGACGGCTGCCCGGGCGGTCATGTCGCCACCGGCCGGGCCAGGGCATGCGACGCCTCGGCGAAGGCGGCGGCGTAGGTGCCGATCGTCTCCTCGGTGTCCTGGTCGGTGACGCTCACGCTGATCCGGCCCGCGTTGTAGGCGCTCTCGCCGTGGAAGGGACCGCACCGCCGCGGCCGCCAGGTGCCGGATGCCGCGTGCAGCGGGACCGGATGCGTGAACAGCGGCATGCCGGCCAGCGAGCCGACCGAGGGGTAGTGCGCCGGAACCCCGGCGTCCTGCAGCCGCCGCAGGTAGGCGTTGACGTCCACCCCCGGCTTCAGCTCGCCGGGCTGGATCTGCGGCCGGTAGGAGAACCAGCCCCCCATACCGGCGCCGGGCCGCACCACAGGCGGCCGCACCCCCGACAGGCCCTGAAGGCCCCGGGTCAGCCGCTCCAGCAGCGCGCGGCGGGCCGCCAGACGTTCCACCAGGTCCTCGGCGTTGGCCAGGCCCACCACCGCGGCCAGCGGGTGCATCCGCATCTTCAGCCCGAGCCCGGTCTCCCCGAACGCCGCCAGCTCCGGGTCCTTCAGCAGCAGGGCGCGGCCGCGGTAGTGGCCGGCCAGCAGCGCCCGCTCGCGCCACTGCGGGCGCGCGGCGCTGAACAGGCCGCCCTCACCGGCGGGCCAGGACTTCCTGTCCTGCATGCTGCCGACGCAGATGTCGCCGAACGTCCCCACCCGCTGCCCGTGCAGCATCGAAAGGTAGGCGTGGCTGATGTCCTCGATCAGGTGCAGATCCCGTTCGCGGCAGATCCGGGTGATCTCCTCCATCGCGGCGGGATGCCCCAGGTAGTGCGTCACCGTCACGCACCGGGTCAGCGGGGTGATCGCCGCCTCCAGCGCCGCCGGGCACAGGTTCCCGGTGTCCGGCTCCACGTCGACGAGCACCGCGTTGAGCCCGGCGTGCAGCGCAGGACTCAACGAGGCGTGGAACGTGGTGACCGGCCCGATCACCTCCGAGCCGGGCGGCATGTCCAGCGCGAGGTAGGCCGCGTGCAGCCCGGCGGTGCCCGAGGAGAACGACAGCGGATCCGGCAGGCCCAGGACCTTCTCGATCCGCTGCTCCAGTTCCCCGATCACGCCGGAGCCGTCCGCCACCGACAGCGCCCCTCCCGCGCGAACGTAGTCCGCGAGCGCCACCGCGATTCGCTCGCGCTGCGGAGCCGGCTCGAAACGGTGCGGCATGGCGTCCTCCAACTCCCGCGCACCGGCCGTCGGTAGGCGGCCGTACGCGTCGTGACAGGTGGCGGCAACGGCCCAGATGTTGGCCGGCCAAGCCGTCGGCGCGGTCGGCCGGCGGCGGGCTCACCAGCACACAGCGCCCGAAGAGGCTGCGGCAGAGGGGACCGGAGAGAACGTTGAGAATTTCGCGGCGAGAGCGAGAAAAGCCGAGAATTCGCGCCCCACACAGGAGATCTGACGTAGCGTCCGGGCGTGATGACCCTCCGCGACGCGACGTCGGCGGACGCCGGGTCGGCGTCCGCGCCCCCCTCGAACCAGGCCCTGGCCGCCGCCCTCCGGGCAGCCCGGTGGACACCCCGTGATCTCGTCCGGGCCCTCAACCCCCGCTTGGAAGCCGCCGGCCAGCCCACCTTGCACCTGACTGCCGGCCGGGCCTGGCTCAACGGCACCAGGCCCCGCTCCGCGACCGTGCGCCGGCTCGCGGCCACCGTCCTCACCGAGGCCACCGGCGAACCTTTCAACGCCGCGGACCTCTGGGGAGAGCCCGCTGCGGGCGGCGCGACGGCCGAGAAGACCGCCACCGACGACCTCGTCGGCCGCCGCTCGGTCGCCGACGTCCTGGCCACCGCCACCGCATGGACCGCTACCGAACCGCAAGAGCAGGCCATCCTCCACCCGGCAGGCGACAGCCAGCTCCTGAGCGCCGTCTGGGACGCCACCCGACAGAGCCCGCTGCGCACCGCTGCACCGGGCACCCAGGAGCAGGTCCTGCCCGCGTTCGTCGACGTCCTCGAAGGCCACCTCGGCCGCCTGCGGCGCCTGGACGACACCGCCGGAGGCGGAGCCCTGTCCCAGCGGTACGTGCGCATCGAACTCGCCGGCGTCCTCGACCTGGTCCGCAGCAGCAGCTACACCACCGACGTCGGCACCCGCCTCCTCGCCACCGCCAGCGGCATGGCCCAGCTCAGCGGGTGGATGGCCTTCGACGCCGACCTCAACGCGGCCGCTCAGCGCTACCAGCTCCTCGCGATCCGCCTCGCCAGAGCCGCCGGCGACACCACCACGGTCGCCAACGTCTTAGGCATGCTGGCCTACCAGCACGCCGCGACCGGCAAGCCCGCCGCTGCCCTGCGCTACGCCGAAGCCGCCGTCGACCACACCGCCCGCAGCAGCCCCGTCGTCCGCGCCCGCGCCTGGGGCCGCATGGCCACCGCCCACGCCGCGGCCGGCGACATCAGCGCCTTCCGGGACGCCACGGACCGCTGCCGAACCCTCCTGGAACACCGCCGCGACGACGACCCGCCCTCCTTGTACTACTTCACCCCCGAACAGGTCTCCGCCGAGGCCGGCCACGCCCTCGTCGAACTCGCCGCCACCAACCCCGCCCACACCAGGCGCCTGCTCGCCGAGGCGACCACGCTCCTGTCCCCCCTCACCGACCACGGCCCCACCAGCGGATTCCCCCGCTCCGCCCTCCTGCACGGCATCCACCTCGCGCACGCCCACCTCCTCGCCCGCGACCCCGACGCCACCGCAGCCACCCTCCTGCAACTCGCCGACCGGGTACCCGACGTGCAGTCCATCCGCTGCCGCAACCTCCTGCGCCGGATCCGCCGTTCAGCAGGCGCCCGCATGCGCGCACCGGACGGCGCCCGTGCGCTCACCGCCGTCGACAGGGCACTATCGGCTTCATGACCTTCGTGCCCACCGCCTCCGACGCCCCGGCCGCGATACGCCTGACGCCCTCCGTGACCGCCGCGCACTACGACCACCCGGACGCCCGGCGCCTGACCCAGGCCCTCCGCGCCGAACAGCACACGTTGTACGGCTTCGCCGACGACCCGGACGCCACCCCCGAGGCGGACTTTGACCCGCCCGCCGGCCTGTTCCTCATCGCCCACGTCGGCGACGAGGCGGTCGGGTGCGGAGGCGTACGCCTCCTCGATGAGCACACTGCAGAGATCAAACGCATGTACGTCTCCGGTGAAGCTCGCGGCCACGGAATCGGCCGGTACCTCCTCCAACGTCTCGAAGGGCATGCTGCCAGCCGCGGCGCGACGCGGATCATGCTGGAGACCGGACGGCGCAACACCGCCGCCCTCGCTCTCTACCATCGGGCCGGTTACCTGCCCTGCCCCTCCTACGTCGCCGGACGCGACGCCCGAGTCAACCGGGCCATGACCAAGCTCCTCGGCAGCAGCTCACGGTGACTGCTGGAGGACCGCCCCGCCCGGCGCCGGCTTCCTGCCGAGGAGGGTGAAGTACTCCGTCGCGATGATCGACTCCCGCTCCGCTGCGGGAAGCCGGGAGAGGATTCCGGGAAGGGGCCGCTCCCGCGCGGCTTCGCTGCGGTGTGCCAAGATCGCGGCCAGTTTCCGGTCCGTGCAGTCGCTCACGTCGACCGTCTCGGTGACGTGTCCGTCCGGCACGCTGAGCACCTTCTTGCCAACCCGCGTCAACAGCGCACCCAGTTCGCCCACCCCCGAATGTGGATGCGTCGCGGCGTACAGCGAGTCGGGCTGCCACGGAGCCCCGGCCTGCGGGTAGAGGTGTTCCAGGCCCGCGGCGTGGAACGCCAGCAGCGCCGCCTGGTGGGTGCGGAGGTGGTCCGGGTGGCCGGTCAGCTGGCCGTAGGCGTCGTGGGTGACGACGACCTGTGGCCGTACGGCGCGGATGTGTTCGACGATCAGCCCCGCTACCTCCTCCAGCGGGGCGTCGCAGAGCCGGGGCCGGCCGGGCGCGGAGTCGGGGATGCGAGCGTCGGCGAATCCCAGCATGCGCGGCCTGCCCGCCCCCAGGATGTCCAGGGCTTCTGCGAGTTCGCCGGCCCGGTGGCTGTCGGGCGCCCAGGTGGCGGTGACCACGGCGGTCGTGGCGCCCGCGGCGGCGTGCTGCGCGAAGACGCCGCCGGCCAGGAGGGACTCGTCGTCCGGATGGCCGAAGATGCCCAGCAGGGACGGCATGGACGCAGAAGAGGACGGAGGCACGGTAAGACCTTTTCTGTCGAACGTGGTCGCGGGAGGTGGTCGGTGCCGGGCTAGCGGCCTGGGGAGGCGTACGGCTGGAAGTGGGCGGCCGGGTGGTCGAGCGGGAGGGCGGGGTTCCAGGCGGTCAGGCACTGGGCGCTGGGCACGAACAACGGCTGGGGCAGCGCGGTCAGAGGCCAGAACCGCCAGGAGCCGATGGTCTCTTCGCGTTGACGGGGGGTGCCGGAGCAGCGGGTGATCAGGACGGGCACCGTCAGCCGTACGACGTCGCCCACCCGGTCCAGGAGCGTGCCCAGCACCTGTACGTCGTCGGGCTCGGCTACGAGGCCGGCTTCCTCGTGGAGCTCGCGGACGGCTGCCTCGGCGAACGTCTCGCCCGGTTCGACGGTCCCGCCGGCGAGCTCCCAGGTACGGCGCCGGTGTCGGCCGAGCAGGATGCCGTCCGGGCCGTGCACGATCACACCGACGCCGAGCGCGGTGTTCGGCGGGGGAGGTGCGTTGGTGCGGGGACGGCTCGGCACGCGTTCCGGACGGCGGGCCGTGTACAGCCGGTAGGAGACCGCGTTGTCCGTCGTCGGAGAGTCGATCGCTGTGACCGAGTCCAGGGTGAGGCCGTGCTGGACCAGGAGGTCTTCCCAGAGCTGCACGCTGAGGACCCACATGTTCACGGGGTGGTCCTGGGTCGTGCCGGGCAGCCGCAGGATCTCGGGGCGCGGGGTCACCTCGTTCGAGGGCCCGGCGCCGTCCGAGTTGGTGTGCAGCGCGGAGAAGACCAGGCGTCCGCCCGGTTTGAGGCCGTTGGCCAGGGCGGGCAGCAGCCGGTTGGGGTCCAGATACGGCAGGGAGCCGACGGAGTAGATCAGGTCGTACGGGTCGGCAGCGCGCAGGTGGTCCACTGCGTCGGCGCACACCAGGTGCAGACCGGGGTGGTCCGGGTAGCGGGTGAGGGCGCGCTGGTGCTGGGCGGGTGAGGCGTCGACGGCGGTGACCTTGGCGCCCAGGGCGGCCAGGTTCGCGGCGTGCCGGCCGAGGCCGCTGCCGAGGTCGAGGACGCGTAGTCCCGCCACCTCACCGAGGGCGTTGATGCCGGGGCCGGTCTCCGGGATTCCCCAGTCCCACCGGTCCAGTTCGGGCAGCTGAAGTCCTCTGGTGATCTGGTGGGTGCCGTAGGTGTTCCAGATTTCGAGGGTGTCCTTCTCGGTGGTCACCGAGTCCTCCATCGGCAAGGGGTGAGTGGGGGTCAGGGGTGCAGGGCGTAGCAGCGGAGCACGTCAAGGTCGGCGGCCTGGACGGCGGACCAGCCGGAGGTGAGGGTTTCGACCTCGGCCGGTCTGATCCCGAGACCTCGGAGAGGGTCGGTGTCCTCGCGGCGTCCGGCGATCTCGGTGACCACCCAGAACGTCCCGCCGGGGACAAGGAGATGGCGGACGCGGTTGAGGAAGGCTGTCTTGTCCTCCATCCACCGGTAGACGAGGCGGCAGGTGATGACCGCGTATGCGGGCTCCGGCAGGTCCGTGAGGTCGCTGGTGGTGATGTCGACGCACCGCCACGCCGGACCGGGGGTGGGACCTTCGTCGTGGGCGGCGGCGAGTGCGACGGCGCTGGGGGAGATGTCGATGCCAGTGGTGCGGTATCCGAGCTCGTGGTGAAGGTGGCGGGCCAGGGCGCCGTCGCCGCAGCCGATGTCGAGGGCCGGCCGTCCGCGGCCGGGGCCGAGGTGTTCATCCATCAGCCGGTTCTCGGGGCCGTCGAGTTGCCGGTAGCGACGACCGCCTGCCCAGAGCGGTTCCCAGTAGGCGGCGGTCGCGGTCGTCGTCATGAGGCTCCTTCACGGGCGGGCGGCACGGCGGTACGCCCGGGCGGGACGGGCATGTCCCGCAGGGCGCGGACAGGGGAGACGAGCAGGAGGATCACGGGGACGATCTCGAGGACCGCCCCGACGGTGAGGGTTCCCCGGACGCCGAGGAAGAGGACCAGGGCGCCGGCGGCCGCGGAGGCCAGGGGCCGGGCTCCCGCGGTCACCGTGGTGCTCGCGGCCTGCATGCGGCCCTGGAAGCGGGGCTCGCACAGGATCTGCCTCAGGGACCTCTGGCTCGTCCCGGAGGCTGTGGCCCAGAACAGCTGAACGGCCAGCGTCCCGGCGAGCGCGATCTGCCAACGGAGTCCGGGTCCGGCGAGCAGGAGGGGGATCTGGGCCAGCGGGCTGACCGCGAACCCGATGATGATCGTCGGTCCGATGCCGAAGCGGGACGCGATGCGCGGGGCGAGGAGCGCCCCGGCCAGGCTGCCCGCCCCGCCGACGCCCATGATCACGCCGAACTCCGTCGGGGATACATGCAGGTCGACGAGGAGGTAGTACGCCCAGTACGTGTTCATGACCGCCAGGCCGAAGCTGAGCGTGGACAGGGCCGCGATCACTGTGCGGATCGTGGGCTGCCCAGCCACGTAGCGCAGGCCCTCACCGATGTCCCGCGAGAGGGTCCGGCGGCCTTCGGGCGGAGCGGCGACCAGCTCGGGGGTGCGGATGCGCCACACGAGAAGGGCGGAGACGAGGTAGGAGAGGACGTCGGCGAGGACGGAGCGGGCGGCGCCGATGGCGCCGACCAGCGCGGCGCCCGCGTTGCTGCCCGCGCTGTCGGCCACCGACGAGGCCGCGCCGAGCCGGGAGTTCGCGCGCTGCAGCAGGTGAGGTTCGACGAGGACGGGCAGGTAGCTGATGGCGGCCGCGTCGTGCACGATCTTGGTGATGCCCAGGATGACGGCGACCGCGTACAGCTGGCCGATGCCGAGCACTCCGGCGAAGGCGGCGGCCGGGATGGTCGCGAGGCCCGCGGCGGCGGTGAGGTCCGCGGCGATCATCTGGGGGCGCTTGGCGTAGCGGTCCGAGAGCGCGCCGGCCGGGAGCGCCACGACGGCATTCGGGAGTTGGCCGAGGAAGGCGAGCGCGGCGATCTGGGTGGTGGAGGCGTGGAGTTCCAGCACGGCCAGGGTGGGGAGGGCGACGGTGCTAACCGCGGATCCGGAGAGGCTCGCGCACTCGCTGGCGACCAAGCGGCGCAGATCCGGGGAGGTGACCGTCGAGGCCTTGGCCGTCTGGGTGGAGGTCGTCACCCGGCCTCACCGCCCAGCAGTTCTGGGGCGATCACGTTGGCGTAGAGCCGGCCGGTGGAGAAGTGGGTGAGGACCGCGTGGGTGAAGGGGTGGCAGTCGGGGGGCGGGGCGGTCGGGTCGACCCACACCAGCTCGGTGTGCGTGCCCGGCTCGCGGTTGTACGGGGTGCCCTCCCACTCCCGCACCGTGAAGGCGGCGCCGATCACCCGCTCACCGTCCGCCGCGTGGAAGTGGAGCAGCTGGCAGAACCGCAGGCGGTCCGGGCTGATGTGGATGCCGACTTCCTCGGCGAGCTCGCGCACCGCTCCCTCGTCGAGGAACTCGCCGTCCTCAAGGCGTCCTCCGACGACCGTGAGCATCCCGGGGGAGTGCCACGACGTCGCCTGGTGCCGGACGGTCAGGATCCGGCCGTCGCCAGGACGCTGGAGCAGGACCATGACGTTCCCGATGCTCCGGTGTACGGCGCTCACGACCGGTCCTCCTTCATGAGCCTGTCCAGGGTCCGCCGACCGCGGGCGGTGACCTCGGCGTCGCCGTTGTCCGGGCCCCAGGCAAGGCAGTTGACCGCGTCCAGCGCGGTCAGGCAGCGGAGCGCGTGCCGCTCGGCGTCGGACAGCTCCCGCCCGTAGGACAGGAGGAACGCCTTCTCGCGGTCCGGATGGTCGGCCCACTGGGTGGTGGCGAGGATGACGAGGTCCTGGACGCGCGCGGCCGGCCGGGACCGTTCGAAGTCGATGAGGGCGAGCCCGCTCGTGGACCACAGCCAGTTCCTCGGCTGGTTGTCGCCGTGGATGTAGCCGACGGGTACCGGGCCGACGCGGCGAAGGCGTGCGGCGTGGTCCCGGATCAGCTGCTGCTCGTCCTGGTTGAGCCGGTCCCCGGCGCGAGCCAGGTACTTCTCCGCTCCGTCAGCGGCGGCGGACAAAGAGGCTTCGGCCTCCACCTGGTCGCCGCGGTCGAGTGGCCCGGCCTCGTGGAGCCGGGCGCAGAGCGCCCCGGCCTGTTGGTGCACGGTCCGCCACCCGGCGGCGCCCAATCCGAGTTCCTTCGCCGGGGCGCCGGGAACCGCGGTGAGCAGCAGGGCCAGGTCCTGGGCGCGGCTGTCGACGAGGTGGGGCGCCCGGGTGTGTCCGAGTGCGGGGACGATGTGACGGTAGGCCCGGCTCTCCCGGGTGAAGAACTTCACCGAGGGCGAGACCTTCAGGTAGTGGTGCACCCCGCGTTCGCCCTCCAGATCCCACACCCGGGAGCGGTCCCAGCTGTGCGAGGCGTCGCGGACGGACA
Source organism: Streptomyces sp. NBC_01426 (assembly GCF_036231985.1). Lineage (GTDB taxonomy): Bacteria > Actinomycetota > Actinomycetes > Streptomycetales > Streptomycetaceae > Streptomyces. The sequence goes on from NZ_CP109502.1 coordinate 106,690, forward strand.
CGACGGGGCCGATCCGCTGTTCCGCCCAACGCTTCAGGGCCGCGGGCAGCGGCTTCGTCGAGCTCATCCGGCACACCTCGCGACCGGGCGCGGGACGGCGGAGCGGCAGAACGCACCGCCATCAGATTCGGTGAGATCGGGGAACACGGTTCCTCCCGGGGTGTCGGTCGCGTTGATCGTCGGAGTGCCGGATGGGCAGACCAGGCCGGCGGCGGCCGACCCTGGCCGTTGCCGGCCGGAGTCGGCTCAGTACTGCGGGCAGGGGATCAGGTCGGATCGGGCGCGCCGCCGGTGCGCTGCTCCAGTTCCCACAGGGTCCGAAAGAGCCCGGGCTCGCGGGTGAGCTGCGCGTACGTGCCTTCCTGGACGAGGCGGCCCTGGTCGAGGACGACGATCCGGTCGGCCACTGCGACGTTGGCGAGCCGGTGCGTGATCAGAAGGATGGCGCGGTCCTTGGCCAGGTCCCGCAGGCCGGTGAAGACGTGGTGCTCCGCCCGGGCGTCGAGCGCGGCCGTGGGCTCATCCATCACCAGCAGCTCGGCCTTCCGGTGAAAGGCCCTGGTCAGGATGACGCGTTGCCACTGCCCGCCGGACAGCTGGTGGCCGCCAAACCACTCGCTGGTCAGGAGGGTGTCGAGGCCGGAACGGAGGGCGGGCAGCATGTCCGCGGCTCCGGACGCCTCGCAGGCCGCCATGAGCGCGGCGTCGCTGGGGTCGCCCTGCCCCAGGGTGACGTTGTCGCGCAGCGTCAGCGGCAGGTAGGTGAACCGCTGCGGCGCGACCGCCACGTGCTTCCACGCCTCCCACGGCTCCAGCCGCGCGGTGGTCGTGTGATCCCAGGCCACTTCCCCGGAGGTCGGCAGCAGCAGTCCGCAGATCAGCCGGGACAGAGTCGTCTTCCCTGACCCGTTCTCCCCGACCAGCGCCACGATCTCCCCGCGCCGTACCTTCAGCGATACCCCGGCCAGGCTGTCCTTCTCCGCACCGTCGTACCGGTAGGTGACGTCGCGGACCTCGAACCGTTCCGGCGGCGCCGACAGCATCTCGGAGCCACGCGAGGCCACCATCGCCTGCCCGTGCGCGTTGTCGATGAAGTTCTGCCAGTCCTGCACGTACCAGCCGGTGCGCACCAGCCGGGCCCCGCCGTTGATGATGCCGCGTACGGAGCCGGTCGCCGTCTGCAGGGCGAAGACCGCGCCGCCGCCCGCCGCCAGGTCCATCCGGCCGGAGACCAGGAGCCACAGCAGGGTCGCCCAGACCGCCGCCGAGGCGACTCCGCCGGCCGCCGCGCCGGCCAGGCCCATCCAGGCCCCGGTGTTCGCGGCCTCGCGCTCGGAGACGTTGACGGAGGCGGCCAGGCGCCGGTAGCGGCCGAGGAGGAACGGGCCGGCCAGGCAGGCTCGCATCTCCTCGCTGGACTCCATGTAGGACATGTGCCAGCGCAGCTTGTGCAGCATCCGTCGGCGCCCCGACGTCTCCAGGCTCGCGAGGTACACCACGCGGGCCGCGCGCACGTACGCGGCGGCCTGCGGCAGGCACGCCAGGAGCAGCAGAGGCAGGAGAATCGGGTGGATCACGGTGAGGACGGTCGCGCCGGCGGCGAGGGTCGCCGTGGCGGCCAGCACGTCCTGGGCTTCCTCCACGAGGTCGGGAGTGACCTGGGCGCCGCGGTCGGCGATGTCGTACTGGTCGTTGTACCCCGGCTTGTTGTTCGCCGCGGCCTCGGCGCCGAGAGCCGCCTCGACCATGCTGACTTCCGCGGCCCGGGCGAGCACCGGCCGCAGCCGCCCGGTCAGCCAGGTCACCGTGACTCCCAGCAGGGCGCGCAGCCCGGCAGCCACCGCGATGACGGCCAGCTGCGGAGCCGCCTCCCGCAGCCGCTCGGTGATGTCGCCGGAGGCGATCAGCGCGGTGAGGGTCCCGGTCACGGCGAACAGGCCCAGTGCGGCCAGCACGCCGGTGCCGATCTGGCACGCGAGCAGTCCGGCCGTCGCGCCCCGGTCAACCTGCCACGCCATCCGCAGCGACCGGCGCACCAGCACGGGCAGGCGCCGCGCCATCGTGGTCGTCGTCATCTGCGCGCCGGCCTGGATCCGGGACTCGTCCCGGTACTGGAACTCCTCCTCCTGCGCCGCGCCCCCGCTGTCGGGTGGGGTCCCCTCCGCTTCGTCCGTGCTCGGCTGTGCGGCTGTGCTGCCCGAGGTCAAGTCGATCCCCCTGTCGGTCGTCACGGCTGGTTCGCGAGGCTCAACGACACAGCCCGGATATCGAACACACGTTTTTCGGTCGGTCCTGAAGTCCCGGGATAGAGCGTTCGAGGAACCGTGGGAACAGCACCGACCCAGCTCTCGCAACGGCACTGCCACAAAGGGCGTTTGGCCGAATCGCCGAGGTTCCCAAGCGCCGTACGCCAGCGGGCGCGTTGGTGCGTATGGGGCCCGTCGGACTTGTAGAGTGCGGGGCTTCCGGTACGCCACGACTCTTGTGGAGCTGACTGTGCACGTGCTTGGTGGCCGCCCTCGAGCGGCCCATCCCGGCGGAACCCTCCTCGGGACGAGCGGAGGGCGATGACCTGTGGCGATCACTGATTCCGACATCGCGGGAGTGCTCACCGCCTACCTTGAGCGCTACCCGCAAGAGGCCGGACAACTGGCCGAGCCTCTGCGGCTCCTGGCCGAAGGCCGGGGGGTCGCCTCGCGGCGGACCTTCCCGATGCACGTCACCGCCGGCGCGCTGCTGGTCCGGGACCACGCCGAGGTCCTTCTGATCGAACACCTCGCGTACGGGATCACTTTGCAGCCAGGCGGTCATCTGGAGCCGACCGATACGACGCTGGTCGGCGCGGCGCTGCGGGAGCTGTCCGAGGAGACCGGCATCGACCCTGGACAGGTCGCCCTCGTCTCTGCGCACCCTGCCTATGTCGAGTTCGGCCGGGTGCCGGCCAGGCCCGCAAAGGGCGAGCCGGACCACTACCACCTGGATTTCGGCTATGTCTTCACGACGGCAGACGCCGAGGTCGGGCGTATCCAGGAGTCCGAGGTGACCGGCGCCGCCTGGTACCCGCTGGATCTCGCGGAGCGCCTCGTCGGGCCCCGGATCGCGCGGGCGGTCACCACATCGACCGGAATCAGGTAACCCCTGCGCCACCGGAAGCTCTCGTGGCGGCCGGCTGACGGGCAGGGAACATGCCGTCATAGAAGACGCCGGGGCAAGCGCGTTCGGCGTCATGCCTCTGCCGGAAGCTCGGCGACGATCACGAGCCAGCTCGTCACCGTGACGTCGTCTGGCTTGGACTGGGCGGTGGCCTCGGCGAGGATCGCCATCTTCTGCTCGTAGGAGAGGGCGCCCTCGGGGTGGGCGAAGACGGGAATGGACAGCCAGGCCGCCCTCTCAGCGGTCGTGGTGTGCTGGCCGGTGACCTCCGCGGCGACAACGTGCAGCCCGGCATCGGCCAGCAGCCCGGTGATCATGGGGAGCGGGAGCTTCGGAGGGACGGCGGCCGTCGGCGGGACGATGCCGTAGTCCCGGTTAGCGATCTGCTCGATCAGGGCGCTGAGAGAAGGCCCGGTCGGCGGGGACAGCGCGTCGGGGTGGGTGACCCCGGCGAAGGCGCCGCCGATGTTGAAGACGAACCGGCCTCCGGGCCGCAGTACACGGCGCACCGCAGTGACCACAGCGGCGACGTCCGTCTTCCACACCGCCGAGTTGCACACGACGGCATCCACGCTGCGCGCCGGGACATGGTCGGCCAAACCTTCGGCAGAGCCGTTGACCCAAGTCAGCCGGGGGTCGCTCAGGAGTCGGCGGCCGATGCTCTGCATGGCGGCGGAGCTGTCGAGGGAGAAGACGGTGGAGTCGGGCGGCGCCAGGGCGAGGATCGCCTCGGCCGTCGTACCGGTGCCGCCGCACAGGTCGACGATCACACGACTGCGGGTGAGGTCGGCACGCGCGGCCAGATCGCGGCTGGAGGCGCTGTACATGGGGTAGGCCCGGGTGAAGGCGGCGTAGGTCTCGGCGGTGATGTCGTCGTCCCAGCCGGTGAGGGCGTCGTACTCCAACGGGTTCCTCGCTCTCGTGGTCGGGTGCCGCACGTGGCGGGCGTGGAGGTGATCTGGATCCGCTCGAACCGAACCGAACCGAACCGGCGGTGCGGGGCCGGGTGTTTTGCGTGTCCTTGAAGCCGGTCGGGTCGCGGTGGGCTCAGTCGAAGGACGGCTTGACGTTGCGGCTCCGCTTGAGCTCGAAGAAGCCGTCCGTCGCCGCGACCAACGCCAGGCCGTCCCAGAGCTGTCCGGCGGCTTCGCCGCGGGGGGCCGGAGTGATGACGGGACCGAACAGGGTCGTGCCGGCGATCCGCAGGACGGGGGTCCCGACGTCGAGGCCGACCTCGTCGAACGCCTCGTGGTGCGAGTCCTTGATGCGCTGGTCGAACTCCGTGCTGGAGGCCGCCGCGGCCAGCGAGGCCGGCAGCCCGGCCTCCGCCAGGGCTTCGGTAATGACGGTGGGGTCCTCGCGGCGCCGCTGGTTGTGCAGCCGGGTGCCGATGGCCGTGTACAGCGGCCCCAGCACGGGGCGGCCGGCGTGTTCGGCGGCGGCGGCGCAGACCCGCACCGACCCCCAGGCCGTGTTCATCAGCTCCCGGTAGTCCTCGCTGATGCCCTTGCCGCCCCGCTGGTCGAGGTTGAGGTAGGCGAGCGACATGATCCGCCAGTCGGCGCGCACCGGCCGAACCTGCTCGACTTCCAGGAGCCAGCGGGAGGTGATCCAGGCCCAGGGGCACAGCGGATCGAACCAGAACGGGACCTGGACCTCGTCGCCGCGGGTCTCTTCGGCGATCGTCATGATGCGTACCGTCCAATCTGCGAGTGGCACTGCATGGCTACGTTGTCGGGCGGATGGGCTAGATGTTGAAGAGCCCGCCCTGGACTGGGATGTTGCTCTTGGCGGTGCGCCCCGCCACCTTCACCAGGGCGGCGAGGTCGGCGAGCTGCGCGGCGTCGTCTGCAGCACCAAGGAGGCGGAGGAACACCTGCGCGGTGACGTCGACGTCGGCGTAGGCCCGGTGGCGGGCGGCCGGCTGCGCGATGGCGAAGTGCGCCAGCAGGGTGTCGAGCTTGTAGTTCGCCAGGCCCGGGACCAGGTACTTGGCGAGGGGGATGGTGTCGAGGAAGTCGACACGGGACAGGGCCGGGCAGTGCTCTCGGGCGTTGTGGATGACGTTCGCCTCGGTCGCGGCGTGCTGCGCCACCAGCAGGTACCGGCCGCCAGGGGTGAAGCGCCGGTCCAGGGCGCCCATGACGTGCGCCACGTCCGGGGCGCCTGCCAGTTCGGCCGCTGTCAGGCCGGTCTGGGCCGTGTCGGCCGGTGTCACCGGGGCGAACGCGGGCGGCCGGATGAGGGAGGTACTCCGGCCCGCCTCCGTCCACGCACCATCTGGGCAGCGCAGGGCGAGAGCCGCGACTTCGATGGGCTGCGCCGGGTAGCCCGTCGGCGTCGTCGTCTCGAAGTCGATGACCACGAACGTCGTTGCCCGGAAGTCGGGGTCGTCGGTCAAACTGCCCATAGGTTCGCCGTTCATCTCGGTTGGGTGGCAGCGCTGGCGCGCGCCCTGCTCATCGAGGAGAGCACGTGCCAGCGCCTGCCCGGGTGGGTTCTCGTCAGTGCCCGATGAGCCGGACCACGGCCGCCGTGGCCGCGGGCAGATCCGGCGCGTTCCAGAGGCGCTCGCCGGTCCAGGTCTCGCTCAGGGACCGGTAGAGGTCGGACATCACCGGCAGGAACTCGCCCGGCAATGGGGTAGGAGTGGGCCACCGGTGCCGGGGCACGCCTTCGGCGATCAGCTGGTTGACGGGGACTTCGAGCCCGTTGTTGACGTACCAGTTCCGCAGGACCTGCTTGCCGCAGTGCACGCCGTCGAAGAGCAGGCGGCTCTCGTCGGGCGTGCCGGGGCTGTCGGCGAGCACGAGGCCGCCGTCGGCCGCCACCACGAATTCGAGTTTGCCGTCGCAGTGCCGCAGGCCCACCGTGCGCGCGTGTTCGGTCAGCACGCGGTTGACTGTGACGGTGGTGTCGAGCAGGGCTTGGAACCGGTCGTCGTCGAGGCCCGTGAGGCGTTGGGCTTGTGCCGCGTCGATGTACTGGTTGACGTCGTCCAGCATGGTCGCGAACTCGACGAGCGGGTCCTTCAGCTCCTCCCCGACCGCGGGGAGGGAGCTGAGTCCGGCCTGGGCCGGGGTGAGGGTGCCGGCTGCGAGACGGCGGTGGACGGAGCTGCCCTGCGGGAGTTCGGTGCGGACAAGGACCTGCACGGGGAGCAGGGTGTTGCGGACGTCGGGGGCCAGGGGCACGGCGTCCGGGGCGGGTAGGCGGGCGAGATCGAACTCGATGTGGCGGGGGGCGGTGAACCGGCGGAAGTGGGTTCGCACGCCGGCCGCCTCCAGCAGGGCGAAGTTGAAGGCGGCCATGCGGGCGATGGCCTCGCCCTTGCCGGGGATCAGGTCCGGCATCCGGCCGTAGTGGAACACCGTGTAGGCGTCGGTGTACTCGAAGATCCCGACGCCCGCACTGGATTGCGTGACAGGGGTGGCGACCTTCAGGTTCTTGGTCGAGTGGAGGACGGGCATCATGCTCCTCTGCTGCGACGGCCGGGAGCCGTCACCGGTCGGAATCGGCGGTGGACGGCGCGGGGACCGATGCGGGGCCGCTTTGGGTGGCCGCCCGGCGGGCAGCAGCCAGCCCGAGCGCGCAGCCGGGCGGCATCGGAACTCCGGCTCGTGACGGCAGGCCCGTGGTGTCTTCGTCGCTATCGCCGGTGGGGGCCAGGTGGCCGTCGACCACCCTGAGCACGTGCATGCCGGCGGCGAGCGCGGAGGCGATGCCGTCCGGGGCGTCTTCCACGGCGAGGCAGCGCTCCGGCGGGACGCCGATGCGGCGGGCGGCCTCCAGGAACAGTTCGGGGGCGGGCTTGCCGCGTGCGGCGTCCTCCCGGGTGACGACAGCTTCGAACTGGGGGGCCAAGCCCAGGGCCTCGATCCCGGGATGGACGAGGATGCGGCTGGCCGCCGACGCCACGGCGCAGGGCAGCCCGGCTTCGCGCGCCGCGTGCAGGAGCGCGACGCTGCACGCGATGGGGGCGATGGTGTTCATGTGTGCCAGGAGGTGGGCGCGGCTACGGCCGATGATCTCGTCGTGGGGCAGCTGCCGTGCGCCCGGCAGCGCGGCGAGCAGGTCGTGGATGGACAGGCCGAAGCGTCGGCGGTACCAGTCCGTGTCCAGGTCGAGCCCGTACGGCTGGAGTGCCGCCCGCAGCGACTGCTCCTGGTTGGCCGTCGTGTCGGCGAGGGTTCCGTCGAAGTCGAAGATCACGGCCAGGATGCCGTCGGGGATGGCTGGCGAGCAGCTCGCGCCGAGGGCAGGGTTCGGGCTGCTCGATGCAAGGGTCCTCTTGTTCATGCCGGCACCACTTCCGCGCGCTGTCCGCAGCACATGCACGGCGCCCCCTCGCCCGCCCACGGCTCACGCAGGCAGTCCAGGCCGGGCCCGGCGCCGCCGATCCAGTCACGGATCTGCGCGGCGGCCTCGTATTCGTCGATGACGCGCCGGTCGATGACGCGGTAGCGGGCCGGATCGGTGGCGGCGACCCGTTCGAACAGCGCGCACGCCCGGCGCATGAATGTGGCCTGCTCGGGGGTGAAGACCCGCCGGTCGCGACGCTGCGCGCGCACCAGCGCCTGGTCGGCGTCGTCGGTGACCAGGATCGTGAGATCGGGCAGCGGCCGGTAGAAGGAGGCGAGGTCGAGCAGGGCCAGGGCCGTCTCCAGGGCTTGGTCCGGGTGATCGGGGTGCAGCAGCAGTGCCTGGCACACCGCCGTGGTGTCGACGCTGCGGCCTTCGACGACCGTGCGCCCACCGGCCAGGTCGGGGAGCAGGGTGTCGAGGTCATGGCGCTTGATGGCCATCAGGAGGAGAGCCTCGGCCATGGGTGTGCCCCCGCGCAGGAACGGGTCGCCGGCGCTGGCCGCGCGCAGCGCCTGGAGCAGGGCTTCGCCCAGTCCGGGGCGTCCGTTCGCCCGCTGGGAGAACTCGTCCAGCATCAACGGCTTCTCGTCGAGGGCTTCGACGGCGCGGTTGGTCAGGTAGGTCTTGCCGACGCCGTTGAGTCCTTCGGCGGAGATCAGCGGGCCGCGCGTGCACGCGTGGCGTACCGGGGTGATCGTCACGGGCGGGAATCCTTTCGGAGACGAGGACAGGGCGCCGGAGCGGCATGCGCGGACGGGTCCGGCGGTACCGGCTTCCCGGTCGGCGGTCACGGTGCCCACGCGGCGGCCGCCTGGGCGATGACATCGGCGTAGTGGTCGAGGGTGGCCTGGGTGTCGCCCTCGGCCAGGACGACGGCGAGCGTGTGGTCGAGGATCTCGGCCGTGCCGCGGCAGGGCTGCTCCGGCCGGGGGAAAGGGGGCCGGGTGTCGCAGGGCACGAGGCGGAAACTGCCGGTGGAGTTCGGCACGCCCTGCTGCGCGAGATGTTCGGCGAATGCCCGGGGGCTGGGAAGGCCGATGTGCAGCAGCGGGGAGAAGCCGTTCCACTCCTCACCTGCGGCAGGGGCGAGGGCGGTCAGCCCGGGGACCCGCTCCAGGGCGTTCAGGAGGTATCGGGTCTGGGCGCGGCGCCGTTCGATCAGATCAGGCAGGCGGCGGAGGTTGGCCAGGGCGAGGGCGGCCAGGGGCGCGGCGAGGCGGGAGTTGGTTGCCAAGCGGCTGAGCGGGGCCTCTCCCGGTGGGGCGGGCTGCCAGTGGCTGCGGAAGGCGCGCGCGTGCTCAGCGACCCGGCCGCTGGCCGTGGTGAGGAACCCACCTTCGCCGCTCCACAGGATCTTGCCGTCCTTCATGCTGAAGCAGCCGACCGTGCCGACTGTGCCGGCCAGCCGTTTGTTACGGACGGTGCCGACGGCCTGGGCCGCGTCCTCGACGACCGCGAGTCCGTGCTCGGACGCGAACGCTGCCAGCGCGCCGGGGTCTCCCATGCGGCCCCACAGGTGGACCGGGATGATCGCCCGGGCCCGCGTGGTGACCTTCCGGGCCGCGTCCTCGTAGTCCAGGTCCAGGGTGGCCGGGTCGCTGTCGACGAACACCGGCGTGGCCCCGAGAGCACGAAGAGGTGCCACAGTCATGATCACGGTGAGCGCTGGTACGAGGACGTCGTCTCCCGGTCCGATCCCGCACGCGGACAGCGCGGCGTGCAGAGCAGCGGTGCCCGAGGACACGGCGACCGCGTGCGCGGTGCCGAGAGCGTGCGCGGCTTCGTCCTCGAACCGTCGCAAATGGCCCGAGGCTGCCGGGTCGGGCATGGCCGACAGGCTGGCGGTCACCTCTTGCAGGAGCGGCGCCTTGTCAGGGGGCGGGGGAAGGTTCACCGGCTGGACTCCTTGTTGAGCAGGCGCGGCATGTCCAGGACCAGGGGCCACATGTTCACGCAGTCCCGGCTGAAGTGAGAGCAGTCCGTGCACGGGGGCCGCCCGTCGAAAAGCGTCCGGGCGTCCGCCCCGGCGATCGTGCGCCGCCGCTCGGCGGGGGTCGCGGCGATCCGGCGATCGGACGGGCAGTCCCACAGCGAGCCGTCCGGCTGGACGAAGAACAGCTGCGCACCGCCGAAGCACTCCTGCACGCGCCCGCCGGCCTGGGTGGAGATCGCGGAGACGAAGCGCAGCATCGAGCCGGGCGAGGGAACCTCCAGGCCCGCCGGGTCGGCCTGCAGCTGGGCCAGTTCCTGGGCCACGGTCACCGTGTCCTCGGGGGTGTGCGCGAGCTCGTCGAACAGCTTGTGATCGGGTGTAAGGGAGATCGGCTGCGGCACGAAATAGTCCACGCCGAGCTCGGCGCCCAGCCGCGCCACCTGGGTGATCTCCTGCGGCGCCGGCCGCATCACCACGCTGTAAATCCCGACCCGCGGCGCCGGGCCGTTGCCGCGGGCCCGCAGCAGTGCCTGAATGCCGGCCACCACGTCGGCGTGGCCGAACTTCCCGGAGCGGGAGGGCCGCAGACGATCGTTGGAAACCGGGTCCACGCTGTCCAGGGACACCGACACCCCGTCCACTCGAAGCTCGATGAGACGTTCGGCGATCCCCGGGCGGGTGAGAGGGATGCCGTTCGTGGCGATGACCACCTCGCATCCCGCGTTCTTGATGATCTCGATCAGGTCCAGGGCGGCGGGCCAGTCCAGCGGCTCGCCGCCGGCAATGACGACCCGCTCGACCGGGGAGCCCTCCAGGGTCCGCGCGAACGCGGTGATCTCCTCCCGGCTCAGGTCGTTGCGGGAGATGTGCGACAGGATGCCGAGCTGGTCCGGCGGGCTGACCTTGTGCTCCTCCACGGTGCCGAAGTAGCAGTACAGACAAGCCACGGCGCAGCGGGACCGCAGTCCCCACAGGAGCGTGATGTCACGACGCATGGACGGCCTCCCGCCGCTGGATCAGGTCCTCCACGGCCGTCCGGAGTGCCTTCGCGCTCTCGGCCCGGCTGCAGCCGTTCACATCCAGCACGGTGAACCGGTCTGGGTGGGCGCGGGCGAACTCGCGGTAGAGGACGTCGGCCTGTTCGATCACCTCGAGGTCCCGGCCGTCGAGCACCCGGCCGGTCCGGGCGGCGAACCGGCTGGTGGCGACCTCCCGGTCGCACGTCAGCAGGACCGTCGCGTCGGGGGCAGGGCGCCATGGCGCCATGGTCGCCAGGATGCGCTCCGCCAGTGCCTGAGGCTGTACGCCCGGGTGCTGGGCGGCCAGGATCACCGCCTGGTAGAGGGCCGTGCTATCGACCCCACGGTCTTCGAGGATCACCTCGACGCCGGTCAAGTCGCCCTCGCTCAGGCGCTCGTACTCGCGGACCTTCAGAGCGAGGAAGGCCAGGGTCTCGACGACGGGATACCCCGTCCGGAGAAAGACGTCCTCTGTCGAGCGGAGAGCGGCGATCACCTGGCCCGGCAGCGTGTCGCCGTCCTGGTCCGTCAGCTCGCTCAGCCGCACGCACCGCGGGCCCAGCTCGGCCGCGACCGCACGGATCGCCTCGCTCTTGCCCGCCCCGTTGAGACCCTCGACGCTCACCCACAACGGCCGGACACGGCCAGCAGCGGCACGAGGCACGGGAAGGACGGGGGCCGTCGTGCCCGTCGCCCTCCGACCCGCGGCGCGCCCGGCCGGGGAACCCAGTTCAGCGCTCATGCTGCTCCTCCCAGGGGAAGACGACCCAGGTGTCCGTCAACGAGGCGATGTAGTCGATGTCGCGGTGGGGGTCGGAGCTCTGCGTCCAGTTGGCCCGGTTCACGGCGAGGACCGCGGTGCGCACCCGGGCGGGGCCGAGGTCATGGATCATCCGGGCCGTGTGGGCGAGGGTCACGCCACTGCCGGCGATGTCGTCGACGAGCAGCACGTCCAGGCCCGTGAGGTCGCCGAGCGACGCGGGGTTGCGGACGATGGGGACCGTGCTCTTGGCGGCGTTGATGCCGTCGCTGGTGGTGCGGGTGACCTCGACGGTCCGCACGTCGCGGATCGCGAGCCGGTGGGCGAGCCACGCGGCCGGGATCATGCCGCCGCGGACGATACCCACCACCACCTGCGGCACCTCTGCGGCCGCCACCTGATGCGCGAGGGTTGCCGTCGCGGTGGTGAGGTCGTCCCACGTCAGGAACAGCGGGCCGGGCCGGTCAGCACGTAACGGTGAAGTCGACGATGGTTCCATCTGCTCTACCTCCTTCTCGGTCGACTCGCCTGCCGGTACCTGGGAGCGCGTCACTGGGCGGCGGCGAGGGTGAGGAACTGCTGGGAGAGCACCGGGTCGCTTTTGAACCGTCCGCCCACCTGCAACGTGGTGGTGCGGGCGGCATCCATCCGCACGCCCCGCATGCTCATGCACAGGTGCGTACCGCGTACGCGGACGGCGACGTCCTCGCGCCCGATCACGTCGGTGAGGTATCCGAAGAGTTGGCGGGTGAAGCGTTCCTGGACCTGGAGCCGACCAGCGAAGCGCTGTGCGATCCGCCCGAATTTGGACAGGCCCAGCACCTCACCGTCCGGTACATATCCGGCGGTGACCTCCAGGCTCATGGGCAGCATGTGGTGCTCACACAGCGACCAGACGTTCATGCCGCCCACGATGACCAGCTGGCCGCTCAGCTGGGATTCGGTGAAGCAGGTGTCCACTGCGGCGCCGTCGGGGGACAGGAACGCCTTCCACCAGGCCGCGACGCGGCCCGGGGTGCCGGTCAGCCCGTCCCGGGTGGGATCCTCGCCCAGCTCGACCAGGAGCTGGGCGATCAGGCCGGCGACGCGGTTGGTGTCGATGCCCGGCGCGGACCGGGCGGGTGCGGGTACGGCGGCACTCAGGGCCGCCTCAGGGCCGGTGACTGACGTCGTCATGGGCTTCTCTCGCTTCCGGGGGCAGGGGAACGAAGTGGCAGGGGCGGGAGATCAGCGGCCTCGCGCGTCCGTGAAGGCCAACACGTGCAGCCGGGTGGTGAAGTACCAGTGCCGGGCCGCGACCGCGTCAGCGAGGACCCGGGTCGTGGCGGTGATCTCGTCTGCGGTGGTGCCCTCGGGCATCACCCACACCGGCGTCAGCCGGTGCGAATCGGCGAGCTCGGCGATGCGGTCGAGGTCGGCCACCGAGGAGGCGACGAACTTGAACGTCGCTCGCCCGGACGCTGCGAACGCCTCGAGCACGGTGGGCACCACGCTCTTGGCTTCGTCCATGCCGAAACTGGCGATCTTGGGCGACACGTTGAAGCGGACCCCGTCGACCACCAGCTCCGGGACGGGCGCGATGGTGCCGTTCGTCTCGAACTCCACCCGCTTCCCGGCGGCCAGCAGTCCCTGGACGAGCGGCACCAGGCGGGCCTGCTGGAGCAGCGGCTCCCCACCGGTGATCACGATCAGCTCCACCGGTGAGGACGTGACCCAGGCCACGAGGTCCGCCGCCGTCTGCTTCGTCGACTCCTTGCGGGGGTCGAAGTGGTCCCAGTCCCACGTGTACTTCGTGTCGCACTTGGTGCAGCTGAGGTTGCATCGGGACAGGCGGATGAACAGGGCGGGGTGCCCGCAGCTCGGGCCCTCTCCCTGGAAGGTCGGCACCTTGACGCCGAAGCACTCCGCGACGATCAGCCGGAGTGCGGCGTCGCTTGCCGCCGGGTCGATGTCGATCGGCTCGAAGGTGGTCACCGCTCCTCCACGTCGAAGCGAGCCCAGCTGCTCGCCGTCTCGCGTACCAGGACGGCGACCAGGCGGCCGGGGATCTTGGGCTGGAGGTTCTGGATGACCCAGCCGGCCAGGAACTGAGCCAGGCGCTCCGAGGTCGGCTCGAAGGGGAGGATCTCGTGCAGGTTGCGGTGGTCCAGCTCGGCGGCCAGGAACTCCTTGAACGGGGCGAGCGCGCCGAAGTCCGTCACGAAGCCGGGCCCCTCCAGGGTGGGGGCGGTCAGGAGGACCTCGACCTCGTAGCTGTGGCCGTGCTGGCGGGCGCACTTGTGCTCGGGCGCCAGCCCGAGAAGGCGGTGGCCGGCCTCGAATCCGAACTTCTTGCCGATGGTGAAGGCCCCGGGCGGCAGCTGAACGGAACTCAAATCCATGATCTTCCTTCGAGAGTCGATGACGAGGCGGCCATGGCCGCCACAGGGATGCGCATCGGGTCGGCCGCTGGCGGCGATCCCTGGCGGCTTGGACGCTCGCACCTCGTTCCAAGACCAGAGCAGACGGGCGGACCAAGGTGCGGTTCAGAGCGCGGTAGACGCTGCTCATCACGATGCATTCGCGACTGACTAGCCGTCATTGCCGGTGTTCTGTAGGAACATTGACGGGTCTGCGCAATGTGCGTCCGGGGGCCTCGTCGGCCTGGACGGCTCAGGGATTTGGCCGAGCGGCGGAGGGCCGGGCAGTGGGCGGAGTTACCCGAGGTCGGCGTGCGGAGATCCAGCGGGAGGCATCCCGGATTCGTGCTCAATGTCAACGGGACGGGCACACCCAGGAACGGATCGTGACCATCCTCCGGACGGCGTTGCCAGAGCTGACAGCCCTGGAGGCGTGGCGCCTCGCTCTGGGATGGTCGCGGCCCCAGGCGATCCGCGAGGTCGCCGCCGTCTACCTGTCCGATGGGCTGCTGCCGCCAGGGCTGACGCCGGCCACGCTGTGCCGGTACGAGCACGGACAGGAGGAGCCCGGAGACGAGTACCGGCTGATGATCTCGCGAGCGTATGGGGCACGTCCCGACCAGCTCGCCCTGGAGACACGCTGCCTGTGGTGCAGCACGTGCGCGTCCCCGCCCCCGCTCCACTACGGTCAGTTCCAGCGCGAGGAGACGAACACCAGTCGAAGGGGATCCATGACGACCGCCAGTGGGCTGCCTGCTATCCGCGAATCCGTGCAGTGGGCCGTCTTGGAGGCGCCGGACGGCTCCCTCGCCCTCGTTGCCCTGGCCGAGGCGGCCGTGGAGCACTACGCCCTCAACTACAGCAAGCATCCGCCGGCCGTCCTGCTGGAAGAGGTCCGCGAGACGCGCAACTTGCTCTCCACCGCGGTGGCGGGAGCGGACCGCGAGATCGCGGAGGGCCTTCGTAGGCAGGTCGGTTGGCTGTCGGCGCTTCTCGGCAACCTGGCCTATCACCTGGGCGACCGCGCCGGATCCCGCACCCATCTCACTCTGGCCGGCGCGCTCGGCGAGTCCACCCACGAGCCGGCGCTCACCGCCTGGGCCAGCGGGGCGCTGGCCATGGTCGCTACCGCACGTGAGGACTGGGAGCACGCTCGAGGACACGCCGAGTACGGACTCCAGCATGCGCCCGAAGGCCTGCGGCGCGCCCAGCTCCTGGGGTGGGCTCTGCTGCCTGCGCTTGCTGCCACAGGCCGGACCGCGGAGGCAGACGACGTCGTCTACGAGAGCGACGAGATCATGCGCACGGGCGTTGAACTGCCCGGGCGTTTCGGATACGACCGCGCCGAGCACCGCCTTCACGTCGCCGAGGCTCACCTCACCCTCGAACGCTTCGACCGGGCCGCCGCCGTCGCTCTTGAATCCATCGACGCCGCGCCTGCCGAGACACCAGGGTGGGTGGCCGCCACCCTCGTCCTTGCGCTTGCGGAGGCCCGCGACGCTCCGGACCAGGCAGCCACCCGCGCTCTGGGCGTACTCGATCTGATCCCGCCGCCACGGCTCCGGGCGACCGCCCGCGACCGCCTGACGCGACTGGGACGACTGCTCGATGCCTCGGCGGTCAGCTCGGCTACCGAGCTGACCGAACGCCTGCGCACCCTCCCGGCCCCGATCCGAGCCGACGGAACAGCGGCCTAGCCCTCCAACACGCCAGATGGGGCGCATCGGTGAGTGCGGGGCTCGGGTTGTGGACATCGGTCACGCCGCCCGGGTGAGCGGGTTGTTGAGGATGTCGGTGAGCGTGTCCCGGTCCAGGCGCACCACGACCGTGTGGTGGTCGGACAGGCCCTTCATGTCGATGACCTCGACCTCGCACACGGCGGGCAGGAGCTCCTTGCTGGCGTAGATCCTGTCGATGCGCGAGTCCGGCCCGTGTGTGTCGTAGGCGTCGACCGTCGGCGCGACCGCGGTGGTGTTGCCCGCGGTGGTGGCGAGGTGGCGGGCGACGTCCTGGAGGCCGGCGGTGCGCAGGGTGTCGTCCGGTCGGTCGTCCATCCGGCGCACGCCGTCCAGCCCGACGTAGGAGCGGTGCGCCCTGTGGGGCTCGTCGGGGATCTCCTCCAGGACGGGCAGGGCCGGATCCCCCGGGGTGCCGGGCACGGGGTAGCTGTTGTTGTCGCCGCCGAGCAGCGCCGGGTAGTGGACGCGCCGGCCGTCGACCTTGACCCATCTGTCGTTCCACTGGGTCAGCCGCTCGGCCTCCGACAGGCGCGTGGTGGTGGAACCGTAGTTGAGGTGGTACGAGCCAACGATCAACGGGACCGCGCCAGGGGCTGTGCCAGCGAGCTGCAGGCTGCGCACGGTCGGCGGGAGCACCCACATCGGGCCGGTCTTCGGGAACTCGCCGGCGGGGGTGAAGAGGTTGGTGTCGTGGTAGAGGGCGGTGCAGCACTCGGGGCCGATCAGTCCGGCCATGCCGAGCACGGCTTCGGCCGCGTCTGCGAGCGCGTTGCCGTCGTCCTGCGCGTTCCACACCTCCTGCCGCAGGAGCAGATGCAGGTCGAGCGACGCCAACTTGTCGTGCATCCGCTGCCACAGTGCGCGGTCGCCGCCGCCGTTGTTCTCGAAGTTGCAGATCGCCGCGTTGATGAGCATGGAGATTTCCCCCAGAGGTAGAAGTGTCAGCGGGCAGGCGTGAGGACCTGGCGGAGGACGTTGAGGTCGAACCGCGCGACGAGCAGGGCGTGGTCGGACACCTCCCGCACCTCGTCGGTCGCCAGGACATCGAAGGCGAGGAGGGCCGGGGCGAGATCGGGGGTGCAGTACATGCGGTCGATGCGCTGAGCCGCCCCCTGGTCGGTGCGCTTCAGACTCGCCGTCGCCGCGAGCGCGCCGGGCCGGCCGAGGGTGGTGGCGGCGTGCAGGCCGAGATCGGTGAAGACCGGATCGCCGCCGGAGAGGATCTCATCCGGCCGGGTGTCCGAGACGCGGCGGCCGTCACGCTCGATGGTGCGGTGCTGGTAGTGGACGCGGTCCGCGACTTTGTCCCAGTCCGGGAGCGCCACGGACTCCAGTGCCGTCTGGTGCGGGTAGCTGTTGGCGTCCATCCCGACGAGGGCGCTCCGGCCGTGGTCGGCGAGCGTGGTGAGCCTCCTCGCCTCGGTCGCGCGCATGTCCGGGTCGAAGTGGCACAGGTGGGCCGACGCCAGATCCAGTGACTTCGGACACCCCTTGAGGCGGACACGGGGATTGCAGATCGGCTTCCACGCCAGGTCGTGCTCGAACTCGCCGTCGACGAGGAACAGGGCGGGATCGACCATCACGCCGACGGGGTTGCGGCTGCGCCCCTCGCGTGGCGCGGCCATAAACGGCGTGAGGCCGCCGAGCCGGTTGGCCTCGGCGTACAGGTCGGCCTTCCCCCGGTCCCACGCGCCGGTCAGCTCCTGGCGCAGCACGATGTGCGGTTCGATGTCGGCGAGGATGTCGCGGGCCAGGTCGCGGTGGTCGTCGCCTCCGCTCGGGCCGCGGCCGTTGTGCTCGATGTTCCAACAGACGACGCGCAGTTCATCGGTCACGTGTGGGTTCTCCTTGCTGACGGTCTCGACGGTGGACGGGCGCGGCGGCGCGGTTCACCGGTCGGGGGTGAGAGCTGCATCCGCCTGGGGCAGTTCGAGCGTGACGATGAACGGCAGGTGGTCGCTCAGGCCCCGGGCTTCCTCGGTATCGGGGACCTCGCACCCGGTGAGGGCGGGAGCGAGGTCCGGCGCGAGGAGGATGTGATCCGAGCGGTGGTCCCACCGCTCGGCGTCGCTCCAGTAGCCGGCCGTGCGTGGCACCGGGATGCCGAGCGCCGCGACAGGATCGATGAAGCCTGCGTGCACGAGCTTGGCCATCGCCAGGCGGTCACTGCCGCCGTAGCTGCCGTCGGCCAGTTGCGACCGGTGGCGGGAGTGCAGTTCGGCCGGAATGACTCCCCAGTCCTCCAGCTCCTCGTCGACGACACCTTGGACGTTCAGGTCTCCGGCCAGGACGACGCGCCGGCCGGCGGCGCCGTACTCGGTCAGCCAGTCGGCTTCGCGGGAGCGGCTGCTGCCGCTGAAGGGCGCCAGGTGAGTGTTGAGTACGGTGAGTTCGCGGCCATCCACGGTGAGGTGGGCCCGCGAGACGACGTGGTGGAAGGTGCCTTCTGCGACATCGAGGTGGAACGCCGTGCACCGCACGCGGGGCCACCGGTAGAGCGTGACCAGGTGGCAGTTGTGGCTATTCGATGGGGCGAACTGCGCCTGCATTCCAAGAAGTTCGGCGAAGCCGAGCATGCGGGCGTAGCCGCCCTCGTCCCACCTCTTCGCCTCCTGCAGGCACAGGACGTCCAGGTTCTGCGCCCGCAGGAACTCCGCCTGGGCGCGCCAGCGTTCACCGCCGCCGTTGAGCAGGTTGTACGTACCCAGCCGCACGGTGATGGTCATGCCGCACCGCCGGCAGCCGCCGGGTGGCGGCGGCGGACCGACGCGGCGTGCCGGTTGTCGTGCGGCTGATACATCGCTGCAGACCGGTGCAGGATGGTGCGCATCTGCGCGAAGTCGAACTCGGCACGCAGAGGCAGGTGGTCGGACAGCCGGCGCAATTCAGGGCTGTCGCAGACGGTGAAGCTGGTCAGGGCTGGGGCGAGTTCCGCGCTGAGGTATCCGCGGTCGATGCAGTACCTGGGGCCTTTCGGTCGGCCGGGGTGGTCGCGGTAGCCGGAGCTGGGGGCCAGAGCTTCGGGCTGATCGAGGTGCTCGGCGGCGTGGCGTGCCATCTCGACGTAGCCGGCCGCCAGCAGTTCACGGTCGGGGCGCACGTCTGTGTGCCGCCGGCCGGCGCAGTCGTAGGTGCGGTTGGCGACGAAGGCGTGGTCGGTGTAGTCGTCCCAGCGGATGTCCGTGCCGACGCGATAGCTGTTCCAGTCGCCGAAGATCATGGCCAGCCAGCCGGGTTTGGCGAGAGTGGTGCACCAGCGGGACTCGGTCAGGCGGTGCTCGGGCGACCAGTAGCAGGTGTGCATGCTGACGGCGCTGATCTGCCGGGGGCTGAGGGTGCCGTCAGCGTCGCGGAGGCGGACGGCGAGGTTCGCCGGCGCGTGCCAGGGTGCCCATGCCTGCGGGTATTCCTCCGTGCACACCAGCGGTCCATCGCGGCGGACGAAGATCGCGTTGTCGTTGGAGCTGCCGGGTCGCGGGACAGCGATATGGCCGTCCATGTCCAGGAGTTCCGACACCCGGGCGAGCTGGTCCGGTTGGACTTCCTGTTGGAAGAAGATGTCAGGGCGCTGCTCCTGGACCCAGCGGGCGCCCGCCTCCAGGTTGATGCCCTTCTCCAGATTCCAGTTCAGAACGGTGATCGATTCGTTCATGCCGCGCACCTCTCGGGCAAGGAGAAGGGGATCGGGTCCGCTGTAGCGGAGGTCGATAAGGAGCCGAGCGGCCCGTGGCGCTCGCGGAGGTGCCGGGCCTGCTCGGCGTAGGGAGGCAGGTCAGCGCCGGCCCTTCGGGTGTCGAGCTGCGCGAGGTCGGCGATCGGGTGCGGCTGGAGCTGCCCATCAGAGCGGTACCAGTGCTGGGTGCCGTACAGCTGGGGCTGCCTGGCGTTGACGAGGCAGCGGTCGTGCAGGTGAGCCAGCTGGGCACGAGTGGCTTCACCCGCTGTTACGGCCACTTGGAGCAGTCGCAGAAGCCTCTGCTGAAAAGCCGGATCGTGGTCGCAGTGGACCGCGATACTCACGGCCGCCTGGCACGCGTTCTGGCCCACCGTCCGGCGCCCCGGCCACTGCCTGAGACTCTCCACGATGCGGTGCAGCGCCACGGCGTTGTCCTGCTGCGCCTTCTGGGTGGCCGCGAGGGCATCTGCTGCCATGCGGACGCGTTCCGGCCCGGGCGTGCGCCACTGCTCTCTGGTGATTTCCACGCGGCTCAGCAGTTCGGCAGCGAACGCGGCGTGACTCGGGCTCGACTCGTACGGCTCGCTCACGGTGTCACCGGCCTGGACGGTCCTGCCGACCAACGGCCGCGCTTTGTGTTGCCAGTCTGCCCGTGGCGGCACTGAGCCCGCGCAAGCGGAGCCATGGTGGGGGATGAGGGGGTGTTGAAGCTGGCGAAGGGCCCTATGTCGCGGAAGCCCGGGGGCGGCACGCGGACCGTGAGCAGAAGACGTGTCAGCTGCAGCGACACCCGTAGCCAGAGGTCACCGCTCAGGGAGAACCGGGTCTTCACGGCACCGCCCCCTCTGGAGTGGACGGCCGCGCGGTGCCGCCGCAGTGCCCGACCGTCTTTCGGCCTGTCCGGCAGGGTCACCTTGCTCATGAAGCGGGCTCCTTCTCCGCGGACACTGCGGGCAGTACGGGGATCTCCGTGGTGATGAAGGCGTCGAGACTGTCCGCGCGGCACGCATCTGCGGTCAGCAGGACGACCAGTCCGTCGGGCGGGCCCGCCGACCGGTGACGGTTCCACCCGCACTCGTCCACCAGATGACCGATGAGGCGCTCGCCGGCGGAGTCACGGTGGTGGCGAAGGGGGACGGTGCACGCCACCCGGGTGTAGTCACACAGGGCGGCGTAATGGCGGGCCCAGATCGTCAGGAGCCAGCCGATCCTGTAGCCGACGCCTGGGGCGGCAGCGGCGCAGGACAACGCCAGTGTCGGCTGAGCGGTGTCGGAGTCCGTCCACGGCGGCGCGGCCAGAGCGGTCCGATCGAGTTGGAGGCAGGCGACGAAGGCGTTGTCGTCGGTGTCTACAAGGACGGCCATCTCGCGCTCGTCGCGCAAGGAATCGAGTATCGGCCGGGCGCTCTCCGCGGGCAGCTCGCGCTCTCGGCGCCAAGTCATGACCTGGGCGCTGAGCACTTCGTATTCGGTACGTCCGTCCAGGTGACGGATCAGGTACGGAGGTGTGGTGGGGTGCACGGAGCTTCCGGCGGAATGAGGGCTTGGCGCAGGCCCGAGGAGGGTGCCGGGTGCACCTATGGAGGCGTTGTTGGTCACCGGCTGGCCCTGGGGCGCGGGGCGGCGCGGCGCGGGGTGCTGGTGAGGCCGGACGGAGCGGTGAGCGCGCCGTTGAGCAGCTCGGCGTGGGTGTAGCCGGCGCCGGGCGGGGTGTGCCAGTGCAGGTCGGTGCCGGCGGTGACTTGTGCGGCGGGGATCGTGAGGCGGGTGCCGGGCCGCAGAAGGCGTATCCCGTGACGGGCCCACGGCCCGGGGCGGACGGTGTCGGGGTCGAGGAGGATGTGCCAGCTGCCGCTGTAGGGGTCGGCGAGCACCGGCCCGTGCCCACCGGCGGCCTGTAGTAAGGCGATCAGCGGAGGTGCGAGGGTTGCCGGGAGCCGTACGGCGTCGAAGTGCTCGCCGCACCCCCAGGTACGTAGGCCGCCAGGCGGCGGTACCCACGGCGGCAAGGTGAGGGACGGGGATTCGTACGGGGAGGACGTCAAGCGCATCAATGTGTCCTTGTGGGATCGGGGCTGCAGGAGCGCAGCAGCGACAGCGCGTGGAGGTTCTCGGAGCGGGTTTGGGCGGACGAGGTGAAGCGCCGTCATAGCGCCTTCACCGCCGGGGGCCCGACTGCGTGCGGATCGTAGATCGCCTCTGTCAGCGCGGGTCTGGCGTGGGCGCGCAGCCGCAGACGGACGACGCGTTCACCGGTCGGACTCCGACTGGTCGGCGATCGGGTCTCCCACCCGAGGTCGCACAGGTACTTCAGTAACCACTGGGCTGCCTCATCGGCGGCTCCGGGCTGGCACGGAACATCGCACCAGATCCACATCAGCCGGCTGTTGGCCGCGTAATCGGCAAGCCACAGGGTCATCATCCGTCCGACCTGGCTCGACCCGGCCGTCACCGGGTCAAGGGAGACCAGAAGTCCCGGATCGCGGCCGTCGGCGCCCCAGTGCCGCATATCCGGATCTCTGTGCAGGACAAGAGCGCCGACGAGGATGCCGCCCTCGTAGAACCCAAGGGCGCCGGCTTCCCGGAGAAGGGCATTGGCGCGATCGGCGGAGACGGTTATGCCCTGTCCAGCGAGCAGGTGGGCGCGGTCTGTGGCCAGGGCCGCGGCTTCAGCGCGAGCGGCGTCGGTGTTGATCGGCAGCACCTCGTATACGGGCGCCGTGGGCCTACGGCCCGTCGGAGATTGTCGCCGGTCGCCGTCATGGAAGCTGCCCTGGGCGCTCATCGGGCGGGCTCCGCCGTAGCCGTTGCTTCGGTCTCGGGCTGAGTGTCCGAGGTGCCGAGAATGCCCCACGTGTGTGCCAGCCCGACCAGGTGGGTTGCGTTGCGGGCGTTCCCTTTGTCCACGGTGGCGTCGATTTCGGCGCGCACGTCGTCGGCCGGCACACCGATGGCATTCCCGATGTCGGCGTTGAGGGTGTGCTTGGCGATGGCCCGTATGACCGTCACTTCGTGCTTGGTGAACGCCGGAACCGTCCCGCTGCCGGCCGGTGGGGGAACCTCCCGGGCGGCGAGAAGGGTGTGGACGAGGACGGCGCGCGAAGATCCCGGGCAGCCCATCTTCTTGCGGGCCGCACCGAGGTGGCTGGCCACGCCATCCACGGACAGGCAGACCTGGCTGGCGATCGCCTTGTTGGACACGCCGTAGACGAGTCGCGCGGCGACGCGCCGCTGGTCAGCAGTGAGGGTCGTGGCGGGCAGGGCGGTGGTCATGTGGAGTCCTGGGTCGGCGATGTTGTGTGACGAACGCGGGGTGGTGGAGGTGCGCCGGCGGGGACGGCAAGCACTGTCTCCGCCGACGCGGTAGCGGCGCCGCTTCTACGCCGAGGCGTGCAGCACGACGGGCAGCGCGGTGACGTCGGTGCCGATGAAGGAGCGCTGCGGCTCGAGGTCCTCGACCTTGCAGGCCAGGGCGATCTGGGGGAACCGCTCGAACAGGGCCGGGAGCGCTACCTCGGCTTCGAGCTTGGCCAGCGGGGCACCCAGGCAGTAGTGGATGCCGTGGCCGAAGGCCATGTGGTCCTTGTCGTCCCGGTCGATGCGGAAGGCCTCGGGATCGTCGTGGACGCCCGGGTCGCGGCCGTGGGCGCCGAAGCCGATCAGGATGGCGTCGCCTTCCTTGATGATGACGCCCTCGCCGAGGTCGATGTCCTTGGTGGCGTAGCGCAGGGGCAGGTGCATGATCGGCGGGTGGAGGCGGAGGGCTTCCTCGATGACGTCGCGCCAGCGCCGGGGGTCGGCCAGAACGGTCGCCAGCTGGTCCGGGTGGTTGAGGAGCTCGCGTACGGCGGCGTTGATGAGGGCGACGGCGGTCTCGCTGCCCGCCCCGATCATCAGGATCAGGGTCGAGATCAGCTCGATGTGGCTGAGCCGGTCACCGTCTTCCTCATGGGCGGCCAGCAGCAGGCTGGTCATGTCCTCGCCGGGGGTGGCCCGTTTGACGTCGATGAGTGTCTGCATGGCCTGGTAGAGGTCGTGCTTGGTCGCTTCGGCCTGCTCCGCAGTGACGTCGGTGGCGAGGACGGAGTCGATGACGCGGAGCATCTCGGGGCGCTGATCGGCGGGAACTCCGAAGAGGTCGCAGATCAGGCGTGTGGGCACCCGGTAGGAGAAGTGGGTGCGCAGATCGACGGGCGCGGTCTGGTCCTGGTGGGCCAGGGTGTCGAGGAGGTCGGTGACGATGGCCTGGAGGACCGGGCGCATCGCTTCGACCCGCCCGGGGGTGAAGGCGCGGCTGACCAGTTGGCGCAGGCGTTTGTGGTCGTCGCCGTCGGAGGTGAACATCGAGACGACGTCGACCCAGGCGTAGAGCCACGGTATGGAACCCGGGGTGTGGGAGGGCCAGGACTTGCGGGCGTCCTTGGAGACATGGGGATGGGTGAGGAGCCGCTTGGCGACGTCTCCGCGGGTGACCGACCAGGCGGGGACATCTTCCGGCATGCGGACCCGGACGGCCGGGCCGGCCGCCCGAAGCTCGTCGGCCTGGGCGAACAGGCGGCGGCCGCCGCTGCTGTCGAGTGTCACGGTCGCGGTCCGGGCGGGGGTGCTGGTCACGAGGAACCTCCTGCGAGAGCGGCGGTGGGAAGACGGTCTTGCGACTTGGGCCGGAACCTGACGGGCATCGTCTGCGGGCACTGGTGGAAAGGGCCGTGCCGCAGGAGGGGTTCCGGGTCGGTGGAGATCAGCTCCATGTCCCAGAGCTGGTCCAGAACGGTCTCGACACCGGTCTGGACGATCGTGGTCGCCTGGGAGATCGCGGGGCAGCGGTGCGGGCCCGCCGACCAGGCGAGGTGGCTGCGGTTGTCGTACCCGAGGTCGTCGGGGAGCGCCGGGTCGGTGTTCGCTGCCGCGTGGGAGATGAGAACAGGGGTCCCTGCCTGCACGTACGCCCCGTGGAGGTAGGTGTCGTGGCGGGCGAAGTGGACGGAGAAGTTCGCCATCGGCGGGCGCTGCCACAGTGCCTTCTCCAGGGCGCGGCGCACGGTGAGAGTTCCGGCGGCGAGGTTGCCGGCGTAGTCGTCGTCGCGCAGGAGCAGGTGAAGGGTCCAGGCGGTGCACGCGGCGGCGGGGATGATGCCGGCGCCGACGGCGCAGAACAGCTGGTTGAGTGCTTCCTCGTCCGTCAGGGCGGCGGCGTGGTTGATCATCCAGGAGGTGAGGTCCTGGCCGGGCTGGGCGCGGCGAATCTGGATGAGCTCGTACAGGAGTCCTGCGAAGTCGGCTGCGCCCTGGGCCGCTTCGGGGCCGGCGCTGATGAGGTCCTGGCACGCGCGCACCATGCGGGTGGACTTCTCGGGCGGGCATCCCAGGAGTTCGGCGAACACCAGCATGGGGAGGATGTCGGCGAAGTCGCTCATGATGTCGGCCTGGCCGTCCCCGATGATCCGGGCGATCAGCGTCAGGGCGCTGCGTTGAGTGATCTCCCTGAGCCAGTGGGGGCTGATGCGGGCGATGCAGTCGTCCATCGCCCAGCGCAGGCGGGCGTGCTCCTGGTCGTCGGTGTAGAGGACCGAGGGACGCCAGGCCATCATGCCCAGCACGGGGCTGTCGCCCGGAACTTCGCCGTTGGCCAGGGCTGCCCAGCGGCGGGAGTCCTTGGAGTACGTGCGCGTGTCATTCAGGAGGGTGACGGCGGCGCGGTGCTGTGTGACGACCAGGGCGTGGACGGTGGGGGCGATCTCGGCCCAGCCGACGGGTCCCTGGCTGCGCAGTTGGTCGTAGGTGGCTTGAGGCTGGGCGGCGAAAGCGGCCCCGTGCAGCATGGGGCAGCCGCTCGCGGAGAGCGGGGGCGGCGATGTCATGAGGCGGGCTCCAGGCTGGGACGGGACAGCAGGTGGGAGACGAGTGCTATCAGCGGAGCCTTCGCCGAGCTCTTTTCCCGTACGTCGCACTCGACGAGGGGCGTGGACGGGTGGAGGTCCAGGGCCTTGCGCAGTTCGGCTTCGCTGTAGTGGGGGGAGGCCGCGAAGGTATTGACCGCGACCACGTAGGGCAGATCGGCTTCTTCCATGCGCCCCATGGCGTCCCAGGACTCGGTGATGCGCGCCGTGTCGACCAGGACGACGCCACCGAGGGCGCCCTGCATCAGCTCGTCGATCATGTAGTCGAACCGCGGCTGACCGGGGCCGCCGAACATGTAGAGCACGATGTCGTCGGTCAGGGTCAGGCGGCCGAAGTCGAGCGCGACCGTGGTGGTGTTCTTGTCCGACAACCCGCGCAGCGTGTCGACGATCTCGCCGGCTTTCGTCATCCGTTCCTCGGTTGACGTGGGCCTGATCTCGGAGACCGCACCGACGAACGTGGTCTTGCCGACGGCGAATGGGCCCAGCACGACGATCTTCACCGAGTGGCTGACACCGGGCGCCAGGTAGTTGCCCTCAGAGGTCGATGAGCGCATTGCGGATCCTCTCCAGCAGCTGTCTGTCGTGCTGCTGAGCGGCGGGTACGGGGTCACGGCTGACGAGGTGGCTGCTGTCGACGAGGGAGGAGACCAGCACCTTCGTCACAGCGGCCGGGAGTTGCAGGTCGGCGCTGACCTCGGCCAGCGACAGCACTCCGGGCAGGCAGTGCTGCATCAGCCGGCGGGAGTGTGCGTCCAGGCCGTGCAGCGGCTTGTCCGGGTCGGCGATCAGCAGAGTGGCCAGGTCCAGGGTGCGGCGGGTGGGCGCGGCCCTTCCCCCGGTCGGGGTGTAGGGCCGCACCATCCCGGCGCGCCGCCGGCCGCGGGGGGTCACGACGTTCCGTACGCTGTCCGCTCCCGGGCGGACAGCGCGGGAGCCAGGCCCTTGATGGCCTTGATCGTCGCCCCGGAGGCGACGGCCACTTCGGGCGCGGTCATCTCCGCGGTGACGGATACAGCCAGCGCGGTGTTGTGCCCGGCTCCGAAGACGAGGATGCAGCGGTTCGGCAGGTCGATGATGACCTTGCGGGGGGTGTCCTCGTCCTCGTTCGCTTCGGCGAGCTCGGCGATGGAGCGGCCGAGAGAGAAGATGCTCGAGGAACTGGCCCCAGCTCGGTCGGCCACATCGCGGTGGACGCCGTCCGAGTGGGCCAGCACCATGCCGTCGGAGCTGAAGAGGACGGCGTGCAGAACGCCCTTCTCCTCCGCGAGACGGTTGAGGACCCAGGACATGTCGTGGGTGTCGGCGGTGGGCTGCTGGTCAGGCACGGAACTGCTCTCCTTCGGTGGGGCTGGACTCGTGGTCGCGGATGGTCTCCGCCAGGTGGGCAAAGCCCTGCGTGAACGCCTCCGGGTCCTCGGCAGGCGCTGGCGCGCCGGTGGCTACGGGGGCTGTGGGACGGGGCGAGCGCCTGCGCCGCTGCGGCAGGACACTGCCGTCCGACGGCTCACCCTGTCGGTCGGCCTGGCCCCCTTCCGGGGGAGCCTCGGTCGGTGAGGCCGAGGCGTGGCCTGTGGCCCGAGTGGCCGCTGCTCGGCGCTCCGCCTGGGTCTCCTCTGCGGTCGGACCGTGTCCGAAGAGTTCCCGCGGGATGCGAAGGACGGCCCGCACGCCGCCGTACGGGGACGTACTGGTGACATCGGCGGCGAAGCCGTACTCGCCGGCGAGGCGGCCGATGACGGCGAACCCGAGCTGGCGCGTGTCCTCCAGAGCCGTCACGTCCAGCACGGTGTGCCGCGACAACTTCCGGGCGGCCTCCTCACGCTGATAGGCGTTCATGTTCAGGCCGCCGTCGTCGACGACGATGCAGAACCCCGTCTGGAACGCCTGCACCTCGACGAAGACCTTGCCGTCGGAGTACGCGGTGGCGTTGGACAGCAGCTCGGTGAGCGCCACCGTGACCGGCTCGACGACACGGCCTTCGAGCCAGGTCTCGCCGCTGCCGGGCTCGTAGGTGTAACTCACCCGCAGATAGGCGTTGATCCGGCCCCGCGCGGATTCGACGACCTCGCCGAAGGTGCAGTCCGCACGCTGCAGACCGGGCCACGAACCGGCCAGGATGCGCGTGCGCTGGAGCGTGTGCAGGGCCTGGGTGACCAGGTGGTCGAAGCCCATCAGGCTCTGGTGATACGTCGTGCCCTGGGGGTAGCGGTCCATCTCTTCGACGACGTTCATCTGGCAGCGGTGCAGGTGCGTCTGCGCCTCGTCGATGATGTCCCGCACTGAGGACCGCGCGGAGAGCCCGATCTGATCGCGGGTGACCGTGAGGGCCTCCTGGAGCAGCCCCATCACGGTCTGATGGCCGTGGTCGATGGGACTGCCGGCGAGACGCTCCTGGCTGAGTCCGGGCACCGGCACGCCACGGTGTCCGCGGGCGAGGGCGTCCACCAACGCGGGCATCCGCACCTCAGCGAAATGCTTCGATTCCGCCTCCATCGCGGCGGCGTATGCGAGCGCGGAATCCCGCTGGGCTTCCAGGGGTGTGACCCGGGCGGCCAGGGCCCGCTTTCTGCGGGCCTGCACTATGAGGCCCATCGATGTGGTGGCGAATCCGCCACCGAGCAGTGCGGTCGCGGTCACCAGCGAATCGAGCATGTGAGGTCCTCGCGCGAAGTGGGGGTCGACTGTGAACGAGCGGGGGCAAGGCTGAGGCGGCGTGCTTCGGGTTGTGGTCGAAGTGCTGTGAGCAGCGGTAGGGACGCATACAGCGGCAGGGGCGCGGAGTAGACGCGGCCCTCGTTGTTGCCGAGTCGGGCCCAGTGGAGATCCTCGGCCGGGCCGGAGCTCAGCGGGGGCACGGCCAGAACTCCGCTGTCGCGGTGGTCTACCGGCCAGGGCCAGCACATTCCGCGGCCGGAATGGGGCGGCAGGATCAGTACCCACTCGTTCCCGCGGGCCATCGCGGCGCCCACCGGGTGCGGGTTGATGTGACCCAGCAGGGAGAGAATCCGGCGTGCCGCCAGCTCGGGCATCGCCGCGGTGTCACAGTCGCGGCCGATCTCGACAGCGACCGGAGCGTCGGCGGTGATCGTGTCCGGGAAGAGGTCCGCGATCGCGGGCACCGTGTTCATGCGGCGATCACCGGCCTAGCCGTCCGCTCCAGCTCGCTCATCAGGACGGCACTCTCGATCAGGCCGATCATCGAGAAGGCCTGGGGGAAATTCCCCAGCTGGCGGCCGGACGCCACGTCGTACTCCTCGGCGAGCAGGCCGACGTCATTGCACAGCGCGAGCAGCTGCTCGAACAGGGCCCGCGCTTCCTCCAGCTGGCCGGTGAGCGCGAGGGCGTCGACCATCCAGAAGGAGCAGAGCAGGAAGCTCCCCTCGTCACCCGCAAGGCCGTCGACTCCCACTTGGTTGCCGTCGGTCGGATAGCGGTGGACCAGGCCATCGTCCGTCGAGAGCTCGCCGCGTACCGCGGCGACCGTGCCGATAACCCGCGGGTCGTCCGGCGGGAGGAACCCGGTGCGCGGGAGCAGCAGCAGGGCCGCGTCCAATTCGGTGGATCCATAGGACTGGGTGAACGTGTTCCGCTCGGAGTCGTAGCCCTTCTGGCACACCTCGGCGTGGATGGCGTCGCGGAGCTCGGCCAGCTCGGCCAGGTCAGCGTCGAGGACGCCAGCCTCCACCAGGCGCACCGTGCGGTCGACCGCGACCCAGGCCATGATCTTGGAGTGCACGAAGTGGCGTCGTCCGCCGCGCACTTCCCAGATGCCGTCATCCGGCTCCTGCCAGCGCCGCTTGAGGTAGTCGACGAGCCCGAGGTGCAGGGTCGCGGTGCGCTCGCACCGGGCGATGCCGTGCATATGGGCCAGATACAGCGTGTCGATGACCTCGCCGGGAACATCGAGCTGGAGTTGGTCGGCAGCGTCGTTGCCTACTCGAACCGGCGTGGAGCCCTCGTACCCGGGCAGCCAGGGCAACTCCCGCTCGGGCAGATTCCGCTCGCCCAGGATCGAGTACATGATCTGAATGTCGTCAGGGTTGCCGGCCACGGCCCGCCGGAGCCACTGCCGCCACGCCTCGGCCTCCTCGCGGTAGCCGGTACGCAGCAAGGCGGACAGGGTGATCGAAGCGTCGCGGAGCCAGGTGTAGCGGTAGTCCCAGTTGCGTACGCCGCCGATCGTCTCGGGGAGAGAGGTGGTCACGGCGGCGACGATCGCGCCGGTCGGCGCGTACGTCATGGCCTTCAGCGTGATCAAAGAGCGGACGACCGCATCACGGTACGGGCCGTCGTAGGTGCACCGCGCGACCCACTCCCGCCAGAACTCTTCGGTGGCCTCCAACGCAGCCCAGGTATCCGGGATTTCCGGTGTCGTGAGGTGGTGGGAGGAGTGCCAGCTGAGGGCAAAATTCACCGTATCGCCGGCGCTGACGGTGAAGTGGCTGACCAGGGCGTCTTCCTTTTGGACAGTCTCCACCGTGGCGTCCAGCCAGAGGGCGTCCGGCCCGTCGATGGCAACGGTGCGGCCCTGATGTTCGTAGATCCAGGGCCGGTGCTTTCCGTATCCGAAGCGCGGGCACCAGGCGGATGCGACTTCAACCGTGCCGCTGATCCCTTCAACGATCCGGATGAGCTGCGGGCTGTGGCCGTCACGGGGAGGCATGAGGTCAGTGACACGGATGCTGCCGGTCGGGGTGTCCCACTCGGATTCGAGGATGAGGGCGTCGCCGCGGTAGCCGCGTCGGTCCGCATTCGGGGCCTGGGCGCCGTCGGGGCGGGCGGGGCCGATCTGCCAGTAGCCGTGATCCCCGGTTCCCAGGAGGCGGGTGAAAACAGAGGAGGAGTCGAAGCGCGGCAAGCAGAGCCAGTCGATGCTGCCGTCCCGGCAGATCAGGGCGGCCGTCTGCATGTCTCCGATGAGTGCGTAGTCCTCGATACGCCCAGCCATGGAATATCCGTCTCGATAGGTGCGGGTGCTCCCGAGGTCTTGCGAGGCAAGGTGGGGAACAGGGGCGGGTACGGGAGGGGCTCGCTCAGCGCCACGACCCGCGCGAACGACAAACCTGAAGGCACGGAGGGCGGGGCCGGCTTCGAGCGGCCGCGGCCGGCAGCGCTGAGTTCATCGAGCCACAGCCTTCACTCGAAGGTCGTTCAGATCGACGGCGGTGCAGCCCTGGAGCGACAGCACTTGACGGCTCGCCAGCAGCCAGGGGAGTGCGGGGTCTTCGTAGGAGACCTTGACGACGTCCTTACCAGGGACCATGAGCAGTGTCCGCGGGTCGTAGAGGATGCCGGCGACACCCCAGGCCAGCGGCCGTTCGACCCAGGCGGCCACGTGTTCGCGCAGGTGCGGGCAGTGCTTGACCGCGATGAGCGCACACGGTGGGCAGACTGGGGCAGCGGTGGTCAGCTCCCCCTCAGCCACCGGCTGACCGACTTGCTTGAGAACGAAGAGCTGCCGCTCCGGATCCTGCTCCAGGGTGTCGGCGCCGCAGACTTGGCACAGCATCCGGCTCACCGCACGCCGTTGGCGAAGCACGTGGACCTTCGGGAACAGCGCTCGGCCCGATCCGGGGGCGATGGACTGCCTGACCCACAGCACCCCGTCCGCGTCGCGGTCGTAAGGCATCTCGCCCGCGAAGCCGATACCTCGCCCGCTCGGGTGACGCACCACGGCGGGAGTCCGGTGATTTTCCCCGCTCCACGCGGCGATGTACGGCACCGGAAGACCCCCTTGTTCGTGCTGGGTCCTGTTCATGCTGCGGCGCTCGTCAACCGGTGCGGAGCGACGATCTTGCCGTTGGGAAGGATCTCGCCGGTGTCTTCGAAGAGGAGGACACCGTTGCACAACCGGCTCCAGCCCTGTTCCGGGTGGGCCGCGACCACGACGGCGGCCTCGCGGTCCGCGGCCTCGGCGGAGGGACAGGTGGGCTTGTGCTGGCACATGGTGAGTCCTCGGAAGAATCGGCATTGGGGGAGGAGCGATTGGCTATCCGGCAGAGGGACCGGCTGCCGTGGGGGAGCACTCACCACGGCAGCCGGGAGGCAGCAGCACTACGGCCCTGCGCCTCGCTCCGGTCTTCCGGAGGCTGCGGTGACGGGGTGGCACCGGGTGCCTTCGGGATAGGACTCGGAGCCCGAGGGCGGGCGCTGGCGTACGGCGTTCACGGGGGTGTACTGCCGTGCGGCGGCGCGCGCCCCGCTCGTGGGGTGGTCGACTGCGGACTGCGCTATGAGGTGTTGTGCGGTTTCGGCCAGCAGGATCAGGTGCACCCGCGAGCCCATGTAGTCGGTCGGGGCGGCGCTGGCGAGGAGCGCGAGCCGACGCGGCCCGCCCGCTGCCAGCGCCAGCGCCGGCAGATGCTCACGGAATACGGCCACTATCTGGTCGACCTCGCCCTGGCAACGGGGAAGAGGTTGGGAGGGATCTCCCAGCACCTGGTCGATCAGGGGTACAACGATGGCGCCGCCGCTACGTAGGGGCCGCCCGAGGCGAAACAG
This sequence comes from Streptomyces sp. NBC_01426, assembly GCF_036231985.1. Classification (GTDB taxonomy): domain Bacteria; phylum Actinomycetota; class Actinomycetes; order Streptomycetales; family Streptomycetaceae; genus Streptomyces. The sequence continues at coordinate 138,138 of NZ_CP109502.1, forward strand.
CCGAGACGCAGGCCGTCGGCCGGTCGAGCTGGCTGCGCGAACGTCGCCACCGAACAGGGCGCCGAGAATCGGCGGGACGAGAGTGATCACGACAACCTCCCCGTGGGCCAAGCGCCAAGGCGACCGTTGCGGGAGGGGACCGCCAGGTAGTCGGCGTGCTTCCCCGTCACGCCGAAGTGGCGCAGCAGCGTCCTCAATGCGCCGAGTGGGATGGGGTACTCGGCGCGCTCCCACCGGCTGACAGCCGAGACCGACGCCCCCGCTACGCGGGCCGCGTCCTGCAGCGTGGTGCCCTTCGCCTCACGCAGACCGCGCAGGTACACGCCCAACACGATCCCGGCAGGTGCCTGGGGCACTTCGGTGGGCGGTGAGAGGAGGTCAAACATGATCGTCCTTGCGTGGTGTGGCCGAGCGGTTCAGGACTGGTCGCGTGGCACAGATGACCGGGTGTCGGTAGGCCCCGGCCGGGGCTGCCGGCTCGTTCTCTGTCCTCGGACGACGAGGACGGCCATGGCTCCGACGATCAGACTGATGATGATCAGTCCGGTGCTGGTCACCGCAGCCTCGGCGTGGATCCGGCGTAGGCGATCGTGACCAGCACGAGGGCGAAGGTGAGCGCGCGCAGGCATTGGTAGTTGGGGCACCAGGCCCGTCGGCGTGGCCGCCAAGGACTAGGCACGGCAGACTTCCCGGCGCTGCGGGACGGGCGTTCCGCGCGGCGCCCGCATGCGGTCCCTGGTACGGCTGAGCGCCTCGTGCAGCGCAGCCGCCGGGGTGGTGGACACAGCTACCGGCTCCGGCCGGGTCACCCACAGGCCCGTACAGCCGCGGCCGCCGTACCCGTCGCAGACCCACCGCCCGGTCCTGGTACCGGGCACGCAGTCGGAGTGGGCGGCCCCCCACCGGTGGAATGTGCCGGCCTCCACCGGCACCAGAAGGCTTTGGTGGCCGAGGCAGTACTTCAGCGGGCCAACCCCCGTGCCGTCGGCCACGAGGGCGTCGATTGCGGGCAGCCCCAGAGCCATTCCCACACGCACAGTGTCGTGGGCTCGCGGGAGCGCACCCGGCGGCGGTTCACCGATCGCGACATGCCACAGGTGGTGACTCCGTAAGTTCATGTGAACTGCTCTCCAGACGAGAAGACCGCTCGGGTGAATCGTGAGAGGGGGTTCTGGTGCCGTGCCGTAGCGGGGGAGGCCGGCGCGGCACCAGAACAGGGACAGGTCCCACGACTGTCAGGCGTGCGCGGAACCGATCTGGACGGCCCGGGAAGGAGCTGACCGCCCAGACAGCGGCCCGTGATCCGGTGGCTCCGGGACCGCGGTCGCTGGCGTCACTCCACGGTGACGGAACCGGCGGGACAGCGGTACGCCAAACCGCGGCCACTTGTGGGCCACTTCACCCGCGGCACGAGCACAAACCGAGGGTGTTTTGGTCTGCTTTATCCATCGTCATGGGTGCGGCGCAGCGACGGGCGGCGGGCGAAGTGACACAGAAGTGGCCGCGGTTTGGCGTACCGATGCCTGCCGTGTTCCGTCACGGTGGAGGTGGGTCGATTCCGGCCGCGCCGCAGGGCGTCTCGATCACGAGGAGACGAGGTTGCCTCCGACTACCGCCGAGCTGGTCCATGACCAGAGCCTCGGAAATCTGCTAGACCACTGCGATGTCGAGCTTGCAGGACTTCCGGCCCCGCAACGCACCGCACGCGTTGCGCTCACCAGCTTCCTGGACGATGTCGACGAGGGACAGCTCGATGACGCCAAGCTGGTCGCAAGTGAACTCATTGCCAACGCCGTCAAGCACGGCCGCGGCGCGGTCCTCATAAGGATCGAGGTCTACGAACTTGGCACGGCGCTGGGCGTCGTCGACCTGGGTCATGACACCGGCGTCCTCCCCTCACACCCGCGCAACTCGTCCGTGGAGCCGGACACCGCGGCCACATGCGGACGCGGATTGTTCATCGTCCAGAACCTCGCCAACACCTGGTCGGTCGAGGAAACCGCGAACGGAAAGATCGTCATCGCTGTGCTGACGCGGGAAGGATCTCGCTGATGACCGACTTGGACACCATGAGTCGTCATCTGGGACAGGGCCTCTTAGCTCATCCCCTGGGCGTCAACCTCGGCGCCGTCGGACTGGCGGGGAGCCCCACCCGCGGCGAGGACGATGGTCCCTTCCTCGACGGCCTGCGCCGCGCCGTGGAGCTCGGCGCCAACCTCTTCGACGCAGCGGACTCCTACGGAGCCGGGCGGGCCGAACGAATGCTGGGGCGCCTGCTGAGGGAGTATCCGGATCAGACTTTCCTGATCAGCAGCAAGGTCGGGAAGATCCGAGGCTCCGCGCCGCACGCCTACGCCGACCGGCACATCCACCACCAGCTGCAGCAGACACTGGAGAACCTCTACGCCGAGGAGCTGGACCTCTACACCCTGGACTCGTGGGACTTCGGCCCTCAAGACCGCTACCTGGGCACCGCAATCGATCAGATGCACACCCTGCGGGAAGTCGGCGCCATCAAGGCCATCGGAATGCGGGGGCCATACACGCCCGCCGAAGCGACTCCCGCCGAACGCGCCGCCTGCGCCGAGCGATTCCTCCACCTCTTCCGGCTCATCAGACCGAACGTCATCTGGACTCGATGCAACGCCCTGACGCCGACCATCACGCTGGAAGGCGAAGACCTCTTCGCCTTCACGGCACGCCACGGGGTCGGCGTGATCCTCGCGGCGCCGAAGGCCCTGGGTCTCCGGAACGCTCTCGCTCCGGCCGGCGCCGAGAAGGCACCCTGTGGGCTTGAGTCGCTGTACGCCAGATTCGGTGACACTCCGGGAACGCTGACCCGGCTCGCGTTGCTGTCTGGCGTTCAGCGCGCCGGCCACTGTGCCACGGTCGTCGGCTTCACCAGTGAGGCTCAGCTCGAAGAGAGCTTCGGGTCTCTTTCCGGACCCGTCCTCACGGCCGTCGAGCTGCGGCTGCTCGACGACGCGTACGCCCGAGTCCGCGCGCAGATGCACCCGAAGCCGAAGGAGAGGCTGGCGGCCGGCACCGGACTGTGATGGGCCAGCGCTGCCGGGCCGTTGCCGTCCATTGTGCGATCACCTTCTAGGCGAGCGTAGTCCGCGAGGTTGCGGAGGAGGGCAGGGGAACCGAGCGGATGGTCCTCCAGCGGTAGGTTCTGTCCTGGCGCCGCAGTTCCACGAGATCCACGGTCGTGAAGTGCAGCGGCACCGGCGGGAGAGACCGCAGAGGTTCGACGGCGTCGATGACCGCGGGCGCGGATCGCTCCTGGTTGCTGTAGGCGATACCCAGATGCGGGCGGAACGCCGTCGTCGGAGCGCCGCCGGGGACGCCGGCCTGCTTTCCCACAGCGTGAAGGGCGGCGTGGAGGCGGACCAGCGGTTTCCAGGGCGTGAGGCTGAAACGGACGGCGCCCCGTGAGCCGGCCAGAGGGTGAGCGAGGCCGTGGAAAGCGCTGACGGGCAGCTCCTGCGTCAAGTCGAGCAGGTGCTCCACCTGCGCGGTCGATACCTGGTCGACTGCGCCCACGCGCAGCAGGGTCACGTGCAGACCGTCGGCGGGGACAGGATCCATGCCCAGGTGCTGCAGAGCCCGTTGGCAGTGTTCCGTCCGCTGCAGCAACTGGCCGGGGTCCGGGAACGTGTGCATCCAGTAGTACTTGCGCTGCCGATCCGACCACCCGGGCCGGTCCCAGTGATCGGCCATGCGCTCGACCCGCTGGAACGCCCGCCAGTCGTGCTCGACGATCACTTCGGGATCGTCGAGGCTGGCAGGCGGCGCGCTGGGAAAGGCGCTGGGATCGGTGTCCAGCTCGGGCGACACGTAGCTCCTCGGAGGGTCAGGGTGCGATCTGCGACGCCCAGCCGACGGCGATCAGACCGACCTGCGGTTGTGACTGCCAAGTCCGCAGTTCCTCGGCATAGTCCCCTACCTCAGCTTCGTCGTGCCACCGCTCGGCGTTCTGGTAGAGCTCGACCGCCCTCTCCCAGACGGATTTGATTGGCCGACCGGTGCCTGATCTCAGGGCGCGGCGGCCCCGCGCCATGGCGTGCTCGATCTCGGGCGAGCCCTGCTTCAGCAGCGCGGATGCCACATCCAGTCCGACCAGGGCACGGCTCCACTCTGACTGTGAATGCTCGATCAGCTCTTCGATCTGGTCGGCGTGGGCCAGGACCTCCGCGGTGTCCCCGAGGGACAGCCGTGTGGTGATGGCGTTGGCGAGGGAGCGCGCCATGGAGTAGGGCTCGAAGCTGATGCACGAGGTGAGGCCGTCGGGGAGTGACGTCTGGCGGTCTGAGAGTTCGAGGGCGTGCCCGATGGCTGCTTCAGCTCCTGCGCGATCGCCGATGCGCGCGAGCGCCCGGGCACGGCCGTTGACCAGCAGTCTGATGGCCTGGGGGTGGCCCGGGGCGAGGGCGATACCCGCGGAAGCGGCGTCGTCAGCGTCCGCATAACGCTTCTGGTAGTAGAGGCCGAGCGAGCGGGTGCCGTTCGCCCACATCTCCATGGCCACCTCGCCGACCTCCCGGGCCAAGGTCTCCGCTTCCGAGCAGTAGGCGTCGACCACCTCGTAGCGGGCGCCGGCGTTGACGGCCATGTATCCGAGAAGTCCCGAGGCCTGTGATGCAAGCCGGAAGAGTTCCGTCCTCGTACGGGGCGGTTGGTGGCCGGCGAGGATGCCGTGCAGCGTCTCGCGGATGATCCTGGCTTCCCCTGCCAGATGCTGGGGCCCGAGCGTTTCGTACCGGGCCACGATGCTGGCGATCGTTCCCCTCACCATGCCGAGGACGGGGTCGTCGGCGTTGGAGCTGGTCAGCCTGTGAGTCTGGCTCACGATGGTCAGAGGGTCGTCGAATCCGGGGGGATCCGCGGGCGCGACAGGGGCGGTGCTGCGGTGCCCTGAGCTCCAGGAGCTGGCGTCGATGGGTTCGAAGAGCCGCTCGGGCGACATGTTGAACATGTGCTGAAGGACGAGGGCGGCATCACGGCGGGGGGTGCTTGAGATCGCACCCTTGCGCCCCATCCAGCGGGCGTAGGTACTGCGGGCAATGTCGGTGCGTGCGAGCCGCGGGTTGTTCTCCTTCTCGGCCGCTCGCGCCGCCGCTTTGGCGAAGCGGATGCAGAAGACCTCGTACGAGTCCCAGTGCCGTTCTTGCACCAGGAGGGCGAATCGTGTGGTGGTGTGCACCTGCCGTCCCCTTCAGGTGGGCTCCGGATGAATGCATGTGCTCCGCTGGCCAGGTCCTGGCGTACTGGCCGCGTCGGCCAGGGCGTCAGTCCGTCCGGCCGAACGTGAGCAGGGGCACGTCGTACAGGCCGGGGTCACGTGGGCGGGTTACCTCCGGGGCAGTCCACTCTTCGATGACGACCTCGGCAAGGAACTGCACTGTCCCGCCTTGCAGATGGCTGGTGCGTCCGTCGGCGGAGTCCGCCTTGAGCCCTGCCGAGATGTGGATGTGTGGGGCGACTCGCTCCTGGTCGGGGTCCCAGGCGAGCGTCCCGCTCCCAAGGACCTCCAGGGTCTCGACTTCGACCTCTTTCCACAGCGGGCGCTCTGGGTGCTCCAAGGGCTCGCAGGTCCCCACCAGCCGGGCATGACTGAAGCCGCCGATGAAGGTGAGGTGGCCCGCCCGGACGCCGGCCTCGCGACAGAAGCGGTCCAGGGACTCGTAGAAGTCCTCACCGTGCTCGAAGACGACGGCGAACGTCCGGCCGACGGTGATCTCGGTGGCGCGCATGATGATCCGATCGTGGGTCTCGGTGGGTCAGCGGTGCGCCGCGAAAGCGGCCTGGATCGTGGTCTGATCGGCGCCGGAGCGCAGCAGCGCCAGCAGAAGCAGCCGGGCCTTACGCGGCTCAAGCCGGCCGCCGTTGATCAGGCCACGGCCCAGGAGGTCGGTCTCGGAGCCCGGGCCGAAGTCGTAAGTGCCGGTAAGGACGCTCCCCGCCCCCGTCCTTGAGGTGAGGACGACCGGGAAGCGGGAGGCCAAGTTGCCCAGCCGCGGAGCCCACGTCCGGGGTACGTGGCCAGCGCCGAAGGCCGCGACGACCAGGCCGTCCAGGGAGCTCGCTGCGTCGAGGAAGGCGCCCTCACTTCCGAGCGTGGCTTCGATCACCTCGACGGAGGCGGGGCGGATCAGGGGCAGCTCGACGCGCGGCTGTCGCGGCAGGGCGAACTGGAACCGCGGCCGGCCTTCGATCAGGAATCCGACCGGGCCAGCCCCGGGCGAGGAGAAGGCCGACGGGCTGGTGCTGTGAATCTTCTGGACGTGGCGGGCGGCGTGCAGTTCGTCGGCGAAGGCGACGAGGACACCCATCTCGCGCGCTTCGGGGCTGACGGCGGTGCGCACCGCGGCGAGGACGTTGGCCGGACCGTCGGCCCCGGCCATCTGCGCGTGGCGCATGGCGCCGGTAACCACGACGGGCGCCGCCCCCTCGTACAGCAGGTCGAGAAGGTAGGCAACCTCCTCCAGGGTGTCGGTCCCTTGGGTGATCACAAATCCGGTCGTCCCTTCCGCGGCCTGCTTGTTGAGCAGCTCGGCGACAGCGGCGATGTCGTCGATCTCCAGCCACGCTCCGGGGATCTTTCGGAAGTCCCGCAGCTCCAGCTCGGCCTCCTCGGCGAGCTCCGGAACCGCGGCGACGAGGTCCTCGGCGGTCAACCGGGGCGCTACGCCGCCGTGTCCTGCTCCCGGGGCCGCCATCGCGATAGTGCCGCCAAGGGAGAGAACCAGAGCGGAGGGGAGCTGGGCCCTAGGGCTGGGGTCCATGAGGGCTACCTTTCGAAGAAGCGGATCAAGGAGTGCGGAAGCAGCGTCGGACTTCTCAGCGGTCCGGGGCAAGAGAGGCGAGGAAGGCGAACACCTCGTCGAGGGATTCCGCGGTCAGGTGCCGGCTGCGCGGGCGGACGATGCTCGCCGTGCCGCATTCGCGCATCTCACGGGACCGCTCGACCAGCCACACCCAGTCGATGTCCAGGTATCCGGCCATGGAGCGGAGCCGGACTTCCGGGTCGGGGCCCTGCATCACGCTGTGCTCCCGCGCTTCGCCGAGGGCCTCGCTGTACTCCCGCAGGGCTGGCCGCCGTGTGACGGTGTCGACAGCCCAGATCTCCTCGTCTGTCCGCGCCCAGTTGGCCACCACGGCTCGCTGCCCCGGGACCAAGGCGAAGCCGTCGACGTGGGAGTACTCAGGCTTGGACAGCACATCCACACGAACCCCGTGCAGTTCCATTAGCGCGATGGCCAGCAGCAGAAGGATCCGCTCGTACCTGCCGCTGCGGCTCACCTCGGTCTCGGGAATGCAGAAGGCGCGGGAGAGCGGGGCGGAGCCGGCATAGCGCGCCGAGATGGTCTGGAGGTAGTCAGTCTTGTGCCTGAGCCACAGCCACGCGGCGGCTTGCTCGCCCGTCTGCTCACGGGTCCAGAACGCCGGGGGTTCCGTCAGGCCCTCCAGCCGCCGCATGATGTGGCGGGCACAGTAGGTGGATCCGAGCCATTGGGCACCTGCCTTCGTGAGGTCAGGAACGGTCCTGCGACTGGGAGCCGATCGCGGGAGATCGAGGTACGTCTCCAGTACCTTCTGCTCCTGCTCAAGAGCGAAGTCGTCGGCCAGGAGTCCGTCGTCCAACTGCACGAGGGACCACACCAAGCCGTACGTGAGGTCATCCAGTAAGTGACCCTTCGGCAGGGCTAACGCGCCTTGCCCGGCCGATGCCGCTCTGTCACGGCGGGCGATCGCGGCGTCGACGACGAAGAGCTGCGGCGACTCCCGGTCGTCAACGCCGATGAGGAAGCCGCGACGGGCTGGTCGGAGGAATTCGTACAACGCTCCCGCGTCGCCAGCGTCGAGGTGGGCGAGGCAACCGTCACCAGTGGCGGCGCGGAAGGCGACAGCCGCTGTCGTGCCGTCCAGTGTCTGCCGACCGGCCAGTTCCCACCCGCCGACCGTTTCACCGGGCGCCATGAAGAACCGGCTCGTGGGCCACTGCTCTGCGACGAACACGGAGGCGCGCAGAGCCTCGCCCTCGGGCACAGAAGCGCTTGATGGGATGAGAGCCGGTGCTGGGCTGAACAGATCGGCTGCCGGGACCTTGAAGAGATGTTCGAGGATCAGAGCGGTGTCGGGCCAGGGCCGTCCATACCAGTCGCCCTTCGCCCACCGGTGGAAACTCTTCCGCGACACCGTGACACTGGCCAGCCTCGGTTTGCCCAGCTCCCCCGCCAGATCACGGGCTGCGCGCTCGAACTGAAGACAGAACGCGCTCCACTGGTCCCACCGGCGCTCCACGAGCATGACGTGGAACAAGCTGGGGTGGGGCATCAACACGGCCCTCCTCGAACAGCTACGGAGCGCGGCTCTCACGGTGGAGCGGACACATCCCACACGGCGCGACACCAACAACACAGATCGTGACCTCGGTCAGGATGCTCCTCCATCTGTGTCCTGCGCAACACAACCTAGAAATTTTCTTCATAGAATTGGTTGTCGCAAGCCGGACCGACCGCCACACTGGCCACCATGGCGGATGCGAACGAGGCCCCCTGGTCACTCACGCACAGCGAAGTGGGCAGTCGGCTGGAGGAGTTGAGAGAGCGCCGCGACCTGACGCAGGGCGCGACCGTCGAACTCCTCATGCGAGAACGCAGCATCAGGACCAACGTCTCCACGTTGAGCAAGATCGAGAACGGCAGGCAGAAGACACTGCCGAGCGACCTCGTAGAGGGCCTGCTCGACCTGTACGGGGCCGAACCCGAGACGCGACGGTATGTGCTCGGCTTGCTGAGCGTGGACACGACTCCAGCCGGTCGCCGACGTCGGCCGGCGCTTTGGCGACGCCACGCAGCGCTACTCGGACCGATGAAGTTCGAGGGGTACCTCCAACTGGAGCGGCGCGCGTCGCGGATCCGGAACTATCAACCGCACCTGACGCCGGGTCTTGTCCAAACTGATCTCTACGCACGACATGCCATCGCGAGCATGCGCCCCGAACTCAGTGCAGCGGATGTCCGCGGTCTCGTCGACGTCCGTATGGATCGGCAACAGCAGGTCTTCGGCGGGAGTCCGCTTCGCGAGTTCCAGGCATTGCTCGAACAGGGGGCGTTGCGTCGCAAGGTGGGCGACGAAGAGGTCCGGCACGGGCAGCTCGAGCGCCTCCTGCGTGTGTCGCAGGAGGAGAAGATTGAAATCCGCGTGCTGCCGGACAGTATCGGGAGCCACCCAGGCCTTGCTGGGCCGTTCGTTCTAATGGGGTTCGACGAGGCGTCCAGGGACGTTGTCTGGTGCGAGCTCGCGAAGAGGTCGGTCTACTTCGACCAACCCGATGACGTGGCCTACTACGACGAGGTATTCACCGATCTATGGAAGCGGGCTCTGAGCCCTGCTGACACGCGCGTCCTCATCGAGGAAATGATCAAGGAGAAGTAGTGAGCAAGAGCAAGCCCGCCCCCTCCGAGTTCGACCTGTCGGCCGTGGAGTGGGTGGTGTCCTCGCACAGCGGTGGCGGGGGCGACTGCGTCAGGGTCGGCACGCAGGACGGGTTCGTCCTGGTGGGCGATTCGAAGAACCCGGATCGCCTCCCGCACGTCTACACCCCCGGCGAGGCCAAGGCCTGGCTGCTGGGGGCGAAGGACGGTGAGTTCGACTTCCTGCTCGGCTTGTAGACCCCAACTTCCAGGCGATCACGCTACAAATCGGACGCTGAGAAGGTCGACGCAGAACTGTGGCGACAGCGGCGGGCTCGTTCCGGTCGGGCGACCCGCCGCTTTGGTGTGTTCGATAGCGATAGGGGTCGTCTTGTTGGTCGGGCCGCCCCCCAGGCCCCGGCGCCGACGGTCCTGAGGGAGAAAGGCCGTTCATGCTGCACGGCAGGACTGACTAACGGGAGCCCATGCGCGGCGAAATTTCAGGACTCGCGCAGTCTAGATAATGGCTGGCGCCTCGGCTGGCCGGCGAAGCGAATTCGTGAAGAGCCGCCGGGCCTCGGCAGCATTTGATCGCGCAGCCCCTGATAGGGCATTTCGCAGACTCCTGGAAATCACGGCTGAAGATTCGCTGGTGATGAGCCATCCGGCGAGAGAGGGTACTCGCTCGGCCTTCCGCTCTAGAGCGTACGTAGTGTGGCCGCCGAGGGTCGCCACACTACGGATGAGTCGAAAGTTCTGCTGCTGGTAGTACGCGGCGAGGGCTGCAGAGCTGCAGTCGCGGCGGACGTGGCTGATGCCTGCACGGGCTGCGTGGTCGACGGCCCAATCGGCAATGAGTGTGCCGAGTTTGCGGTGCCGTACAGCGGGGTCGGTGACGGTGCCGTTCAGATAGTAGGCAGTCTCGGCCGCTTCGTCGGCGGTCCAGGTCCAGGGTGCCGCGGTTCGGAGGACCGTAGTGCAGCCCAGGATCCGGTCGTCTTCGGTGAGGACCCACATCTCGCTCGGGTGCCTGGTGCAGTTGCCGGCCAGCTCGTGGACGTGTTTTCCCCAGCTGCGCCAGCTCGGGAGCTGCTTGTCCTTCATCCAGTCGGAGCGGGCCTGGATCATCAGGGCGAGGCGGGGTTGGTCTTCCGGCGTAGCCGGGCGCATTGCGAGCATGCGGTCCGCTCCTGTGTGTGCTCGTCCACGAGCGGGTCAACAAGTTGATGTGCTGGGCGGAACCTTAAAGGCCTACTTCCTGGTAGCTACAACTTTCCCGCCAGAGCACTTCGAAACGCTTGATGAACCATGCCGGTACGTGGAGGGATGCCCGGAAAGCGCTCTTAACAGGCAGGTCCCAACCCGGCTGAAGTCCGCTCAGGCCGCGGTAGGCACGGCTCGGCGCAGCCCGTCGGCGAGGCGCTGGGCGAGGACGGCGGCCTGGTGGGCGCCAGCCGGCCCAGGGGTGGCCTCGATGGCGCGGATGAATGCGGATCCGACAATGACCGCGTCGGCGTAGGAGCCGACGCAGGCCGCCTGCTCCGGGGTGGAGACGCCGATGCCGACGCCGACGGGGAGGTTGGTGAGGGTGCGCAGGCGGCCGACGAAGGTGCGCAGGCCGGGGTGAAGTGGGCCTTGGCCTCCGGTGACGCCGGCCGTCGCAGGGGCGTAGACCATGCCGCTGGCGGCGGCGCACACGCGGGCCAGGCGTTGATCGGTGGCGTTCGGGGCGACGACGAACACGGCGTCCAAGTGGTGTTCGTGGGCGGCGCTCAACCAGTCGGTGGCCTCTTCGACGGGCAGGTCGGGGATGATCACGCCGGTCCCGCCAGCGGCAGCGAGTCGCTGGGCGAAACGGGAGGACCCGAAGTGGTGGATGGGCTGCCAGTAGCTCATAACGACCAGCGCGGTGTTGGAGGCAGCAGCGAGCTCGCGCACGGTGGTGAACAGGTGCTCGGTGCGGAAGCCAGCCCGGAGGGCCTGTGCGGCGGCGTGCTGGATGACCGGGCCGTCCATGAGGGGGTCGGTGTACGGCAGGCCGATCTCGATCACGTCGACTGTCGTCGACAAGAGATGCAGGGCGTCGAGGCTCTGCCCGAGCGTGGGGTAGCCGGCGGGGAGGTAGGCGGCGAGTGCGGCCCGGCCTTGTCCGCGAGCGTTGGCCAGGGCCTGACCCAGGCGGGATGGCGGTGCGTCGAGTGACGAAGGGGTGGGGTTCATAGTGCCCGTCCTGGGGCTCGATCGGCCGGCCGACGGTGGTCAGCCCGGCCCGGGGCTGCGAAGCAGGCGATGGAGGCCCTGCGAGGTGGGAGCTGGGCTCCGCGTGCGGGTACGCCGACGGCGGCCCGGGATCACAGGGGGCCGGGCCGCCGTTGCGTCGTCCTGAGCCTTCACGAGGTGTCGGCTCAGGCGCTGGTGGGCCGGGAGAGCTCGATTCGTCTCCGTCGGCCGGTGAGGGTCAGTCCAGTTGCATGGGCACGTTGATGTACTGGGCGGCGACCCAGCCCTTCTGGCCCTTGTGAGCCCCGGACTTGACGGTGACGTAGCCCCAGGCGCCCGGCTTGTCGTTGCGGCCCTTGTTGCACTGCCAGTACACGTCGGTGCCCTTGGAGAGCTGGCCGGTGGCGGTGTATCCGGTGCCCGGGCCGGTGCGGAACTTCACCGTTGTGTACACGTCGGTGTTGATCTTGATCTGGTGGGTGCAGGCGCCGCTGCCGACCGTCGCGGCGCTGGCGGTCGAGGCGGTGGCGACGGCGCCGCCGAGGAGCAGCGCGCCGGTGGATGCCACGGTCGCGGCTCGGCGGGTGAGGGTGTTCATGTGCGGCTCTTCCTGGTGTCGTCGGCCAGAATTCGCTCGGCCGCCTGTGCAAGGCTTCTTCACCGCGGTGCTCAGGCGGCGCGATGAAGGCGAGCGAGAAGGGAATCCGGAACCCGACAGGTTCGTCTTCGTTCCGGATTCGATCTTCTTGCTGAGCAGGGGAGTTGACCAGGCTCGGTTTATTCCGTGAAACCGCATTCCGGAACGGTGGTGTCAGGTAGAGGCCGTTCCGGGAATCGATATGCAGGAAGAGCTATTACAGGAAGCGGTATTTCCGAGAGCCCCGCGGCGGCGACGGTCAGGCTGTGGTGACGGAGACGGCGAGGGCCCCGATGACCATGTAGGGGCCGAAGGAGACGTGCGTGCGGCGGGCGCGGCGGGCCGTCAGCCGTGCTACCTCCGACACCGCGCCGACGACGAATCCCGCGGCTGCTCCCCAGAACAGGGCCGTCCAGCTGCTCCAGCCCAGGAGAGCCCCGATGGCCGGTGCGAGCTTGACGTCGCCGAGTCCCATGGCGCCGGAGAACGCCATGAGGAGGAAGACGGCGGTGAGCACGCCGGCGGCGGCCGCCGCGCGGCCCAGGCTGCCGGTCTCGCCGGCCAGCGCGGCCGCGGTGAGCAGGATGAGAGTCCCGCCGCAGGCGGGGAGGGTGAGCACGTCGGGAAGCCGTTGCACGGCGAGGTCGATCAGCGCGAGGGCGACACCGCACGCGGCGACCCAGTACTGGGCGGCGGCGAACCAGCCGCTCGCTGCGCCCGCTGCGACCACGGCGAACGCGGCGGCGGCCACCGTCTCCGGCACGAGGGCGCGCGGTCCGATCGCCTGTGCGCACGCCGGACAGCGTCCGGAGACGGGCAGTACGGGCAGCCGGCGTCCCAGGACGGCGCTGCCGCAGTGCGGGCAGGCACTGCGGGCGGACGCGGGCGCCGGGACCGAGCGGGCGAAGACCGCAGGGCGGGCCGCAGCACCGGCCAGGGCTCCGACGACGGCGGTCAGGGCAACGCTGAGGGCGGACAAGAGAGACTCCTACGTACACAGCCCGGCCTCACCGTGACGGGCCGGTCTGCTTCGACCTTACGGCTCGCTGCGACGACTCCCTCCAGCCCGCCTCCGTGAGTCCCTACACCGCGCCCGGTGAGGCCGCCGGGCTGCAGAACCCGAAGCGCCGGCTCATGCTCCCCGTCCGCTGGCGTCGAGAGTCTCCGCCAGGTTGAGCGCGGCCAGGACCTGCGCCTGGCCCTCGGCCGGCTGCAAGGTGCCGGCCGCGGTCGCCTCGGCGATCCGGGCCGCGTGTTCCAGTGCTGTGGCCACACCGGTCGGCTCCCGGTAGGTGGTCAGCCACTCGAATCCCGCGCGGAGCGCGGCCGCGAGGTCGCCACCGTGGTCCTCGGGGGCGTTCGTAGTTAACGCTCGGAGCCACAGGTCGGCATGGGACTGCACGATCGCGGCGAAGGGCCGGTAGTCGGTGACGGTGCCACACCGGCCGCCGGCGCCCTCGGGGCCGCGCCGCCCGGTCCAGCTGTTGGCCAGCCAACGGTGACGGTGGCAGACCTCCAGCCGGTAGTCCATCGGCCGGTCCCGTGCCCGGGTGCGGCGTTCGATGACGACGGTCGACGGTGCGGTGCATGTCGTGAGCTGGCGCAGGACCGGCACAGCGGTACCCCCTCCTGGTCGCGGTGAGGGTCCGATCATGGTCATGGAAGGGGGTGCGCCGTCGTCCACGATTGGACGCTACGGCTGTGACCCGGATCTCACTTTGCGGGCGGTGTTCCGCAGCCGGCCGGTCCCGGTGCGGGGTGCGGCGGTCATTTTCGGAAATCGGTCAGCGCGCGCCGGCGGATCCCGGTACGACGCGAAGGCGGCCGGGCTCGGAGCCCGGACCTGTGGGTGGCGTGGGAAGCAGCTGGTAGGGCTGCCACAGTGCGGGGGTTTGCTGGCTGCGCTCCCAGTGCGGGGCGCCGGTCAGGGCGACGATCCGGTGCACGGGGACGTGCAGCGGCAGGTGTCGGCCGCCGGGGTTGAGTGCGATGCCGGCGCTGTCGACGGCTTCGAGCGTCCCGAACAGGGTGGCCCACGAGTGCTGTTCAGCGTCACGGCCGCACAGCACGTCCAGGCGCAGCGCGCTCCAGCGCAGCCAGGGCGCCATCTCCTCCAGCTCGGCCAGGGCCTGTGGGCTGTCGGGAATCCAGCAGCCGTACCCGTCGCGTAGGGCGCTCGCGATGCGGTAGGTGCGTTCCTCGCCCGCTCCGTCGCGCCACGGCCGGTCGGCCGCACGCCGGGCGCGGCGCTGCTCGAGGACCTCGTCCGTCGGGGTAGACGGCTCGCGGTCGCCGTCGCCGGGCAGGAATGGGAACGCCTGCCGCAGCAGTGTCTCGGCTGCGGCCTGGTCTGCCGCGCCGCCGGTGACTGGGCCGCCGGCGGTGAACCGCGGCTCGTAGTGGGAGGGCTGGGCTGCCTGTTCTCGTTCCAGCTTCGCCACCAGGTGCGCCGGGGCAGCAACGACCGCCGCGTAGGACGGTCCGGCGGTGTCGCCGCCGCTCCAGGACACGTAGTCGTCGACCTCGCGGTGCCCGTGGGGGACGACCGGGCCCAGTACGGGGGAGGCGGCCAGGTAGGCGACCGGGGTGTCGCGGGTGCCGGTGAGCGGCCAGTCGCGTACCAGCAGCAGTCGCGCGGACATGGCGGCGGACTCCGCCTCGAACTCTTCCTCAAGGCGGGTGCACGCGGCTGTCACGGCCTGCGGCCACCACAGGGCCAGCTCGGCGTCCGCCCACGCTGCCGGGTCTGCGTGCCGGTCGCTGGGGGTGCGCGGCGGCACGGGCAGCCGGGTGACGTCCCGCACTCGGGCGCCCTTCAGCTCGTCCGCGACGGCGGCGCGGGCCAGGTCGGCGGACTGCTCGGCGCCACGGCCTCGCGAGCGGGCCGCAAGCCACACCCCGCATACCAGGGTCCACACGTCCAGGCGCGGTTCTGGCTCGTACATCCGGGCCCGCCGGCGCGAGAGGTTGCCGACCGCCGCGCCGATCTGGTCCAGCTCCCGGCGCTGGTCGGTGTCGGCGCAGCGTCGCACCGCGTCCCGGGCGCCGTTGTATGCCTCGACCTCAGGGCACTGGGCGGCGTACTCCTCCAGGAAGCCGCGGAACTGGGCTGCCAGCTGCTGCCAGGCGTCGGCGAGCACGGCGGCATCGGCGGCCAAAGTGGAGTCGGTGCGGGCGGTGTCCAGCCAGCGCCGGAACTGCTCGTCGTCACCCGGTGCCCACCGGGCGGCGTGCCGCGCGTACCCGAGCCAGGTCTGCGGCTCCCGGTCGGTCCGGCAGCGGTCCAGCTGGTCTTGGCGCTGGGCGGCGAAAGCGGCCGCCCGCCATAGGGCATCGGGCGCCTTCGGCAGGACGATGTCGCACTTCTTGCAGATCTGCGCGAAGACCTCGACGAGCGGATGAGTGGAGGCCTCGGCGGCCGGCTTGGCGAACCGGCAAGCGTCGGAACTGAAGCGGCGCAGGTCGGGGTGGGGGACGTGGAACTTCCCGCTGCGGCCGCCGGTCAGGGCCACCCGGATCGCGGCCAGGGCCGGCAGCTCGGTCCCGAGGGCGGCGAGCCCGCGGCCGGAGATCTCAGGGAAGGCCCGCCGCACCGCTCAGGCCCCCGTCGCCGGGGCCATGACCGGGCGCGTGCCCAGAGCTCCGCAGGCGCACGGCGGTGACCCGCCGTCCAGGTGGGCGGGGAAGATCTGCGCCCACGCCAGCAGCGAGGCGGTCCACAGACCACTCAGCAGCTCGTGCACCTCCTCCTCCGACGGGGTCCTGCCGGTGTCGCAGCGCAACATGGCTCGGGCCAGGGCGTGGACGGCGATGTTCACCATCGACTCGCGTTCCGTGCAGCTCTGGCGGAGCGGGTTCTCGCCCGCCAACGAGAGGCACCGGTACGCCTCCGCGAGCTCCTCGCGAGCCGTTTCGGTTTCGGCGGCGTCCATGGCAGGCAGGATGTCCGCGGCCAGGTCGCCGAGGAACACAGCAGTATGGGCGCCGGCCTCACCGCCGGTGTGCAGGGCGCGGGCGTCGAAGGCGAGCAGGGCCCGCCGCAGAAGGTCTTGGACAGCTTGCGGGGCGGGGGCGGTCGTCACGGGGAAAGCGTACGGGCTGCGCTGCGCCGGCCCGGGGCGTTCTCGGTTGCTCACCCTCCCGAGTGCCGTGACCTGTACGGGCTTTGCAGCCCGTCACGCCCTGATCCGCGGCGGCAACAGCACCTTCTCGGCCAATGCGGGTGGGAAACAGGGCAGGAAGAGCGGCTCTGGCGTGCTGCTTGCCCGGTCCGCTCCATGATCTGGCCTGGGCCAACTCGGCTCTGGGGACGGTGAGGAGCAGCGGTATGGGCGTGAGTGACAGCTATCTGTCCAGGGCGGAGGTCCAGCAGATTCTGGGCATCAACTCCTTCGGGCTGTGGCGCCTGGCACGCAAGTACGACGACTTCCCACAGCCGACCGAGCCGCCGTACAACCCGTTCGCGGGGTTCGGCGAGAAGAAGGAGCCCGAGGAGGTCTGGGACGGCACCCAGGTCTACCGATGGGCGGCGGACACCCCCGAGTTCACCCACCGCGGCGCCGTCCTGCTGCGCCCGCGGGAGCAGGACCTGCCGGCCGGCCGGTGGGCCGGATTCCAGGACACGGTGCGCGGGCCAGCGCTCGACTGGCACACCGCCGTGGGCACGATCCGCGTCGTGCACTGCGACGATCGAAGGGTCGCCACCGACGTCGCCTCCGCCCTTGCCGCCTCCGGCAACCCGGACAGTGTGGTGACCGTCTGCGCCCTGTACGGGGACATGAGTTTCCGCGGGCCGTCCCTGGTCGCCTCCGACACCGCGCACCCGGGCATCGAGTACGAAGCCGACTGGGGCGACGTCGCCGCACTCGCCGGGCAGGATCTGCCCTGGTGGCCTCACCTGCTGCGCCTGCCCCAGCTGATCCGTGAGTGGCAGCCCGGCGCTCCGGCGGCCGTCGTGGAGGTGCCGCCCAACGCCAACGAGAAGATCTTGCGCCGCGCAGCGCGCAATGACGCCTTCGACGTCACCTCACACCTGGCCGCGACGGACATGGCCAACGACATCCGTAACGAGCGCATCGACCACACCACGCACGACAACGAGATCTTCGGCAAGGAGGGATACGGCGAAACCCGCAATCCCGTTGCCATCGCCGCCGTACCCGACCGCAGCCACCACCCCCTGCCCGTCGGGGGCGAGCGCCAGATCCTCAAGGCCGGCTGGAGCAAGCTCGCCCTGAGCAATCACCCGGAAGCCGTCGCGGCCCTCGAAGTCGCCGTCGGCCGCGAGCCGGCCCTGCTGCCGTTCGGCGCGCTCGCCGAGGTGCCGGTGAGCACCGGCACCATCAGCGACCGGTGGACCCGTCGGCTCACCATGTGCGACCCGACCGCCGCCCACGTCGTCCTCGCCCAGGGCAAGAAGGCGGACGCGTTCTTCATCGACCCGCTCACCGACATGCCCGTCCTGCGTACCCCCGACGACGGAGGGAGGCCGGTGTGGCGCTTCTACGCCCCGCTGTCCCTTCCGGCCGGCGGCGCGGAACTCACCTCGGTCGTGCTGCACCACACGGTGTGGGTCCTGACGAGCGACGACCACGTCCACCCCGCCCCGTGCACACCCTCCGAGCACCTGTGGTGGGGCAACGGAGGGGGCGACCGTCCCAGCGAAGCCGCGATGGTCATCGACGCGCTCCTGGACGACCTCGGCGCCACCCTCAACCTCCGCGAGCACTGGAAGGCGCCCAAGGGCCTGACCGCACTCCTCAACGAGGACCACAGGCAGGGCAGCGAACTCACCCGCAGCACCCTGCTGCACGCCCGGATGACCCCGCCGCGTACCAACTGAAACACCCACACCGATGGGTGCGGCCGCGTGCAAGACCGCACCCATCCACCACCTCGACACGGCCACACAGGCACTCTTCGCCCGCGTCACGTGACGAACAACCCGCCATGCAGTTGAACCGGCGAGAGATCCACCTCTTCGACACAGGCAGGCATGATGGGGAAAAGGGCGCAGCAGAAGCGGGCGGCCAAGCACGCGAAGCAGGCGAAGCAGCGCACGGCCGCAGCATCGCGGAACACCGCCGTCTTCAACGCGCTGGCGGCGCAGATGCCATGTCTGACCTCCATGGACGACTACGAGCCGATGAGCACGCCGTGGGGTGACTTCACCGACTCCTTCGCGACGGTCGCCGAAGCGCTCGCAGCGGCGGAGGAAGCCGGCGGTCTGCTGTCGTGCTTCGCGTTCGACGACTCCGGTGAGTACGAGCGGGGCTTGCGCCGGGGCGAGGACGGCTGGCGGTACGAGGTGACGCTGTACCCGCGGGGCTACCTACGGGAGCTGGTGAAGACGTCCTGGCTGAGCGCCGAGGACCGGGACCAGGCCGTTGAGCAGCTGCGCCGGGCACTGTCCGAGTACGTGCCCCCAGGGCTGCGCCGCCCCGACCTTGAGGTCGTACAGCGGCCGTCGACCACCAGCGTGCCCCGCGTCGGCTGGACACAGAGTGTGCCCGTGGCCGGGCTGGAGACCTGGGAGGACGTACGGCTCGCGGAGAAGGACCTGCCGCTGTTCGCCCTCCCACCGCTCGCTGATGGACCCGGCGGCGTCTGCGACCCTCTGCCGGCAGAGATCTTCACCCTGTTCCAGGCACAAGGTCTGGACGCGCACAGCTGCGCCGGCTGCGGTATGCCGGTCACCAACCGGCACCCGCACTGGCCGGACGTGTGGGTCAGCGTGGAGAACGAGTTCGGGCCGTCCTGCGAACGCTCGCTCCTGACCGGAATGGACTCGCCGCAGAGGGTGCCGCACGTCGTCGACGCGACCCAGGCACGGCCCGCCAGGCGGCCGACCGGCAAGGAACAGAAGGTCCAGTGCCGGCACTGCGCCGCGCATGTGACCGAGCAGCATCCCGACTGGCCCGGCGTGTGGACCGAGGCCGGCGGAGACAGTTCGCCGGTCTACGCGGTGGTCGGCTCCGGATGCGGCGACGCGCAGTCGTACGACCTTGTCGACTGCGTCTATCCGCACATCCCGGCCGGCGGAGACAGCCCGGCCGCCGCAGCCATCGCCGCAGCCCAGCAGACGGGCTACTTCCACCAGCCCCGGCCCGTCCTGTTCTGACCCGCAGCGCGCCAGGGCCCCGAACGGGGCCTCGTGGAGTGAGGCACCGCCTATGCGCGGGCATGTCCCGGTGACGTGCCCGCGCCATCAGGCCGCGCAGGCTGGCGAAGCACCCGGAACCTAGACCTCCCCCGAGGTCATGTCGTCACGAATTCGCAGGAAGCGCACGGGGTGCCGGTACGTTCCCAGGTCCACAGCGGTATCGACATCGATCTCGGCGACGAGGTCGGGTACGACGGTCTGGAAGATGAGCGGCTCGGAGGCGCCCCACCCGGCGGAGAAGCGACGGCCGTACCAGGGGTGCTCCTGCCCGGCGGGGCGCAGTGCGACGCCCAGTTCGGCTGACGCGGGCCGGGACAGCGGTGTGGAGCGGGCGATCAGCTGGAGCCGGCCGGCGGGGTCGAGACGGCCGAACAGGAGGCTCTTCGGAGCGTGAACGGTTCCGGTGACCGCTCCGATGATCCCCTCCGCCGTAGTGCGCGTCCGCAGCTTCTGCCACCCGCGCTCTCCGGGCCGGTACCGGGAGCCCGGATCCTTGATCATGACGCCCTCGACGCCAACCGTGCCCCAGGCCGGGTCCAGCCAGGACAACGCGGTCTCCCGGTCTGAGGTCTGCGGGCACAGGGCCCAGGGGGCGGCCAGCCGGCGCGAGGTGAAGAGGTCCTCGAGCGCAGCCCTGCGCCGGTGAAGGGGTTCGCCCAGGAGGACGGTTCCGGCGACTTCCAGGAGGTCGAAGACGATCAAGTGGGCGGGCTCCTGGCGGGCGGCGTGCTCCGCGGTGGCTCCCCGGCGGCGGGCTCGCCGCTGAAGGGCGGAGAAATCGAGCCCGTGCTCGCTCCACACCACCAGCTCCGCGTCCAGGACCGCCTCCACACCCAGGGCGGCCGCGGCCCGGACGACCTCCGGGAACGCCGGCCCGAGGTCCGCGCCACGCCGGGACTGGATGTAGGGCGTCGGGCGGGCGAAGACGAGGGCTCGGTAACCGTCCGCCTTCTGTTCGAACAGCGGCGGCCTTGATCCGGCGCGCGGCAGCGCGGTCACGGAGCGGGCCAGCATGGGCTCGACGGGCGGCGAGAGGTGCACCCTCCACTCCTACGCGATCCGCCCCCCGCCCGCCCTTCGGCCGGCGGCCGGGACTCGGTGCCGATACGGCCGGATGCGCCTGCTGCTGGCTCAGGCGTGGCTGAGGATGACCAGCAGCGCGGTGCCCTCGGCAAGCACCTGGACGGTGAGCGCCGCCTGCCGCATCCGTACGGCCGGCGCGGCCAGTGCGACAAGCAGCGCCACCGTGCCGACGCCCGCACTCCCCTCGAACACCCAGCTGGGCAGGCCGGGGGTGCACTGCTCGCCGTAGGTCACGCACCGGGAGGCCTGCTCCGAGGCCAGCGTCAGGATCCCGGTCACCATGGCCGCCGGCACGAACAGGAGTGCGGCCAGGGCGGCCCACAGTCGTGTGCGCTCCCTCGGGGCCGGAGACTGCACAAGGGGAGCGGAAGCGGGTGCGGAGGCGTTCATGCCCCCATCCAAGGTGGGCGGTCGGCGCCGCACAGCCGATCGGCTACTCAGATCTCGGGCGTCACGTACTCAGACATGCGGTCCTGCCCCTTCTGTACACCTCCCTCGCGACCCTGGATGGCCGAACAATGATGTCCGGAACTCGCATGTTCGAATTAATGTTCGATACAGTCGAGAGTGGCTGGATCGGTTGGTACGGGTTTGGGGGTATCTGGGCGGAGGGTGTCATGCGAGGAGGCGTCCCACACCTACACGTCAGCAGTGGGTTTTCGGCCCGCTACGGCGCCTCGCACCCGCGCGACATCATCGCCCGAGCCGCCGAACGCGCGATCGGGACGGTGGCGTTGACCGACCGCGACATGGTCACCGGAACGGTGCGCTTCGCGAAGGCCGCCGCGGCCGCCGGAGTGAAGCCTGTATTCGGCGTCGATCTCGGCGTCGCCGCCCATGTCCCACCGGCCGAGGTACGCCACCGGGCCCCAGTACGCGGCGGCGCCCATGTTGCGGAGGCTTCCTTCCGGGCCACGTTCCTGGCCCAGGATGCGAGCGGGTGGGCGCGGCTGTGCCGGATGGTGTCCTGCGCGCACGCCGAAGCCTTCCCCGCAGGCAGGCCGCCGACAGCGTCGTGGGAGATGCTCGCCCAGCACGCCGGCGATGGCCTGACGGTGCTGCTCGGTCCCGCATCGGAGCCCCTGCGGGCCCTCGCCGCCGGCCGCCCGGACGTCGCCGAACGACTCCTCGCCCCATGGCGGCAGGTCGCCGGCGACGGACTGCGGCTGGAGATCGTGTGCTGGGGCCTGTCCGGCACCGGCCCGGGCTCTGTCCGCCTCGCCGCGCACACCCTGACGCTCGCCGACCGCCTTGCCATTCCGGCCGTTCTGACCAACGCCGTCCGCTACGCCGACCAGGACCAGCACAGGATCGCGGACGTGCTGGACGCGGCCCGGCTGCTGCGGCCCATCGACCGGCGGCGCCTGGACTGCGGTGAGCGCTGGCTCAAGGACGGGCCCGCGATGACCGAGATCGCCGGGCGGGTGGCGGCCGCCGCCGGGGCGGACCGACGCCGCGCCGAGCGGCTGATCGCCGATACCGCCCTGGTCGCGGACGCGTGCGACGTCGACCCGGCCCGGGACCTGGGGCTCGGGGTGCCGCACTTCCCCGAGCCCTCCGTGGTCGGCGCCGAGCCGGGGCCTGACGGGGCCATGCGGCTGCTGCGGCAGCGGTGCGAGAGCGGCATGGTCGCCCGCAGCCTCGACATCGACCAGCGCGCGATGGACCAGCTCGACTACGAGCTCGGCATCATCGGCCGCCTGCACTTCGAGCCGTACTTCCTTGCCGTGGCCCAAGTCGTCGCCGATGTGCGGGACATGGGCATCCGGGTCGCAGCCCGCGGCTCCGGCGCCGGCTCCATGGTCAACCACAGCCTGTTCGTCGCCACCGCGAACCCGCTGGAACACGGGCTGCTCTTCGAACGCTTCCTGTCCGAGCGGCGGACGTCGCTGCCGGACATCGACGTCGACGTCGAGTCCGCGCGCCGCCTGGAGGTCTACGACCGGATCATCGACCGCTTCGGACGGCAGAGGGTCGCGGTCACGGGCATGCCCGAGACCTACCGCGCCCGGCACGCCCTCCGGGATGCCGGCCTCGCGCTCGGGCTGGCGCCGGCCACCGTGGACCGGATCGCGAAGTCCTTCCCGCACATCCGCGCCTGCGACATCCGCTCGGCCCTAACCGAGCTCCCCGAGCTGCGGCAACTCGCTGCTGAGGCGGAGCAGTTCGGGCCGCTATGGGAGCTCGCCGAAGGACTGGACGCTCTGCCGCGCGGAATCGCCATGCACCCGTGCGGGGTGATCCTCTCCAACGTGAGCCTCCTGGACCGGCTGCCGGTGCAGCCCACGCCGGGCGGCGAGTACCCGATGCTCCAGGCGGACAAAGAGGACGTGGAGGACATGGGCCTGCTCAAGCTGGACGTCCTGGGGGTCCGGATGCAGTCCGCCATGGCTCACGCGGTGAAGGAGATCCGCCGCACGACCGGCCGGGCGATCGACCTCGACAACGCCGACCACGTCCCGCTCGACGACCGGTTCGCTTTCGCGCTCATCCAGAACTCCGACACGGTCGGGATGTTCCAGCTCGAGTCGCCCGGCCAGCAAGATCTGGTCGGCCGGCTCCAGCCCCGCGGCCCGCAGGACGTGATCGCGGACATCTCCCTGTTCCGCCCGGGTCCGGTCCAGGGCGGCATGCCCGCCCTCTTCATCGCCGCCCGCCACGGCGCCGCACCCGTCTACCCGCACCCCGACCTGGAACCGGTCCTGCGCGATACGTACGGGGTGACGATCTGGCACGAACAAATAATCGACATCCTGGCGGTCATGACCGGCTGCGACCGCGCGCTGGCCGAAGTCGCCCGCCGCGCCCTCAGCGACGAGCAGCGCCTGGCGAGGGTCGAGGCTTGGTTCCGGCAGCTCGCCGGGGCCCGCGGCTACAGCCCGACCGTGCTGGACAACGTCTGGGAGATCGTCTCGTCGTTCGGGGCATACGGATTTTGCCGGGCCCACGCGGTGGCGTTCGCCGTACCGGCGCTGCAGTCCGCGTGGCTCAAGGCCCATCACCCCGCCGCGCTCTACGCCGGGCTGCTCGAGCACGACCCGGGCATGTGGCCGGCCCGGGTGATCGTCGCCGACGCCCGCCGCCATGACGTTCCCGTCCTGCCCGTCGACATCAACCTGTCGCAGCCGCAGTACACGGTCGAGCAGACCGCATCCGGCTGGGGCGTGCGGATCTCCCTCGCCTCCGTGCACGGCATCTCGGACGACGAGGTCACGAGAATCGCCGAGGGCCAGCCCTTCACCTCCCTGCAGGACCTCTACGCCCGTGCTCACCCCAAGCTCCCGACGGTCGAGCGGCTCATCCGCATCGGCGCCCTCGACCCGCTCAAGGGGGAGGCGTCGCGGCGGGACCTGCTGCTGCAGGCGACCGAGCTCCACCGCCAGACCCGCAGCCGGCCGGGCGTCGGCCAGCTGCAGCTGGACACCCCGCTCGATGCCGCCGGCCCGTCCGGGCTGCGGGAGATGACCGCCCGCGAGCGGCTGGAGGCGGAGCTCGGCGTCCTGAAGATCGACGTCTCCCGGCACCTGATGGAGGACCACCACCGGCTGCTGCGCGAGATCGGCGCCACCGACGCCAAGCACCTGCGCGCCATGCATCCCGGACAGCGCGTCCTTGTCGCCGGCGTCCGAGCATCCACCCAGACTCCGCCGATCGCGTCCGGGAGGCGCATCATCTTCGTCACCCTCGAAGACGGCTCCGGCCTCGTCGACCTCGCCTTCTTCGAGGACTCCCACGAACGGTGCGCGCACACGATCTTCCACCACGGCCTACTCCTGGTCAGGGGCAAGATCGAAGCCCGCGGACCGAGGCGCACCGTGGTCGGCGAGATGGCCTGGGATCTTGACGAGCTCGCCGCCGCCCGCGCCACCCACGGGCCGCAAGCCGTCCTTGAGCTCCTGGGCCAGGCCCCCGCGCCCACCCCCGCACAGGCCAGCCCGTCGCGGACGATCCCCGTCGGCACCGCGGGCGCTCTCATGCACCCCTGGAGCGATCTTCAGCCCGCCGGAAGCCGATCAGCCGACCTCACCCGCTTCGGGCACAAGAGCCAAGGGAGCGCCGGATGACCCCTGCCAGGAACCCGCGGCCGCGCGCGATTCTGCGGATCCACTTCCATCCCGTGGAGCGCAACGACGAGCTGTACGGACACCTGCTCACCGTGCTGGACGGCATCAGCCCCCGCATCGAGCCGCTGCCCGCCGACTGGTCCGCATACGTCGACCTCACCGGCGCCCTCACCTTCTGGGACCGCGATGTCGAAGGCCTCATCGCCGTGCTCCGCCTGCGCCTGCTCGCGCTCCACGGCGTCCAGAGCTCGGCCGGCGCCGGTCCCACGCGCGGTATCGCGGCGATGGCCGCGGACGCCACCCCGCCCGGCGCCGCCACGGTGGTCGTCGACGACCCGTACGAGATTGCTGCGTTCCTCCGCCCGAAGCCGGCCGCCGCCCTGCCCGGCATCGGCCCCAAGACGGCCCGCACCCTCGCCCGCTACGGCATCACCACCGTCGGCGACATCGCCGACACCCCGCTCACCACGCTCCAGCGAATCCTCGGCACCGGACCGGCCCGGCAAGCCCACGACTTCGCCCACGGCCGCGACGAGCGCCCCGTCGTCCCGGGCGCCGCCCCCAAGACCATGAGCGCCGGACACCGGTTCGACGGCGACGAGCTCGACCCTGACCGGCACCACCGCACGGTCCTCGGCCTGGTCCAGGAGCTCGGCGCCCGGCTGCGCACGGCCGGCGAGATCACCCAGGCCCTCACGCTCACCGTCACCTACGCCGACCGCACCCAGACCACCCGCACCCGCAGCCTCACCGAGCCGACTGCCCACACCCCCGCCCTGGCGGCCGCCGCCCGCGACCTCCTCGCCGGCCTCGGTCTCCAACGCGCCCGGGTCCGCGCGCTCGCCCTACGAGCGGAACGCCTTCGCCCCGCCGAGTACGCCGTCCACCAGCTCACGCTCGACGATCGCGACGAGAAACTTCTCCGCCTTGAGGCTGCCCTCGACAGGGCGCGCCGTCGCTACGGTCCCGGCATCGCAGGGGCGGCATCGACCTTCGGGTGACTCCGGCTCCGAGTCCCCACCTCAGGGCCGCAGACAAGGTCCGGTCTCAGCACCCGTACCGGTCGAGGACCTCACGGGTTGCCTGGTCCAGCGGCCCAAGCGGGTGGGTGCCGCCGTCCTCGGCCGGCCCCAGGCGCAGCGTCGTCTCTCCGCTGATGGGGGTGACGACGAGTACGCCGCCGTCCGCCGTGGCCTGGACTGCATCGTGCCGGTAGGGGGAGGCCGCGAGGCAGCCGTTCGCGTACTCCCGCTCGTAGCGTTCGTACGGGCCGGCGAAGTAGTAGCTCGCGACGGGCCCCTGCCCCTGCCACACGACGAGGGCGATCAGGCCCGCTGCGATGCCGGGCACCGCTGCGCCGAAGCCGGGCCCCTTGATCAGTTTCGGTCCGTACCGGATGACGAGCCCGATGCCCGTGCAGGCGATGAGGCCAGCTGCCATGAACAGCAACAGGGCGTGGGACAGCAGGTCGGCCTCCTTCCCGAAGGTCAGCGGCAACCCCGTGCATGCGAGCACCAGCCAGCCCAGTCCGGCCAGGGTCACACCCTGGTAGACGTTCAGCTTCGCCGGCCACTTCGCCCGGTCTGGCACCAGCTGCCGCTCGCGTCCCACCCAGCGCCCGGCGCCGCGCAGCCGCCCCGGCTGCGGTGGGACGCCTGCGGCCCGGTGCTCGACGAGGAGTGCAAGGACTGCGTCCCCGAAGGCAACGGCTCGGGTGTGCACCGCGAACCGGTCGCTCGACAACCGGGTGAACTCAGCCTCACGACCGGTCTGGATGCGCGTTCCGCTGCCCTGGGGGAAGGCACGGTTGATCGGGTGACCCGGGTCGGGGAAACCGGGAAGCGTGGGCGCCGACCGGCCCCCACCGCCGACCAGATCGGCCACTGCATGGCCCGTCCGCTCGGGGATGAAGGACTCGTACAGCCGGTCCACCTGCCGCTCGCCATGAAGGCTGGCCTGCAGGGCCTCGGCCTGCTCGAGGACCGCGGTGAGGAGAGGATCGGTCGGGGCGCTGCGCATCTTCTCCAGTGCGGCGTCCCGGGGAATGGCCCGCCACACTCCGCCGAGCCGGTCCACCGTCCGGGCCTTCCACGCATCGCGGAAGTACGGCCAGATGAGGGCGACCGGTAGCCGCCGGGGCGGACGCCGGTCGCTCAGGTGGGCACGCAGCAGCATGCCCGCGCTGCGGAGATAGTCGGTCTCGGCCGCATAGGAGATCGCGACGGCGGTCGTCCGCTCTGTGCTCGGAGCGTCGTCCACGCGCTGGGCGGCTGCTCGGGCGGCGTCACCCTTGGCGCTCAACTCGGCGATGGCCCGATGCCAGTGGCTGCTCACCGGCCGCCCCCTCTGTCCCCGGTCTGGTGTCGCCCTGAGGTTACCCGCACGGTCCGACACAGCAATCTCCCCGGCCAGGGCCACCGGCCGGGGAGGTCGTAACCGCAGGGGTCAGGCCGCCACTGCGTGACCGGAGTCAGCCTGCTGCTGGTGGCGGGACCAGTTCAGGTCGACGTGGGTGGCACCCTCGCGGACCAGGATGGGTCCGTGCGTCCTCTCCAGCCGGCGGTACTCGTTGCCGCCCGAGTTCGGGTTCTTGTAGCCGGCCCACTTGCCCAAGTCGGCTTGTGTCAAAGCCACACCCGCGGCCTGGTGGGCGACATAGATGCGCTCGGCCCGCTGGCGCTGGGACAGGTTCGGCGGCAGCACCGACAGGTCGATCTCGATACTCACCCGCTCTCGTGCATCCTCCTCTGCGTCCTCGTCCGGCGGGGTGTCGTGCTCCGGGTCCGGCTCGTCCTGGTCCAGGTCCGCATTCTCGTCGCCAGGCAGCAGCTCGTCCTCGTCAGCCTGCTTCGCGGGCTCGCCCACCTTGGAAGCCTCGACAGGGTCTGCCGCGCCCTCCCGCGACCCCGGCTCAGCCTCGCCCGGCTGGCCTTCGGGCGCACGCTTCGCGGCGAGGTCGCCGGATTCCGGCGCAGAACCCATGCCCTCGGGCTCCGGCTCCGGTTCGGTCATGGCCGCAGCTGCAGGCTCCGCCACCGGCTCCGGTTCGGGTGCCGCCGCTGCTGTAGGAGCTGCCGCCGGCTCGGGGGCCGGGCGCGGCTCAGGCACTGCGGCGGGCGCCGGGGCCGCGGTCGCCGGTGCCGCCGGTGCGGGTTCGTGCGGTACGGCACCGGGTTCGATGGCCGCGGCCGCCGGCGGTGCCGGCGCGGCCACCGCTGTGGGCGCAGGCTCCTCGGCCTTCTGGGCGGCAGGCTGCACGGGACCGGCGGTCAGGGCGTTCATGGGCGCCGTGGTGACGGCCGGGGGCGCGGCGGTCTCGGCCCGCTCCACGGTCACCTCTGCCGTGGCGGGCGCAGCCGCCGACGGGAGGGGGCGCTGGGAGCCGATCACGCGGACGTTGTCGACGGTCGCCAGGAGCTCGGCCCGCCACGCCTTCCACATCTTCACCGGCGCGCCGATCGGCCAGGGCAGCCACAGCAGCAGGCTGTAGTTGCGGTCGCGGTCGGCCTTGCGGCGCTTCTGCCGTCCCATGATCACTTGCTCGATCTTGAAGAGCAGCATCTCGAGCAGCACCGCGTACACCAGCGGGGGGACCATCGCGAGGAAGGCGGAACCGGCGCCCGCCTCGGGGGCGTGGAGGAGGTTCATCGCCGCTGACGCGGAGACGAACCCGAGCAGCAGGATCCGCGTGATCGCGCTGGAGCGCAGGGTCAGAGCCTCGAAGAAGCGGATCAGGCTGAGGCTGAGGGCGCCGGCGTCCAGGAGCAGCGCGAACCCTGTCGCGGCGTCCCAGTCGCCGCCGTTGTGGGCGTGGGCGTACTCGCGCTGCGCCCCGAAGGAAAGCCAGGCGGCGATGCCAGCGAGGACGAACATCATCAGGCAGCCGACGCCGAGCGCGATCACGGCGAGGCGGCGCTGCCAGGCGTTGCGGCGCTGGAGGGCGAGCTGGGTGCGCTCCTCGGCGGTGGCGTTCTGCTCGGCGGCTCTGCGTCGGTTGCCGAACACCATGGCGACGGTGGCCGCGGCGCCGATTCCGGCCACGGCGAGGCCGGCGGGCAGCGCCCACTGGACGGTGGTCATCGCTGTCCTCCTTCCCTGGTGTGGCCCGCCGCGGTGGTGGGCCCGGCGGGCGGGACGGCGGCGTTCTGCCGGCGGCGGCTCATGTGCGCGGTCTCCTTCGTCGGACGGACGGCCGAAAGGGCCCCTCGCTCTCTACAGGTGTGATCGAGCGGTGCGGTGTGACACCGGAGGTCGGTGAATCTGAGACGCGTCATGAGGCCGCGGACCCCAAAGTGGGCTGGATCCTCTCGCCCTTGAGGAGCGTGCGCAGCAGGCCCACGGTCTCGGGCGAGGAGTCGACGCCTTCCTCGGCGTTGATTCGGGCCAACTGGGCGGCGGCGCGCTCCAGGCCCTCCCGGTCGCCCATCTCGTGGCAGATCGTGAAGAGGTCCCGGTAGAGCAGCTCGCTCTGGGAGTCGACGAGCATGCCCTTGGTGACGGCCTGGGCTGCCGCCCGGTAGTCGCGGATCTGGCGGCGGCGTTCAGCGAGTTCGTGGGCGACGTCGACGATCGCGCTGATCATCTCCTGGATGTCGGCTTCCGCCCAGCAGTACTTGGAGGGGTCGACATCCGCGAAGGGGCGGCCGCGTACGAGGGCCAGGGCGTGGGCGAGGGCGACGTCGGCGTCCTGCCCGTCGTGGTGCATGCCCTGCTGGTACAGCTCCTTGAAGCGGTCCCAGTCCGAGGTGACGGCGGGGCCGAGCCGGTAGACGCCTTCGGTGACCGCGGGAAGGTAGGCGCCCCGGGGGTCGTCGGCGGGAAGGTGGGGGTTGGGGCCGAGCCAGGAACGCAGCCGCGAGATCGCGGTGTTGCGGGTGCTGGAGGTCTTTCGCAGCCCGGGCCAGATCGCGTTGTCGAGGTCCTGGCGGCCCAGGCCCGGGTGCAGCACGAGCCAGGCGGCGATCTCCAGAAGGTGGTTGTGCCGGTTGCTGCCCACTCGGCCCTGCGCGCCGGCCAGTTTCACCGGGCCGAGGACCTGGACCTGGGGGCCTGCGGGCTCGGCCGGCGGGGTGGCCAGCGCGGCCAGGACGGTGGAGGTCGCGGCGCTGGGGCGGGGGATGATCCGTGCTTCGGTCGCTGTCGAGGCTGTCGTGGTCTCGCCGAGCGCGGCCGCGGTCAGGCCGGACTCGTCCTCGTCGTCGGCCAGGGCTGAGTCCGCTTCCTGCGGCTCCTCCTCGTCCGGGCCGTCGCCGAGCGCGGCGGCGGACAGTCCGGAGTCGGCTTCCTCCTCGTCGGGCGACGACGGGGAGTCGTCCTCCTGCTCGCCGAGTACTTCGTCGAGGACCTTTTCGAAGTCCTGCTCCGGCTCGGCGGTGTCCCACACCTCGGCACCCAGCGCGGACGCTTCCTCGGGGTCGCCGTCCTCAGCAGGCTCGCCGTCCTCCCAGTCGGTGGGCTCACCGGCGGCGTTGCTGTCGGTGTGCTCGTCGGGCTGGTCGTCGGGGGCGGGGGAGCCCGCGACTGCGGGGGACAGGGCGCTGCCGTCCTCCTCTTCCTCCCAGCTGTCGCCGTTTCCGCTCTGGGCGTCGTCGTCGATCAGGGCGGGGGAGAAGGCGGTGAAGGCCGGCAGAGCGGTCGCCAGGCCGCTGCCCTGCGTGGCGACCGTGGTGGTCATTGCAGGGGCGGCGGTGGTCTCCGGAGCGAGCGCGGAGTCCTCGCTGACCGGAACGGTGGGGCGGGGGCCGTTCGTGTCGGCCGACCCGGTGTGCCCCGTCCACGCCGGCGGGGGGACGTCGTCGGTGCGGCTGGAGGTGGCGATCAGCTGGACGAGCCGGTCGTAGGAGTCGTCGTCCAGGTGCTGGAGCTTTACCGCCAGGTTCAGGTCTGGCAGTTCGACGGTGGTGCCGGGCTGGGCGGGCAGCGTCCAGGCGCCGGGCAGGTCGAGTTCGCCGCCCGCGGCGGTGACGACCGCGACCGAGGTGCGGGGCCGGGAGGCGAGGAGGTCCTCGAGCTCGGCGACCGCCGGCCCGGTGGGCGGGGCGGTGGCGATGAGGATGCGGGGGATCCACGTGTCGCCGCCGTCCTCGCCGAGCCGGGCGGCCCACAGGTGGTCGTGGCCGCCGTCGGTGAGGGCCTGGCGCTGGAAAGCGTCGTGCGCCTGGAGTTCGGTGGCGGCCGGGCCGATGTCTGCGTGGTGCTCGATCTGGTCGGGGTAGAGGTGGTGCAGGTCGCTGCCGGCGCCGGCGAGGACGATCTGCGTGTCGGGCGCCAGCTTGGAGGAGGCGAGTTCAACGGCGAGGGCGAGCATGACCGCGCGGACGTCGGCCGGACTGCCGGCCAGGCGCAGCAGGCCGATGCTCTCCAGGTTGACCAGGACCGCGTCGCCGTCCTCGGTCTCGCCGAGGCTCACCAGGGCCGGGTAGGGCGCGGTGATGTCGGCGGCCTCGTCTTCGTCGAGGAGGTGCGCGCCCCGGGTGGGGCACGACCACACGGTCGGGTTGTCCTCGTGCTCGGAGAACGGTTCCAGCGGCGGGGTGGCGGCGGCCAGGTGGAGCTCGACTCCGCGCGCGGTGATGCGCATCGCTTCGACTTCCGGCAGGGGCCGGCCGGCTTGGCGGCAGTTGGCAGCCAGGGTGCGCAGGGCGCGGTCGGCGAGCACGGTGCCGGTGATGTCGGACGCGACGCGGAGCTGCTTTTCGAAGTCCGCGGTGGCACCGGAGGGCATGGGGATGCGCCGCTTGGGGCGCCGGCGGCGCTGCTGGCGCGCGCGACGGGTCGCGATGACTGCGAGGACGGCCGCGGCCAGGATGCTTCCCGCCGCGGCGATCGTCTGCACGCTCTGGTCCCCGCTGTCGGAGCCGTCCTCGGTGTCGTGGTCCTGGGGTGCCTGGGTGGGCGTGCCGTGCTGTTCGCGATCGGGCGCGGGGGTGTGCGCGGAGGGCTGCTGGGTGGGGGTCTCCGGCCGGGCGGTCGGCTGCTCACCGTCCTGGGCGTCCTTGTCCGTGCCCTGGCCGGGGGTCTGGGCCGTCTCGCCCTTCTCCCCGTTCTCGGCGCCCGGGCCCGGCTTGTCCTGGGCGGGCGGCTGCGTCTGGTCAGAGCCAGGTTGGTCTTCGGCCTTGCCCTGGTCGGTGGGCTGCTCGCGCGGCGGCTGGGCCTCGTGCGGCTTTGAGTCGCTTTGGTCGCTGCCGGCCGCGGCGGGGATCTGCAGTTTCCAGCCGGGGTAGATCTCGTCGGGGTCGCCGAGGGTGCGCCCATCGGCCTGCTTCACGCCCTTGTTCGCTTCGACGATCCGGGGATAGTCGTCGGCGTCGCCGAGCTCGTCCTCGGCGATGCCGGTCAGCGTTTCGCCGGCGCGGACGGTGTGGGTCTCGGCCGCGGCCTTGGAGCCGGCGGTCTGCGGACGGACTCCGCCGTGATCGGCGACGGGTGCGGCGTCGGCGGGAAGGCGCAGGGTCCAGCCGGGCTGCAGGACGGTGGTGTCGGCGGTGACGAGCGAGCCGTCTGCCTGGCGTACGCCCTCGTTGGCGTCGACGATCCGGTGCCACTCGATTCCGGCACCCAGGCGCTTCTCCGCGATGTCCCAGAGCGTGTCGCCGTCCTGGACGTGGTGGACGGGGCCGTCCCAGGCCGCGGAAGAAGAGGACGCAGCCTTGGTTGCGGTGGCCGCTGTGGAGTGGGCGTCGGCGGTGACGCTGGCTGTGGCAACGGTGGCGGGGGCGGCGCTGGCGGGAGTTGCCATCGCGGTGCCCGCCGGCAGCAGGACGAGGATGCCGCCGACGAGCGCGCCAGCGAGCTGCTGGGATCCGCCCAGCATGCGGATCCGGGGCGCCCGGACGTGGCGCAGCGCGGCGCCCGTCTCCAGGACGACCGAGGCCACGAAGCTGAGCCAGCCGTACCAGCCGATGAGGGTGATGGCGCCCAGGAACAGCTGGCCGGAGTCGGGACTGGTGAGCGCGGCGGTGATCTCGTCGAAGCCGGGGACGTGGTCGGGCAGGACTCCGATGCCGAGCAGAACGGCGGGCACGCCCACCAGGAGCGCGACCAGGGCCACCAGGGCGACGAGCGCACGGACCAGGGTGGCGGCGGTACTGCGGTTTCTCATGATCGTCACCCCTTGTAGACGAGGTTGGCGCTGCCGTGGCCGGTGACGGACCCGCTGGCCCCGGCGAGGAACACGGCGCTGTACGACTCGGTCACGGTCACCTCCAGGGATCCGCCGTCCTCGCTCACGCTCACCGTGCCGCTGACCCCTGCGTGGCTGAGGTAGGTCCGTGCCGCGGCGACGGCCGCGTTGCGGTCGACGGTGATGCCGTCGCCGGAGATCGCCTTGCTCGCATCGACGGCCTGGCCACCGGCTCGCGCTGCCTCGGCGGCAACGCCCTCGGCGTGGGTGAGCGCTCGCAGTTTGCCGGCGCCGTCGTAGACGAGCGCGGCCACGGCGAAGAGCGCCACGATGGTCACGAGGGCGAACACGCTCATCGCGCCCCGGTCATTGCGCAGGGCGCGACGGATCCGGTGGGTGAGGGCGAAGCGGGCGGGTGGCATGCGGTGGTCCTGTCAGCCGCGCTGGCGGTAGGAGTCGATTGACGAGGTAAAGCTGCTGGTCAGAGTCTTGGATCCGGGCAGTCCGGGCAATCCGATATCCGAGAGCCGCACCACGCAGGTCACCGTGGCGGTGGTCGAGGCGGGCTCACCGATCTGCGCGGAGAACCCGCCGGTAGAGACGGATATGGAGGTGGACGTGCACTGCAGTCCTTGCTGGTCCAGCACGCTGCGCGCCATTTGTGATCCGGCGGAGCTGGCGGCACCGCCGGTGCGTTCCAGTGAGGCTGCGCGCGCTGCGTTGCGAGCCGCGGTGTCGACGGCGTTGCCGGCGGACCCGATCCGGCCGAACGCGATGACCAGCAGCAGCACCAGAATGAGGACGGGAAACAGGATGACCGCTTCCAGCGACAGGGCGCCGCGGTCGTCGCGGAGTCTTTCGGCGATGCTCACCGGGCCTCCGTGATGCGCTCGGCGGCCGCGTCGGCATGCTGGTCGATCTTCAGCTTCAGGCCGGGGATCATCGTGTCGACGTAGCCGGTGACACGGATGGTCACCGTCGCTCCCTTGCTCCCGCTTACCGACGTGCCGGAGATGGTGCCGCCGGCCCTGGAGAGGAACTCCCGGGCCTCGGCAGTGCCGGTCCCTGCAGACGCTCCTCGTACGCGGGCGGACTCAACCCCCAGCTGTGCGGCGGACATCGCCACGTTGCGCGCGTGCCACCACAGGCCGACGTGCACGACCGTCAGGATGATCAGCAGTACGGCTGGGAAGACGATGAGCATCTCCAGGGACACGGCTCCGCGGTCCCGCGCGTCGCGCTCGGCGAGCGCGCGGGACCAACGGCGAAGAGCCCGGCGAAGTCGGATCACTTGATCTCTTTCGACTTCTCGTTGACCTTGGTGAGGATGACGCCGGCGGCGATCGCGGCGACGACGACGAGGCCCGCGACGATCATCATCGTCTCGATCGAGATTGAGCCTCGGTCGTCGCGGAGGTTGCGCAGCCGCTCGATCCGGGCGCTGAAGAAGGTCTTCAGGAAGATGAGGTTGGGGTCGTTGCCCATCGTGGATTTCCTTGTCTCTTTTGGGAGTTAGCTGGCCATGATCCGCGCGATCGCGGGATAGCCGATGTATACGGTCATGATCAGGACGAGCATCGCGACAGGCATCACCATTTTTTCGGAGGCCATGTTGGCCTGGGCTTTCGCCGTGGTGACCAGGGCGCCGGAGAGCGACTTGGCCTGCGCGCCGAGGGTGTCGCCGACGGCCGCGCCTTCCTCACCGGCGATCGCGATGATGTCGGCCGGCGCTCCGAGTTCAGGGACGTCGAGTTCGAGCGAGAGCCGCTTGAGGCCCTCCCACGGGCTGATGCCTTCGAGCTCAGCGCGGGTGATGGTGTCCCGGATCTTCGCGAAGACCCAGCCTTCGCCGACGTCTGCGGCCCGTTTCAGGGCCTGGGTGGGGGCGGCGTCAGCGGCGCGTTCGAGCTGGACGAGCCGCAGGTATGCCTTGACGGCGTACCGGAAGTCGTCCTTGGCTTCCACGGCCTGCTGCTTGAGCTGCAGGTCCGGCAGGAGCCAGAAGACGATCGCGAGGCCGAGGCCCGCCATCGCCGGGATCGCCACGGGGAAGGGGTAGCCGGCCAGGTTGGCCAGGCCCACCGCCAGCACAGGCAGCAGCAGTCCGTACAGCGCGAGGCCGATCTTGCGCCCGAGGTGCGCGGCGGGGGACCGGCCGACGAGCTCCAGCTGCTGGCGGGGCAGGCGCAGGGTGCCTTCGCCGACGGTGCGCAGCAGGAAGGCACCGGCCTTCTCCATGAGGGAGTTGGGCTGGCTGTCTCGGTTGCGGTCGAGGTTCTCGAGCCGGGTGGCATCCATGCGGGACAGAACGTCGCCGAGGTCGGGCCGACCGGGCAGGATGCCGCGGGCGGCGATGACCAGGCCGAGGCCGGTGACGGCGCCGCCGACGATGGCATAGGGGGAGAAGATCACGGCGTCTCCTTGGCGATCTGGCCGCCGGAGCGGTCGGCCGGCGACAGGAACCGGGGCGCGGGTTCGAGGATCGCCATGCGTCGCATCCAGATCTTGACCAGGACGAAGGCGACGGCGACGAAGGCCAGGACGAGATGCCCGGCAAAGGTGTCGTAGGGCTCGACGTAGGCGCCGGAGAACGCGGTGACTCCGAAGATCGCCAGGCAGAAGATGGTCACCCAGCGGTCGTTGGTGCGGGGCTTTTGCCGGTCGGCCTCGACCTCACGCCGTGAGAGCACTTCATGCTGGAGGGCTTCGGCAAGTTCACGAAGAGCCTTGCTCAGCCCGCTGCCTCGGTCCTCGACGTGCAGGATCAGCAGAGCGGCGACCTCGTCGACCATTGCGTCGTTCAGCTCGTCGGCGAAGGCCCGGTAGGCGTCCTGGGGCACCCATCCAGCCTGCTGGCGTGAGACGAGGAGGCGGACCTCCTCCCGGATGGCGCCCGGGACGGTCTCCAGGCTGCGCTGGATAGTGGCCTCCAGACTGACGCCGACGGTGTGGATGTCGGACATGCGCCGCACCCATTCCTCGATCGCCTCCAGCTTGTCGATCTGCGACTTGCCGGAGCCGGAGGTGTTCAGCAGCCAGGGCAGGCCGATGACGACGGCGACGGTGACCAGGCCGCCCATCAGCCAGCCGGTGAACAGCCACACGCCGAGGCCCGCCACGGCAGAGCCGGCCAGGCGTGTCTGGCCCCGGGCCCACCAGGAGGTCGGCGTACGGGCGTCCTTGACGAAAACGGCCCGGATCTTGCGCTCAAGGCGGCTGCGGCGGCGCACCGTCGTCGACGGTGCCCAGCCGACGCCACCGGCGACCGCCAGAGCGAGTCCGCCGACGGCGGCGAGACCGCCGAGCGCGGCGAGCAGGGAGTTGAGGGTGAGCGTCACAGCGGCATCACCGATTCCAGCGGCGCGCCCCAGCTGCCCCACGGTCGCTGCATGACGGTGCGGTCCAGCCCGGCCCGGACGAGGTCTTCCAGGTTGCTTTGGGAGATGTTCCCGTGGGGCACGGCCCTCGGCTCCCGGCGCCCGTCCTGCTCGCGGGGAGCGAAGACCATCTGGTGGGAGGGGCGACCGCCCTCGCCGATGCCGGTGATCTCCATGACGTGGCTGACGAATCGGTGCTTACGTCCCGGCTTGCCGCGCTGGTCGACGAGCTCGGTCTCGTCGACCAGCCGTACGTAGACGACGAAGTCGACGGCTTGGGCGATGAGCCGGTAGGCCAGCGCTTCGGTCATTCCGATGCCGGCCTCCAGACACAAGGTGGCCAGGCGCTCGATCGACAGCTGGGGGCTGCGGGCGTGCAGGGTGGCCATCGACCCGCCCTCGCCCTCGTTCATCGCGTGCAGCATCGGCACGACCTCTTTGGAGCGGACCTCGCCGACGATCACGCGCCGCAGCGACATACGCAGGAGCTGCGGGAAGAGGTCGGACAGGGACAGCTCGCCCTGGAGCTTGCCGTCGGCCCCGCGCTCACCGTTGGACTCGCGCCCTTCGTAGGCGACGACCTCTGGACCCTCGGGGTCCTCGTGGAGATGGAGCTCGTACTCCGACTCCAGCGTGCCCACGCGCTCGGTGCTCGGGATTTCCCGGGCCATGGCGCGCAGCAGGGACGTTTTTCCCACGCCCTGGGAGCCGACCACGATGATGTTCTTGCGGCCCTTGACCGCGGCGGTCAGGAAGTGCGCGAGCGAGGCGTCGATCGTGCCCCAGCGCACCATGTCGTTCAGGCCCTGGCCGCGGGTGCGGTGGCGGCGGATGACGATGCTCGGCCGCGGCGTGACGTACGCAGACGCCGCCAGACGCGATCCGTCGGCCAGACGGAGGTTCAGGTTCGGCGTGGCCGGCGTCAGCGCCCGCTCGCCCTGACCCTGCATGCGCGCCAGGTGGTTGATGAGGTTGATCAGGTCGCGGTCGGTCTTCGCGATCGGGTCCCAGGTGCGTGTCGGACGGTCGGCGTAGTCGACGCGCACCTTGTCGCCGTAGATGATGATGTTCTCGACGTGCGGGTCGTCCAGGAGAGGCTGGAGACGGCCGGCGCGGAACAACTCGTCGAAGACCGCCTCGCGTACTGCACGCTCCTGCTGGGGCGTCAGATCCGATCCGCTGGCCGCGTACTTCGTCGCCCATTCCGAGACGACCTGCCTGATGATCGACTGTCCGCGCTGCCGGCGGTCCTGCTCGGTCATGGACGCGTCGGCACCGGCGGCCTCGCCGATCTTCATGCTGGCCTGTGAACGCAGCTCGGCGAGAACCTCGTGACCGACCGGGAGCGCGGCCGGGACCGCGGTGTCGGGAACCCGGACGAGGCCCTGAGGGAGGCCGGCCGGAGACGCCTGCGCGGGCACGGGCCGGAGAACCGGCGCGTCCTGCGTGGTGCTCTCCTGGAGCGCCTGGGCGAAGAGGGCGGTGTAGTCGTGGGCCGTGGTCTCCGGCCTGGTGTCGGTCATGATGCCCTCCCGGTGACCGCCTGCATTCCGGCCGGTTGCAGCTGCACGCGCCGCTTGGTCACCAGCTCATTGATCGTTTGGTGGGCTGTGCGCGCGGACCGCAGAAGGGTGCGCGGCATTTTCTTGTAGGCCCCGTGAGTGAAGACGTCGGCGCTGTCGGGGTCCCACGCGAGCATGCCGACCACCGGTGCCATCAAGTGCTGCTGTACCTGGCTCGAGTTGAAGGAACCCTCCTCGATCAGCAGCAGCCCGAGTGCGTCGGAGCCCGTGCCGTGGTGCGCGAGTTCCTCCCTCAGGACCCGCACGGCGGGCGCGGCAGCCGCGATCGAGGCCTGGGTGGTGCGGACGACCATGAGGACGGCGTCGGCGCGGTGCAGCAGCGGCGTCGGGTAGCGGGTGGTGGACAGCCGGGTCTCGGACTCGGTGAGGATGCGGCCCGCGTCGACGATCACGTCGTGGCCGGTCTGGTCCATCACGCCGAGCAGCCGGGAGATGGGTTCCCAAGTGCGGCTGAGTGATGCCGCCTGCGTGGGGTCCGTCAGTCCTGGCAGGAGCATCCGCTGGCCGGTGTTGTCGCGGTCCAGGCTGACGAAGTGCTGGGAGAACTCCCGCGCGAGGGTGCCCTGGCGGTCTGCGGCCGCCAGCCGGTGCAGTCCGGTGGCTGCGTTGCCTTCTCCGCCGAGGTAGCCGGCGCGGATCGTGCCGCCGGCGGGGTCGGCCTCGACCAGCAAGGAAGGCTTCGGTGAGGAGAGGGCGAGCGCGAGTGCCGAGCAGGTGACGCCGCTGGACTTTCCCGACACCAGTGCGATGACCGCCATCAGCTCGTCGCCTTCAGCACGATGGCAACGTTGCCGCCGGCAGCCCAGGCAGCAAGTGACGTGCTGTTCACCTCGGCCGCGGCAACGTCGACGACCACGGCGCCGTTGGCGTCGGGCGCGCCGACGCGGGACACGACGGCAGGAAGACTGTCCGGGGTGGAACCTGCCTTGGTGGAGGAGGCTGAGGCGCTGCCGTCCTGAGGGGTGTGGACGATGGTGACCGCATCGCCGGTGCGCAGCGTCTGGATGGGCAACTGGCCGGGCTTGGCGAGGATGCCCACCACGGACTTGCCCTTGGTCACACTGGATTCGGCGCTCACGGAGTCCTCAGTGACCAGCGCACCGCTCGGCAGGTCGGCTGCGGCCGGCTTGCCGATGATGTCGGATGCGCGGGAAGCGGGCAGCGAGCGCAGCTGGGTGTCGTGGGATATCTCGGTGGCCACCAGATCCGACGCCTTGATGTTCTCGCCCGCCGCAATGGGGTGCCGGGTGGCAACGACAGAGACCTTGTCGCCGGCCTCGTTGACCATCCACACCGACACCAGGGCGCCCACAGCGGCCAGCGCCAGGCCGGCGCCGACGACCACCGGACGTCGTCGGCGGCGCGGGGCGTCGTTGGTAATCGGCAGCAGCACAGGCGCGGAGCCCGGCTCGGACGGTGCCGTCGGCTGCTTGGTTCGCGGCATTGTGATGGTCTTCCTTGCGCTAGTTGACAACCTGCAGCTCGCCGACGCGCGCTGTGGTGTTGGACGTACGGATCTCGTCGGGCAGCGTCCCGCTTGCACCGTTCGACGCCTGCCAGGTGACTTCCCAGGAGCTGGTCGCGGTGATGGTGAACTTCCCGCCCGACTGGCCGGCGGAGACCTTGGTGTAGCGGTAGCCGCAGTCCGGCGAGGTCTTGTCCCCGAAGGTCTTGGAGTACTTCGTGCCCGCGGTCGTGCAGGTGACCGAGCCGCCGTCTCCCATGGAGTAGGTGATCTTGGTGACACGGGCCGTGGCCGTCACCGACAACCCCGGAACCGCAGCCGTCGCGCTGTTGGGACCCCAGGTGGTGTCGCTCTTGTTATTCCACAGCCAGACGGGCATGCCGACGAGACCAGGGGCGTCAGGACCCGGCGAGCTGCCGATGTTCGCGCCCAGCAGCGTCATCTTGTCCCGGGCCTGACGCGCCAGCACCTCGGGGTCGGGGAGAACAGTGGCGGGCGGCGTGGTCAGCCAGACGATGCCGCCGACGTCGTTGACGATGCAGTCCCTCACGTAGAAGGCGCCGGGACCCGAGGTGTCCGCCCCGTTCATGTCGGTGTGCCCCGGACCGGACGGCGGCTGGGGATCCGCGAGCTCGTAGAAGCAGCGGTCGGCCGGGTTGTACCCGGGCATGCAGGGGATCTCGGTGTCGTCGGTGAGCTTGCACATCCCGTTTCCGCCCCCGCCTCCCTCGCCCCCGCCGCCTCCTCCGCCGGTGCCGCCGCCTCCGCCCCCACCGGGCTTACCGGGCGTTCCGACGTCGACGCACACGTCCACGTCGGAGCAGTGGCCGGCGCCCCCCGCATACGCGAGGCCGGCCGGTATCAGGGCGGTCAGGACCGCAACGAGGCCCAGCACGCGGGCAGAACGGATCAGCAGCCCTTCGTGCGGTCGGCTGTGATCTTCGTGACGAGCCATGTGTCGCCCTCCAGCGTGGCTTGGGACGTGACGGGGTACTTCAGACGCTGCTCCGCGAGCTTGAGCTCCTTGCCGGAGTCCTTGTAGACGGGCTTCCAGCTGGTCGCGTCGAAGCAGTCGGTGACCGTTGCGGTCTTGCCCTTGGTGTCGACGGCGGTGACCTGAGGCTTCATCTCAGGACGGCCGGTGAACTTGATGCCCATCGACTCGTTGCGCAGGACCGACTTCTTGAGGTCGGTGGCGGCATCGCCCCTGGCGTACTTGGCCAGTTCCTCGGTGTGCAGATCTCCGTCCGCGGCCATCTTGATCTGGACCTCGCGCATGTTCGTGTACGCGGCGAGGACCTTGTCCTTCGCTGCCTGATCCGGATCGTTGGACGGCGTCGAGGAAGCGGTGGCGGAGGGCGAGGAAGCCGTCTTCTTGGGTGTGTCGGAGCCACAGCCGGCCAGAGCGCCGGCTGCGACGGTGCACATGAGGACAGCACCTGCGAGTCGCAGGACATGGGTGCGGTGGTGGGTGGTCGAAGCCATCGACAGATCCCCTTCAGGAGTCGGGTGCGGGCGCTGGCGCGCGCTCAGGGCGGACAAAACGCGGCGAGGTGAGTCCTCTACCGCGCTTCGCCGGCTCTGGAGGTGCACGCCAGGCCAGGACCCGGCGAGCCTACGGCCACGGCACAGGGCCATTGCCTGGCTCCCAGCCGCGGTGGGGGCATCGTGCCGTCGGTGAGCCACCGGTGACGAGGTGCCAGCGGGTGAAGAGGGCCGCTTCGCACCGAAGCCTGGATGGTCGACTCGGTCATCCACCCGGTTCCCGACCGGAGGTCGGCCGGTCGTATCAGTGATGCGGACCCATGTGGCACGAGTCCAGTTCGTAGATGTCGCAACGCGATTTCCCCCTCGCGGTCACGGACGTCGCGTCTCCCACAACGTGATCAGTCCGAGCCTGATTCTGGCCAGAAAGATCAGGTGCCGCCAGGCCCGGTTTTTTCCGGTAGCCGCACTTCCGGTATATGCCTCTGGCGCGGGCATTTGAAAAGGCTGTGGCCAGGACTTCAGGGCTTGATCAGCAGGGCCGGTCCCGATGCGCGCAGGGCGTTCCGGGCGGCCTCCTGGTCGGCCCCGGTGATGGCGTTAAGTCGACGTTCCACGAAGGGTGTGGAGGGGTGGTCCTTGCCGTAGACGGACTGCAGCAGCGCCAGGAGGCCCGTCCCGGTCCTGACAGCGTC
The DNA here is from genome assembly GCF_036231985.1 of Streptomyces sp. NBC_01426. GTDB lineage: Bacteria > Actinomycetota > Actinomycetes > Streptomycetales > Streptomycetaceae > Streptomyces. Next base: position 179,453 of record NZ_CP109502.1, read on the forward strand.
GGGCGCGTTGGTGACGGTGAGCCAGGACGCGGCGGCGTTGCGGGCCTGCCGGCGGATCTGGCCGTGGGTGGCATCCAAAACCTGCTGCCAGGCCGCGGCGGTGTGCACCGAGACCTCGGTGGCCATGGCGGGCTGCTCGGCAAGCTGGGCGCAGAAGGCGACGAGTTCGAGGGCGTGGAGGGTGTAGTTGTGCAGGGGGCCGTGGCTCTCGGCGAGTTCCTCGCTGATGGTCCGAGCGGCCGTCAGGGCCTCCTCGCGCCGGCCGGCGCGGAGGGTGTGGCGGAGGTCCTTGATGCGGGGGGCGAGAAATTCGGGAACGGCGACGGGGAACTGCAAGACGATGGGGGCGGGGCTCATGAACTCTCCCTGGTGCGGAGCGGCTTCGAGCGGATGCCGCCGCCGGGGGGCCGGCGGCGGCATCCGGAATCGAGTCCAGCAACAGAGTGCTGCTCGACCGCGCACGTCAACGGGCGTGGGAGGGCCCTCGGTGCCTGGGTGGGCGCTCCCCCGTGCGTGCACGGCGCGCCGACGTCGGTAGTTGACCCCCCTGGGGAGCGGGGGTCAAGCCCCTGTGCTGCGCAAGCGGTTCGTATTTCAATGATCGGAACGAAGTGGGCTGCGCTGTTTCACCAGCCGGAATGGGCGAGGTGCGCCGCTGGAGCAGAGGTCAGGGCGCGAGCGGGCCGACCGAGGAGCGGTCCCAGGCGATGCGTGCCGCGTGGTCCATCAGCTCCAGCAGGTCCGGCGCGGTGGTGTCCTGCTCGAGGTGGCGGTATTCCGTACTGAGGGTGATCGCGAGCCGCTCGGGAAGGCCGAGGCCGGGGTAGCGGTCTTCCTTGATCAGGATGCGGGCCGCCTCGATGGCGGTCCGGCCCTGGCCGTGCATCACGTACGCCTGGTCCGAGAGGTCGTCGAGGTAGGCGACGTAGGTCCGCAGGTCGTCGGGGGTCATCAGCGGTCCGTGGCCGGGGACGATCCATTCGGGGTCGAGGTCCAGGATCCGCAGGCAGGCGGCGGAGACACGATCCAGGGGGCCGGCCCAGTGGGAGGGATGGTCTCCCGCGAAGACGATGTCGCCGGCGAAGACCACGCGCTGCTCGGGCAGATGGACGATGAGGTCGCCGACGGTGTGGGCCGGGCCGACCTCGTGCAGCTCCGCGGGGATGTCGCCGACTGCGATGTCGTGGCGTCCGGTGAACGTCGCGGTCGGCGGGAGAACCTGTATACCCGCGAAGTCGAACTTGCCGAAGTGCTCCCGGAAATACCAGCCGAGGGGCTGACCGGGGTCCGTGTCGTGGGTGAGAGCCTGCAGCTGCTGCGGCTTCGGCTCCAGGCACTGGTGCTCAAGGGCGGCGTGCGTGGCGAAGACCTCGGCGCCGGGAAGCTGCTGAAGACCCCAGGTGTGGTCACCGTTGGCGTGGGTGACAGCGACCCGGTCCAGCGGGACACCGGGGCCCGCCGCCGTACGGGCCGCGGTGAGGAAGACGTCGGTCAGGGCGGGCGTGTAGGGCGTGTCGATGACGAGGGCCTGGCCCCCGGATACGACGAAGCCGCAGTTGGCCAGGCCCCAGGTCGCGTCGTGGCCGGGCTGCCAGGCGAAGACGCCGGGCGCGATCTGCTTCAGGTCAGTGGTAGCCATGGGCATGCATTGTGCGGGCCGCGGCCGCCCGGACGAAATCTCTCCGCCGAGGCGACCGCGGGCGCGGTGTCAGTGGTGGGGCACGAACGGCAGGAGGAAGAACCGGGCGCCCGGGCTGCCGAACGGCTGGGCGGCGCACATGGTGACGGTGCCCAGCTGGGACGGCGCGTGCCGCTCGCAGCACCGGGTCCGGTGGTCCTCCGTGCCGCGCGGGGTCACGTAGCCGGCGTGCCGCATCGGCCGCGCGTCGCCGTCGGGATGTATGTACGCCAGGCTGTGGTCGCGGTAGATCGGCCCCGCCACCGGGTCGTCGTTGACCTCCTTGTCCAGCATCTGGAGGTCTTCGTTGTCAGGGTGAGCGGCGACCGCCGTGCGCAACTGGGCCGCCACTTGCGGCGCCCAGCGCGTGTCCCAGTCGACCAGGTGGTGCTCGCGCGCGTCCTCGCGCAGGAGCATCCACCGGATCAGGTTGCGTTCGGGCAGCGCCGGGGACTTCCCCTCGGGCTGCGGGAACATGAGTTTGAAGTCGTCGTTGGCGGCCAGCACGTTCCAGGCGACGTCATTGATGTAACAGGGCTGCCCCGAGACGCCGTTGACGGCCACCTGCCACGCCGGATCGACGTTCGTCCCCGCCATCGGGTCCATGGGGAACGGGGGCTCGTAGCCGATCGCGTAGACGTAGAGCGCGGTCCGTTCGCGCTCGTTCATGTTCAGCACCTTGGCGACGTTGTCGAGGAACTCGGCGGTCGGCTGAGGTGTGTTCCCGCGCTCGAACTCGGCGTAGGTCTTCTCCGTGACGAACAGCGCCTGGGCGACCTGGGCTTGGGACAGTCCGCGTGAGCGCCGGCCCCGTCCCGTGCGCTTGGGCCAGCCGAGCTCGACCGGGTCTATCTCTCCGCGCTTCCATTGCAGCAGCTGCTGCAACGCCTCCTTCTGATTCAACTTTGTACCCTTCCCCGTGATGCCATCCCCGTGCAGGCCGCGCGATATACCGGAAGCGCTCGCTCCTGAAATTCGCGGACCGGAAAATTCAGAGCCTGGTGAGCGGGATCTTGGCCGGGAAGAATCGACCACTGGATCGAATCCGCGTTGTGGGAGACGCGAAGGTCCTCCACAACCGCGAGGGGGAGTTCGCGTTGCTGCATCCCGTTGCCACCCCGCCGGACCGCACGGGCGGAGCCGTGGCACGCACCATGGCGGTGCTCAGAGCGCTGATCCGTCTCGGGCCGGGTGAACATCCCCTGGCGTCGGTAGCCGAGTCCGCGGACCTTCCCGCGCCGACCGCTCACCGGTATCTGCAAGCCTTGATGCGAGAGGGCGCCGTCGAACAGCGCGGGCCGCGTGCTCGCTACGCCCTGACTGACGCGCTGCACGGTCCCCCCTCTTCGACACCCGCCCAGCCCCTCCAGGCCGGCCCGCCCTCCCCTGCGGTGAGGGCCGAGATCGTCACACTACAGTCGAGAACAGGCCAGGTCGTATTTGTTTACCGACCACACCTGATCGGCACTCCGATGAGGATCTGCGCGGAACGGGCATACGGACCACACGCCGACGAGGTCCTCACGTCGCCTCAGATCACTTTGCGATCTCTTGAATCAGCGCCTCTGGAGTCCGACGCCGCCGGCCTGGCGATCCTCGCCTGCCTCGGCTCCATCGGCGACAACAAGATCGACACCGCGCCCGTCCGTGAGGAAGGTCACGCCATCGGCCCTTCCCCGCTGCCCGGCCGCACCATGATCGCCGCGCCCATCTGGTACGGCTCGGCCGTCGCCGGATCCGTGGCGCTGCTCGCCAAGGACGGGCCCATGCGGCGGGCCGCCACTCGCGCCCGGTACGTGGCAGCCGTGATGGACACGGCTGCGGCGATGAGCGGACAGCTGACGCGTTCCGGCGCCCGCCGGGCCAGTTGACCGACTACAGACCCCCACAAAGCACCACAGAAAGGCACCACCTCGTGTCCCGTTCAGTCCTGATCACCGGCGGCAGCCGCGGCATAGGCCTTGCCATCGCCCGTCACCTCGCCGAAGCCGGCGACCGCGTCGCCATCACCTACCGCTCGGGCGAGCCCCCCGAGGGACTGCTCGCCGTCCGCTGCGACATCACCGACACCGAGCAGGTCGACGCCGCGTTCAAGGAGGTCGAGGAGCAGCACGGCCCTGTCGAGGTCCTCGTCGCGAACGCCGGCATCACCAAGGACCAACTGCTGATGCGCATGAGCGAGGAGGACTTCGCCTCCGTCGTCGACACCAACCTCACCGGCGCCTTCCGTGTCACCAAGCGCGCCTCGCGCGGAATGCTCCGCGCGAAGAAGGGCCGCGTGGTGTTCATCTCCTCCGCCGTCGCCCTGCGCGGTGAGAGCGGCCAGGCCAACTACGCCGCCTCCAAGGCCGGCCTCGTCGGCTTCGCCCGCTCCATGGCCCGCGAACTCGGCTCCCGCGGCATCACCTTCAACGTGGTGGCCCCCGGCCTCACCGAGACGTCCATGAGTCAGGCGCTCAGCGACGAGCAACTCGAGAACCTCAAGACCCAGATCCCTCTCGGCCGCCTCGCCCGCCCCGAGGAGATCGCCGCGACCGTGGCCTTCCTCGCCTCCGAGCAGGCCGCCTACATCACCGGCGCCGTGGTGCCCGTCGACGGCGGCGCCGGCATGGGCCACTGACCTCTTTGACCGCCCGCAACCCTGGAGTCCGATGAGCGCATGATCTGACAGCGGGCAGTCCCCCGTGGGCTGCCCCGCGGCAGCAGGCCCCCGGTGTGTCCAGCACCTCGGCCCCGCCGCATCTCTGCCACCACCCGGCGAGTGTCCAGCCCGCCTGGTGAAGAACCCGGTCCGCAGACCGGGCAACACCGCCCCTGCCAGGGCGGATCACTTGGTTCCGGAAGAACCCGGCCCCACCGAAGAGGGGCTCACGCATGCCCGAAAGGAGGGCGTGCCCTGCCCATGATGCAGCATGCCCGCGCGCCGGTCCACGCCACCGCCGCCCCACCGCGCCCAACGCGCGGACAACACCGAATATCCCCGAACAACCGATTCAACCCGGTCTGTGAACATGCGGACCAGGAGATCGGCACGACCGCGTCCCGGCGTACCCGGCGCGGCGACTTCCTGCGCGCCGCCACCTGGGCCATCACCCAGCGCCTGCACCCCAAGGCCGGCGACACCACGCTGCGCGTTGCGCGTGACCTCGCTGCGCGCCTGAACGCCGACGGGCACGTCGCCTACTGCCGCGACACCATGTTCAAGCGCCTCGGCATCAGCCGCCGCACCCTGGAGCGGCACATCGCCGTCCTGCGCGAGCTCGGCCTCCTCGTCTGGGCGCTCCACGGAACCCGGGCCAACACCCGCCCCGCCGGAAGCGGCGAGTGGGCCGGCACCGCCACCATCTACGCCGCCGTCGTCCCGCGCGCCTGGGACGACGCCCTCGGCCACCGTGTGAGCGGCCACGGCTACCACGCACGGCACATCGGATTCACCGAACAGGGACGCCAGCTGGCCATCGCCGACGCCCGCCGCCGCACCCGCCCCTCCCACAGCCGTGACACCCCTTCCTGTAAGACCAACCACCCACGTCCTAAAGCTGAGATGGGAGGGAAGAAGAACAACACCAGCGCACCCCGCAGCGCGCGGCCGCGCTCCCGTCGCAGGCACGAGGTTCCAGAGCCCTACCGGGCCAACACGCAGCAGGCCGCGCACGCCGTCTCGGTCGCCGCCTGGATACGCCCCCGGGTGCCCTGGACCCAGGGCGAGGGCCTGCGCCGCCTCGCCTTCGCTTTGCGACCCTGGATCGCCACCGGCCTGTCCGCCGCCGACATCGCCGCCGACCTGTCGGTCTGGCGCGTGCCCCGGCGGCCGGCCTCCCCAGCCAGCGTGATCATGGCCCGCTGGAGCGAGTTCGCCGACCAGGACCAGCCAGCCCCCACGTGTGGACAGCGCGAGGAACCGGCCGACGCCGTCCCGCCCAACACGGCCTTCCTGGAGGCCATGGAGACGGTGCGCACCCGTCTGCACAGCCTCTACCCACCCGCCGAGCCGGAACCCGATCCGCCCGGCTTCGTCATCCGCGACAGGATCCTCGCCTCGCTCGCGGCGGCGGACCGGGCCCGCCACGCGCGCACCGCCGAGCAGTGCCTCACCTTCGCCGAGTGGGAGGCCGTCTACGACGCCCGGGAACGAGGCCCCTGGTGACCCCGCGCCGGCCCAGCCCCCGCACGAACGGAACGCACCAGGCCACGGCACCGACGGCGAACCCGACGGTGAAGCTCTCGGACCGGAACACGGCTCGCCTCTCCCGTTCAGGACGCCGCCGCCGGCGCGGCCTCGGGCTGGGTGTCCTCGGCGGCCGCCCCCTGCGCCTTGCTGCCGGCGCCGCGCCGGCGCGTACGGATGACCGCCCGCGCCGACCGGAACAGGGCACGGACCAGCCGCCACAGGCCGACCGCGCCGCAGCCGACTGCCGCTGCGCTGGTGCCCAGGCGCGCGACGGTCGCCAGCCATCCCGGCAGATGCAGGTAGCCCAGCGTCAGCGACGTGCCGATCAAGCTCAGGCTGAGCACCATGAGGACACTGCTGTGCCCGATCACCCCCCAGGTGCGCTTCAGTTCGGCGTAGGCGTCCGGATGGGCCTCCCGCCACAGGACAGGCCGGTCCAGCTCGTGCTCACTCATCGCGCTCTCCATTCGTCGCATGCTGCGTTCCTTCGTCGGCGCCGCCCAGGACCTCCCGGGCGTGGCGCAGTCCGTGCCCCAGCTCCTCCAGCTCCAGCCGCACCTCGTCCAGCAGTGCCCGGGGCAGCAGCTCTTCCGGCAGCGCCGGCCTGGCCGGCGACGCGGGCGCACGGTCGTCACGGATCGCCGACTCCACCGCTTCCTCCTGCCGCTCGACTGCGGACCGCTCGATGCCCGGGGCCGCGAGCCGGCCGGCCAGCTCGGCGCGCACGGCGTGATGCAGCCGGGCGGCTTCCCGGACAGCATGGGTCCACCGGTCCCGGTCCGCTCCGAAAGGCAGCGGCTGTGCGGCCGGCCTCATCGCCGGGCCGCCTCGGCCGGGCAGGATTCCAGCGCGGTGCGCAGGGCCGCCTTCTCCGCCGGCGTGACCGACAGGCGGTACTTGGTCTTCACACGGACCTGAGCGGTCGCGTACCAGCAGTGGGCCTCGGCCCGCGGGGGCATCCACACCGAGGCGTCCTTGGCACCCTTCGCGGCGTTCGTCGGACCGTCGGCAGCAACCAAATTCGCCGGGTCGTTCGCGTAGTTCAGCCTCTGCGCGGCGGTCAGCTCCCGGGCCCCCGAGCGCCACCCGAGGGCCAAGGGGACCACGTGGTCGATCTGCACGGCCATGGACGTACCGGGGCCGCGCTTGAAGGCGATCGTCCGGCCCGTGTACCCGTCGTGGAGAACGCCGGAGAGGACGGTGCAGCCGTCCTCGGCCCGAACGACGTCCTCCAGGTCGCGCGCCAGGACGTCCTGGCGCGTCGGACAGGAATTCCCCGACATCTCGACCGTGCCCGCATCGCTCCACGCCGGTCCGAAGGCGTCGCGGCTGTAGCCGTCGAGGGAGATCTGCGCCCGGACCGTCAGCTTGTTCAGCTGGGCCAGCACGGGCGCGCCTCCGGCCGCGGCCGGACCACGAGCGGGGGCGGCATCGGCGGTGGAGCCGGGGGCGGTGAGGGGTCCGCAGGCGGAGGCGGCGAGCGCGCCGGCGAGCACGAGGCCGGCGGCCAGGAGGCGAGGGGCCATGTAAGGGAGTCCTGTTCGGGTCGGAGAAGGCACCGTTCACCTGCTACAGGTGTGGCGGGGACCGCCGGTGTGACACTCCGCCCGAACTTTTATGGGCTCCTTCAGCCGAGCGTGCCCTCGAAGGTGACCTTGGAGCCGCCCGCGTCGACTGCCTCGACCGTCACCGGGCCGCCGACGGCCGCCTCCGGAACACGGAAGGAGACGGTCTGCGTAGCGGTGCGGTACGGGGCGATCGCAGCGTCGCGGTACCCGTACACCGGGCGGACGGTGGCGGCCAGGTGCAGGTCCTGGCCGGTCAGGATCCGCAGGGTGGTGCCCAGGCCGCGCATCGGGTCGGCGGATCGGTTGACCACGCTGAGCTCCAGGCTCCCCGTGCGCGAGGCGCCCTCGCCGCTCACCGTCACCTTGCCCACGCGCACCTGGCCGCTCCACTGCCCAAGCGGCGTGACCGACGGCCCGGCCGGCGCGCCCTGCGGCGCCTGGGTGTCCGGCGAGGCGGCGGTGCCCGGAAGGGCGCCTTCGAAGAAGAGCAGCTCCGGCTCGGCCAGGCCCTCCTCGGTCGCTTCCACGGTCACGGTGACCGGCAGGCCCTGGGCCTGATCGGGAAGCACCAGCTTCAGGTCCCGGTCGACGGACCCGTTGGGGCGGACCTGCTGCGGTTCGTCCTTGGAGGAGGACGTGCTGCTGCCGGCGGCTTCGGCAGCCGTGCGCCCGAGAGCTCCATACCGGGCGGTGACGGCGGTCCGCGGCGCGGTCGCGACCTGCGCCCGCTGGTTGGCCACGGTCACCCGCGCCGTGTACGCGCTCGAGCCGGCCGGCACGCCGGGCACGGTTCCGGCCGGCAGCCGCAAGAAGCCCTGCAGCGTCACCGTCCATGCTCCGTCGCCGACCGGCAGCGCGGTTCCCGGCTTCACGATGCCGTGCGGCAGCACCGTGGAGGACGAAGGCCGGGCCGCTGGGGCGCTGTTCGTCGGCTTGCCGTCGGCCTTGGGATCGCTGTCGGAGCCAGCGCAGCCGGAGATCAGCAGTGCCCCGGCCACGAGCACGGTCGGAAGGGTGTGGCGCAGGCGCACGGACATGGTTCCCCCTGTGTCAGGTACCGGATCTCGGTCGAGGGGGATCATGCCAAAACGCGTCCGGCCGGGGCCGGACGCGTTGGTGAGGGGTGTCTGATTCGGGCCACCCGCAGTTTGTGCGGGCTGCGGGCTACAGCGTGATGGGGATGGGGACCAGGAAGTACTCGGTGTCGCCGACGCGGACACGCAGCGGGTGTCCGGGCGAGAGGTTGAGCAGCCGATGGTGCACGGTCGCCGGGGAGTTGCGCACGGACAGGGCGGGCTCCAGAGCGGCACGGACGGCGGCGCGGGAGGTGTCGGACAGCGGGTTGCGCTCGGCGATCTCCGCGCATTCGTCGAGCTGGGCGTCGGTCAGGTCGGGGCCGAAGCCCTTGCGGAGGGCTTCGACGGCGACGGCCGGGGCCAGAACTGCCCGGTTGTGGTCGCGGCATACGTGGCCGGGCGTGCCGTGGGGCTGGAAGTGACGGGCGGTGCCGATGGAGGTCATGGGGACTCCTGAGTGGTGGGCGGTGTCAGTGCTCGCGGATCGTCGCGGTCTCGGCGAGGGTCAGGACGTGCGCGGGGAGGGTCGGGCGGCCTTCGGTCATCGCCCGGTACATGCGGTGCACTCCGTCGATCAGCAGGCGAGCCGGGCCGCTGTCGAACTCCAGGGTGGCGATGATCACCGGCTGTTCGAGGTCGGTGCGCATGGCGTGCTCGGCGCTGAAGTGGGACTGGTCCGGGCCGAAGATCGGGCACCAGGAGGGGCCGTCGTAGTCCGGCCTGAGCAGGCTCAGGTGGTAGGCCGCCGACCAGTCGGCTACGGAGGTCTGCTCGGTGGGCCGGGGGTGCTCCTCCAGGAGGCGCATGGCCCGGTCGATGTCGAACACCCAGTTTCCGTACTTGAACATCTGGCGGGACGGGATGGTCACGGTTCCTCGCTGACGGGTCGGGGATCGGGGGATGGGAGGGGGCGGCCTGCAGTGGCTGACGGTCATGGGGGCCGGTCGTTCGCCGCCCCGGAGCGAGTCCGGGGCGGCGAGAGCCGTGTCAGCGCGGGCCGAGCGGGATGACCAGGACGCCGACGTGAGGCAGGTCCATCTCGGCCAGCAGCCGGGCGGCCCTGCCACCGGGGCTGGTTGAATCGCTCGGGTCCAGTCGTATGGCGCCCCGGTGGGGGCCGCGCGCGGGGGTGAGGTACACCGTGTTCTCCGGTGCGTTGCGCTCGAAGACGCTGACGGTGGCGTAGTCGAACCCTCCGAGGTTGGGGTACCGCTCGGCGACGGCCGCAGACATGGCGGTGACGAGTTCGGGGCTCGGCGAGGCGACCGAGAGGGGGAGGGGGGTGCGGCGCGGCCGGATGCGCAGAGCAAGGGCGCGGATCAGGACGCTGAGGACGCCGAGGCCGAAGCCGAGGGCGAGAGAGGCTGGCTGGATCAAGGTGGGCTCCCTGGGATTGCGGCTGGTGGCGGAGCGTGAGCTCTAGGCGTCGGCCGTGGTCACGGCGGCGTGGACGAGGCGGGCGAGCCCCCGGCGACGCTGGCGCTTGGTCAGCCCCTGGACGCTTCCGGCGTTCTCGTGTCCGGCGGCGGCGGTCAGGCCGGAAACGAGGGCGTGGACCAGTTCCTTGCCCTCGTCGTCGGGCGTGGTCGTCTGGGTGGTGGCCGCCGTCAGGGCACGGACGACGGGCCGGGTGGCCGCGAAGTACGCCTTGACGAAGCGGGGGTCCCGCTCGGCGGCGACGGCGGTCAGCACGCGCATGACCGGGAGGTGATCGCTCCAGCCGTCGAGTACTGCGTCGACGAGCCGGGCGGCGCCGGGCAGTCCGTCCGAGGACCAGGAACCGTCCTCGAAGGCGTCGAGCGCCGCCTTCGTCTCCGCGACCAGGAACCGGGACGCTTCGAGGACGACGCCCTCGACGTCGGGGAAGTACTGGTAAAACGTCGCGGGCGACGTGCCCACCGCCCGGGCGATGTCCAGCACCTTGATGTCGCGGTAGGACCGGGTGGCGAGGAGTTCGAGCGTCGCCTCCATCAGGCTCTGGCGGGTCCGAAGTCCGCGTTCGGTGGGTACGCGGCGGTCGGGGGTGCGGGTCACGACAGGGGTAGGCACAGTCGTCTCCTGAGCTGGAGGAAGGGAGGGGAGTGGTCCAGGTCTGGGGCGCCGGTGGACGCCGGACCCGACGTGCAATCACATTACACATTGGAACGTTAATACGCAACACAATTGGTGTGGGTGTCTCAGTAGTCCCCGCCCTCGACCTGTGCTCGCGCGGCCTTGGCGGCCGCGTCCCCGGACTCGGCGCGGAAGGTGTCGATCCACCGGGTGAAGTCGGTCTCGTCGCTGTCCAGTTCGACAGCGGCAGCGGCGTGCTCGCCCGGAATGACACCGGCGACCAGCAGCGCGTCGGCTCGGTCGTACCGCAGACCGAAGACCGTGAACACCTCTCCCGTGCCGGGCGGCTCGACCTGCGCAGGGGGGCCGTCCGGGTCCAGGCCGACGCTGGCGAACATCTCCTCCACGGCGCCGGCCAGCTCCGCAGCCTCCGGCCGGTGCCCGGGACCGGTCTCACGCAGGGAGCACCACACGCGGAACAGGGACGCGACGGCCGAGCCGCTCGTGGTGGCGGGGTCGAAGTGCAACATGACGGTCTCTCCGAAGACTTGAGGGGGAGGGCGTGCCGGGTGATCGCCCGGCACGGTGCGACAGGGGGAGTTGTCACACGTCGGGCTGCGGCGCCTTCGGGGCTCGGGCGGACATGCGGTGCGTAAGGGCATGCGCGCCGGCGAACGCCGCCCCTGCGCCAAGGGCCAGGTAGTCCGCTGCCCGTCCGCGCAGGACGAGTGCGTCACCATGGCCGAGCAGCAACACGGTGCAGACGGCGAAGGCTCCGGTCACCAGGGCGGCGTCCAGACCGGCCGCGGCAGCGCCCCATGCCCAGCGGGCGTGAGCCGGGGCGGCTTTGCGCTCGTCCCGCCTGCGCAGGGCGGCGCAGGCCCGGTTCCGGGCGAGCCGGCGCGTTTCGACGACAAGGACAGCGAGGGGCACGACGAACAGCCACATGACGGGCTGCTCCAGCAGGATGCCGCAGCCGGCGAGCAGCGCGACCAGGCCGTAGACGGTGTGCAGCGGCTGGCAGCGGCGGTGCTGGTGCGTACGGGGGCGGAGGTCTTCGGACATGGCTCTCCTCGGTTGAAGATGATCGGGAGTTCGGCTTTGTGAATGGGCCAAGGGGTGCTCTGGCCGGGCAGGCAGGGCCTGCCCGGCCAGAAGATGGACGACTACGCGTCTGCGGTGCGCTGGGACTTCGCCGAGGGGCGGACCCGGGCGCGGCGCAGCCGGTCGGACCACGGCGCGTCGGCGGGCCCCACGGGGTGCTCGGGGATGGTGATCTCGTAGTGCGGGCAGCTACCTTCCTTGGCCGTCTCCAGGGCGGCGTGCCGGTGGGGATTCGGGCACTGCCGGCGCTCGTGCTCGCCCCTCCAGTAGCGGACCGTCAGCGTGTGGCCGGACCCGCTCTCGCGGGGATGGCTGGGCCGCTGCTCCTGGAAACGCTCGCCCGCGTCCGGATCGACCCACCAGTTCTCGACCTGGCCGGAGTCGTGGATGCCCCGCCGCCGTTCGGCCTCGCGCTTGCTGGGCTTGAGCTGGTGGACCTGGTGGGAGAGGACCCGCACCGTGGTCCGCTTGTGCTGGGTCAGCAGCTCCCACAGGGCGCGCACGTGGCGCGTCATCAGCTCCTGGCAGCCTTGGCGCGCCGAGCCGCTGCGGTACCGCTCGGGGTTGTCCGGGTCGCGCAGCCGGGCCTCCGGCTCCAGGGCCTCGCCGGGGCGCGCCATCAGGGTGTCGTACGGCGAGAACGGCAGCTTCAGCAGCGACTCGTCACACGTCAGCGGAGTGACCCATGTCCAGGGGACATCATCGTGCGGGGGCTCCACCGGCTCCAGGTACCGGTCGGGCCGGACAAGGAACCAGCCCTCTTCCGTCCGGGGCGACCACGGGCCCCATACGTAGCCGACGATGCGTCGGCCGTTGGGAAGGTCCAGGGGGGTGTCGAGGAACAGCATCCCGCGCGAGGCGGGGAGGTGGGCAGGATCGAACGGGGTCGTGGCCTTGTCCGCCCGCCGCACCACGCGGCGTAGTGCCATCTGGGCGAGGGAGTCGCCGATCTGGAAGAGGCGGGCGGAGCGCGCTCGGTCGGCTTCCTGTCGCAGCTGCAAGGCAACGGCCGCTTCCGGGCCGTCCGGGTGGCCGTAGGGCGCCAGTCGTTCAGCGTCCCGGCGGTACGCCTTCGCCTTCATCAGGGCGAAGTCGAGGCTTTGGGTGTGGGCATCCACGTACCGGCGGCGCCAGATGCGGATGCGGTGCTCGTCGGGGGTGCCCCAAGCGGCGGAGTCCGAGCCGGTGAGGGCCCCGCCCGGGACCGTGCCCGTCTCGGGGCGAAGCCCCAGTGCCCGGAACCGGCGGACTTCGCCATCGGCGTCGTTCACGACGCCGTCCGTGGTGTCCATGACCGGCCGGTGGTGCTTGTCGTCCGGGTCGAGGGCCCACTCCAGACCTGCGAGCTGTGCCATGGCCGCCCGTACGGTCTCCGGCTCCGTGGACCTGACGAAGTCGGCGAGGAGGCTTTGGACCGTGCTGGCGTACGCGTCGGCCGCCGCGAATCGCAGTACGCGCTTGAGGAACGCCCCGCCCGGGCCGTGCTGAGTACTGGACAGCGCCAGCAGCTCGTCGGCCACCCGCTGGTCGCTCAGCGCCGCGTTCGCCAGGTGGTCGTACATCTGGCGGAAGACGGCCATCTCCTCATCCGCGCCGAGGATGCCGTCGATGGCGTCATGGACCCGCCCGGACTTCGCCGGGGAGGTCTCGCGGCCCTCCGGCGCCCGGAGCAGATGGTCCGCAGCAGCGTGGAGCTCGCGGTAGAGCCGCAGCTGGAGCTCAGTGAGGATGAGGAGATCGGCTCCACCGACAGGGGCCCGCTTGGCTGCCGCAGTGACGCCCGCCAGCAACTCGGAGTCGGATACGTCGGACAGATGGAAATTCATGTCATCCCTACCTGGACACAGGGGACTTGGGGGAAATTCGCGGGTGCTGTGCACCAGGCGATGAGATGACAATACATACTGAAAATGGAATACGCAACGTTGTGGATAAGGAGACGGGCCGCTCCTTCAGGGCCGGTGGCGGGCGCGCAGCCCTGCGCGCCCGCCACTTGGTCCCCTCCGGTCAGGCCAGGTAGTCGGCGACCATCTCGGCGAAGTCCTCCGGCGTGCGAACCTCGACGCCGAGTTCGGCCGCCTTGACCGCCTTCGAACTCGGCTTGCCACCGGCGGACGGCGCCGCGACCAGGATGGACGTCTTGGCGTTGACGCTGCTGCCCGCGCGCCCGCCGGCCTTCTCAATCAGGGAGTTCATCTCGGTCCTCGTGTAGGCCGCCAGCACCCCGGTCATCTTGCCGGTGACCACGACGACCTTGCCCGTCAGCGGCCCTTCACCCACTCCCGCCGAGGGCTCCTTCATGTTGACTCCCGCGCCGATCAGCTTGTCGATGACCGGTGCAAGCGCGGCGACCTGCTCGACGATGACGGGGGCCTTCTCGGGACCGATGCCCTCGACGTCCTGCATCGCGGCTGCGTCGGCCTGACGGATGTCGTTCATTTCGCCAAAGTGCCGGGCGATGCGGCGGGACATGCTGCGCCCGGTGCCGAGGACGCCCAAGGCGCAGAAGACCCGGCTGAGGGGGAGTGCCTTGGCGGCCTCGATCTGCTGGGCGAGCTTGGCGGCCAGCTTGGCGCTTCCGGATGCTGCCGTGAGCTGCTCGGCGGTCAGGGTGAACAGATCGGCGACGTCGGCGACGTCACCGGACGCCACCAAGGCCGCCACGTACGCCGGGCCGAGGCCGTCGATGTCGAGCATGTCGCGTCCAGCGGCGTACTGGATCAGCGCCGGAAGCGCGCACGCGCTGCCCTGCGCGCAACGCCACCTCTCCTGCGCTTTGTTGATCTTTCCGCCGCAGTTAGGGCAGACCTCGGGCAGCGGTACCTCCAGCGCCCCCGCCGGCCGCAGCTGGACCACGGCCCCCTGCACGCGGGGGATGATGTCGCCGGCCTTGTAGACCGTCACGGTGTCTCCGATGTGGAGGTCCCGACGGCGGATGTCAGCGGGGTTGTGCAGCGTGGCCCGGGTGACGGTGGAGCCGTCGATCTCGACCGGGGTGAGGATCGCGGTCGGCGCGAGGACCCCGGTGCGGCCGACCTGCCACACGACGTCTTCCAGCACGGTCTGCCGCTCGACCGCCGCGAGCTTGACCGCGATGGCCCAATGAGGGAAGCGCGAGCCGAACCCGGCCGCCGCCTGCTCCGCCGCGTCGTTCATCTTGATCACCACGCCGTCGATCCCGACGGGCAGCTCCGCACGCATGGCGGCGATCGCATCCACCCGCTCCTGTGCTGCGGCGAGATCCGCGACGACATGGAGCCCGGCCGCGGAGTCCGCGGTGGTCTGGATGCCAACTGCGGCCACGGCCGCGAGGGTTTCCGCATGGGTGGCCCCGGCGGGCAGGTACGCGACCGCGTCCAGCTCGACCGCGCCGTAGGCCCAGAACGTCATCCGGAGACGGTACGGCCGGTCCTTCGCCCTGAGCGTGCCGGCCGTGCCGTTGCGGGGGTTGGCGAAGACCTGCGCGTTGTGCGCGGCACGGACCTCGTTCGCCGTCTCGAACTGCGCCTGGGTAAAGGCGACCTCGCCGCGGACCTCGATGGTGACCGGCTCGGTCAGCTGCTCGGGGAGACCGTCGATCTGGCCGATGACGTGGCTGATGTCCTCGCCGTGACTGCCGTCCCCGCGGGTGATGATCTGCACCAGACGGCCGCTGCGGTACCGGGCCGCCACGGCAGCGCCGTCGATCTTCGGCTCGACGGTGAACCCGCCCTTCGGCGCGCGGGTCAGCCGGCGCTCGACCGACACGCCCCATGCCACCAGGCCCTCGGCGTCAAAAACGTTGTCCAGGCTCAGGAGGCGGGTGGTGTGCGCGACGTCGCCGACGGGCGCGGCCCCGTCGGCGACGAGGCCGGTAGGCGAGTCCGGGGAGACCTCGGCCGGGTGCTCCTGCTCCCAGGCTTGTACGGACCGCCGAAGCTGGTCGTACGAGACGTCGTCCAGGACGCTGTCGCCGTCGCCGTAGTACGTCCGTGAGGCGTCACGCAGAAGCTGGAGCGCGGCCTCGTACTCGGTGCGGCTGGACGCGGCGGACAGCGCCTGAGCGGCGGGAAGAGTCGTCATGAGGGTGATCCTCTCGTAAGGGTCTGACAGTGGTCGGAAGAAAGGGGGCGAGGCCCGGACAGGGGGTCGTCCGGGCCTCGCAGGCCCCGGCCGTCGAGGGGAGTGCACGGCCAGGGCGAGCCGCGCGAAGCGGCTCCTTCGGAACTGGCTTTGTGTTGGCGGCGATGCCCCGCCCTCACGACAACCAATATACACATGGAAATAAGAAGAAGCAACGGAATCGGGGTGGGTTCGC
Organism: Streptomyces sp. NBC_01426; assembly: GCF_036231985.1. Taxonomy (GTDB): domain Bacteria; phylum Actinomycetota; class Actinomycetes; order Streptomycetales; family Streptomycetaceae; genus Streptomyces. The sequence goes on from NZ_CP109502.1 coordinate 195,399, forward strand.
CCAAGCCCCCGACCGGGCCTTCCCGGTTCGGTCAGATCTGGCCGGCTCGTCGGGATGCCCGGTAGCCGGCGGAGCCCCAAGGGCAGGAGACCGCGGGGCATTCCGAGGCCCGGGACCTGCGATTGCCTAGACCGTGTCGCCCTCATCCCGGGTTTCGACGCGGTGCAGCACGTGGGGGGCGATGAGGTCGGCGCCACCGTCTTCCCACCGCACAGCCTGGAAGGCGTAGGGGGTGCCGTCCGCCATGCCGAAGGCGTGCCCAAGTCGTTCGGTTCCCCTGGCGCGCATGACCAGGTGCGTTCCGTCCGCGTAGTAGGTGAGCGCCGGGTCGAACATGGTGGCCGGGCGGGTCACGTCCGACGCCAGGGGGCGCGCCCGGATGACGATGTCCGCGACCTGGTCGGCGTCGATCCCGGGCATGTTCATGCGCCGGTCGGGCTCGACCTTCCAGGACAGGCCGGGGAACAGGCGGTTGACCTGATCCCGGACCCACTGCCATGCCTCGTTCGAGGCTTCCTCGGTGGCCTCGTTCGCCGAGGAGTGCCAGCCCTCGGCGCAGTCGGCGCCCTGTTCACCGAGGAGGGCCATCACCTCGGAGTGAGTGATCTCGTCCGGGAGGGGTGTCCCTGCCTGCAAGCGGCGGACGAGTCGGTGGAAGAGCTGGAAGGCCAAGGACTCGCCGTCCAGGTGGTGGGCGTAGACGATCCGAAGGACCGTTCCGTGTCCTTCGGAATCGGGGACCAGGGTGGCGATGGCGGGCGGCGGCGTCGTGTTGATGGCCATGGGGGTGCTCCGTTTCGTGCGAAGGGCGGAGGGGCGGCGGTAGGCCGCAGGGGGCCGGCCGCCGCCCCTCCGGGGTCAGGAGGGGGGAACGGACTGCCACGGCCAGAACGGCGGGCGGGTCCTGGTGGGGTACAGCACAGGCCGGGCTTGCTGCTCGGCGGTCGCCCGCTCGGCGCGTTCCCGTACCGCTTCCTCCAGGAGCCGGGGGTCGTTCAGCGCGTCGCCGCAGGAGACGGTCACGTGCTGACCGAGCCGCCAGAGCTGGGCGCTCACGGCGCAGCATGCGGCGTTGAGGGGGTCGAGGTCGTTCAGCCACCAGCGGTACTCGGCGGGGTCGGTGCCGAAGAACCGCATCGTGGCGGCGGCGGCCCGGGCCATGGTGCCGGTCCCGGCGGCGGCTTCGAGGAACAGATCGCCGGGCCTGCGGTCGTTGGAGAAGAGGAGGTCGCCCATGTGGTCGGCGGCGACGGCCGGGGTGAAGAACTCGCCGGTCGACTGCCGCTCGCTGTAGCTGCGCATCCGGGTGATGAGCAGGCCGAGGATGTCGTCGGACTCAGCGCGGGCGGTGTCGGAGCAGTACTCCAGCAGCCCTGCGCGGACGAGGACCCGGGCGTAGTCGGACAGGCCGCGGATGTCGGTTTCGGTGGGGTTGGAAAGCCAGTCGTGGAGGGGGCGGGCCGCTTCGGTCAGGTCCGGGTCGTACGTCCAGAAGGAGTTCCAGCCGGCCCGAAGTGCGTCGATGAGCTGCTCGTCGTTGAGAGGGAGCAGGAGCGGGCCGTAGTCGGGGCCGTCCGGCCGCGAGGGGGCGGACAGGGCCAGTCCGGCCAGGGTGCCCACCGCAATGGCCCGGTCGCTGGAGCCGCCGCGGTTGGACGTCCACCAGGCATGCGCGGCGTCGGCTATGGCGTGGGCGTGGTCCCGCCCGCTTTCGGGCGCCATGGCGCGGCGCATTCCGGCGGGCGGGACGCCGTACAGCGTCACGTCGCGTCTCCCGGCCCCTGCGCGATGAGGCGGTCGAGTTCGGCGACGAGCGGCGGCAGGAGGGTCCGCTTGCGTCCCAGGCGGCTGGAGCCGAAGGACTGCAACCTTCCGGGGTGGCCGCTCGGCTGGAAGTCGCTGTCGACAACCCAGGTCCGGTCTCCGGGCATACGGGACAGACGGTAGGCGGCCTTGTTGAGCAGCGTGCTGTGTTCGAAGAGGAGGAGTTCGGCGTACAGGCCGGTGACGTTTCCGGCCTGGCGTTCGCCCAGGACCGGCACGACGCCGGTGTGCTCCACGGTGGTGTCCTCGTCGGTGATGGTGGCGGTGAACGTCCGGGCCGTGCGCAGCGGGGCCAGCGCTCGTTCGGCCGCCTCATGTGCTTCGGGGAACCCGATCGGGTCGGCGGCCAGGCATCGTCCGGCGAGGGCGAGCGGATCGCGGGTAAGGGCCTCGGAGAGCTTGAGGGGAGCGAGTTCGCGCAACAGCGCGTCGCGCCCGAGGGTCACGAGGTACCAGTACTGCTGAGCGCGGGTGGTGGGGATCATCGTGTCCATGGGGGTCCCTTCCGGGGGCGGCGGGCGCTGGCGGGACATTCCGCCCAGCGGGTCAGTTCGGGGAGCGGCGTCGGCTCAGCTGCTCGCCGAATCGGCTTCCTCGGCCTTGAGGTCTTCGAAGTAGTCGCGGGCGCTGGCGACCAAGCCGGGGACGTCGCACCCGAACGACTGGGCCGCGTCCAAGAGCGCCGCGAGCATCCCCGCCTCGCGCTCCGCTCCGGCGGCGACGACGGCGCACACAGCGGTGAGGTGGACGGGGAACGCCTCGCTGCGCAGCTCCTCGGCGGCCTGGTAGAGGTCCCGGGAGCTGACCCGTCCGTCCGTCAGGCAGAAGAGTTGCGCGACCAGATCCCCGATCACGCGGTCGGCGCTCTCCTGGTCGTCGACGACTTGGTCGCCGGGGTGGTTGAAGGCGACCTGGGCCATGGCTTCGGCCGCAAGGACGCCGAGCCGAACGCGCTCGGTCCGCTCGGGCACGGGCAACAGAGTCGTCGGGGCGTGCTGGTTGTACGCCTCCAGCGCCTCGCTGGCCCAGGCCGCGCGGTCCGCGTTGGTGCACTCGCGGACGGGATTCATGTTGATCCCGGCGTTCCGCGCCACGGCGATGCGGGCGGCCTGGCGTGCAGTGATGGGGATGTCCACGGTTGTCCTCTGGGTGAGGGTCGAAGAGTGCGGTCGGTGAGAGCGAATCCGCCGCTCGATCACAGCCACCACATTACACATCGAATAAGCAATACGCAACGTCTTAGGCGGGGCGACGATCATCCGCCCACTTCGGGTACGGAAGAGAGGGCATCCCGAAGACCGTCCTCGACCTCTCGGCCCGGGTCCGCGCGGCGGGCAGCAGATACCGCAGGTTGCCGGGGTGACGAGCGGCGCGGGCGCCGATCGCCGGCAGGATCTCGGCCAGCCAGCGAGCCGGCTCCTCCTCGGGCCGCAGCGGCCGCGCCCCAAGAAGTTCGAGGCGGCGGACGACCCCGCCGCTGCCAGCCTCCCGCCCGGTCACCTTGGCTTTTGACCGTGCGCTGAGTACGGACCCGTCGGGCAGGAAGCACAGGGACCGGGCGGTGCCGCGGCCCGTGAACCGGGCGCCGAGCGCCTGGTAGACGATGCCTAGATGGCCAGGGGAGCCGATCACGACACCCTCGCCGGTGACCCGTCGGCGCGGCATGGGGTCGGCGAAGGAGACTGCTGCGCGCAGCCCGCTCTCCGCCGCGAGCCGCAGGGCTCGGGACACCAGGAACGTCTCCCCGTTGGCCGGGACGGAAGGGCTGACGATCAGTCGGGCCAATTCGGCGCTCTCCGCGTACGGAGCAAGTCCGGGGAAGGGGACGGTCAAAACTCGCTCGTTCATCGGGGAGGCGAGCACCACGGCTCCGACCAGGACGTGCCCGTGCACGGTCTGATCGTCTGGGCCGGCCTCGGCCTCGGTGTCCAGCATCCCGAAGCGTTGGATGGCTGCGGGCCATCCGGAGAGATAGTGCTGTGAGGTGACGTAGCGGCGTGCCGTCTGCTCGTCGATCCGGACGACCTCGTATCGAGCCCTGCGGAAGCCTCCTTCGGAGGCGTGCCGCCAGCTGGGTACGCCGAACGACCACCGCTGGGCATAGCCTCGCGGGTCGCCCGCCACCATCGCCCGCAGCTCACCGGCGCTGGGCATGACCGGCATCCCGTTCACGCCGCCTCCCGGACCGCGGCCAGGTGGCCCAGGAGGTCTTCGCGCCAGCGCAACGCGTAGGGAAGGCAGTTGGCCTCGCTCTTGTGCGTGCCGCAGGTCCGCTCGAACCTGCCGCCCTTCGACCACGCCATGCTGTCGGCGGAAGCCACGTGCCGCCACGAGACGTCGAGTCCGGTCTTCTTGTAGCCGAAGGCGTGCAACCTCAAGCCCATGGCGTGCAAGTCCTCCAGGATCCAGCTCGCCGTGAAGGTGCTGGGCCGCCGGCAGATGCTGCCCACGCCGACGAGGGGCTCCTTGGTCAGATCGACGCCGGCCGCCGCGAACTTTTCGACGCACCGCGCGTAGTGGGGACGAAGCCACCCCTGGACGACGGGGATGATCGGGAGCTCGGGGGCGAGCTCGCGCAACGTCAGGAAGTTCGCGACGGTGAGGTCCTGGTGCTGGTCGATCGTCAGGCCGGTCATGCGCAGCGCGTCGTCCTCGCACATGAGGTCTTGCTGACTGGCCCAGGACAGCCGGCCCACCTCATCCCTGTACCTGCGGATCTGCTGCACGTACTGCTGCGGGGTGGTGCGCCATTCGCCGAACTTGGTGATCTCCGTGAAGCCGCCGCTGTCGAGCGCCCACGAGTGGCCGGCGCGGGGAAGGGTTTTGACGCGGGCGAGCTGGCGGTTCGACACGAACATCGGCACGCGGCTCTCCTTGAGCCAGTGCGGGCGGTGGACGCCGAGCCAGAAGGTCGGCAACGGCGGTGCCGCCTGTGCGGGCTGTGCTGGAACGAGAACGGGCATGACCTCTCCGAACGTGAAGGCATCGGGTGGGGCGGTGCCGCCGCGCGGGACCTCCGCGCGGCGGCGGGCAGGGCTCACCAGCCGACGAGGCCCTTGTCCTGCGCGGCCGCGAGCTCCCGCAGACGCGCGTGGAGCCGGGTTGCGTCGCCAGGACCGCAGCCGTACCGCTCGAACACGGCCCGGGCCGCGACGGCGCGGGAGCCGGCGAAGGCAAGGTCGCCCTGCGCGACACGGAGCCGGGTCAGGGCCCGCGTGGCTGCGACGAGGCGTGCCGCGTCGATGACCGGTGCGAGGCCCGGGCCGTGGGCGGGGGTGTGCATGAGGGCGGTCACCTGCTCGCCGACTTCAGGGCACAGGTTCTTGGCAGACGTCAGCCAAGGGCGCCGGGCGCTGGTGAGGGCCGTGGACCAGCTCTGGCCGCGGTCGGTGCTGACCACGGCGCACTCGAACTGGAGGCTGACCCGGTACGTGAGCGACACGGCGGCCCGGACGTCCATGTGCTCCCCGTGAGCCACACCGCTCTGGGCAAGACCCGGCGTGAAGCGCACCTGCGCGGCCCGGCCGTGGATGGTGGTCTCCAGCTCGTAGTTCGCCTGAACCACGGCTTCGACGTCGAGCTCACCGGGGCCCGAGGATCCCGGGAGGGGGAGGGCTTGGCGGAGCAGGCCGGCGCGGAGCTGCTGGGCGAGAAGTTCCGAGAGGTCCTGGGCTGTACAGGTTCCGGTGGCGTGCGTGATCGAGCGGATCCCAGCGCGTGCCGCAGCGAGTAGCTGCTCCTCGGCGACGAGCGGGTCGAAATCGACTGAGGGCATGACGGAGCGCTCCATGAGACGAGGCGGGGAGAGGCGACGTACGACTGGCGGGTGCGTCGGGTGGCCGGCGGTGGGGGAGCGCGGCCGGGGCGCGGAGCGAAGGCGGCGGGTGGAGGGCCGGGGCGTGAAGGTGCCGGGCGCGCGGTGGTGGAGCTGCGCCAGGGCGCCAGGGGCGGGCGGCTGTCTCAGCGCACACCCGCGGGGCAGGGGCCGCAGCGAAAGCAGTGGGTGCCCGCCCGCCTGCGGCCGGTGACGGCGGAGTCAGGTGGAGTCGCGAGAGCCGGTCAGCGCTCGGCTGCGGGCAGCGGCGCCCGGTCGAGTTTGAAGAAGCACCGGCCGAGCTCCTGCGCGGACCACGTGAACGGGTGCCAGTCCTTCTCTCGGACGGTGACGGTGACGCCGGTCGGTGATTCCTCGACCGCTTCGACCCGCACGATCGGGAAGTGGCCGCTGGCGACGCCGTCGCGCATGAGGCGGTCCCCAGGCCCGACCGGAGCCTGGACCTCGCCGCCGGTGTACCGCGTGTAGGGCACCAGGACCTGGGGGATCCCTTCCGGCACGGCCAGCGCACGATCGGTCAGCATGTCGGCCAAGTGCTCTCTGATCAGCGCGTAGAGACGCTGGGACGGCGGGTCCTCCACCGTGAGTGCCACGAACGCCAGGCGCAGTGCCTCGTCGTCCAGGCCGGGCGGATATCCGCGGTTGTCGGCGCGGGCGAGGACGTCCTTGGCGTACCGGTGGGCCAGACGACCGCGGTGGAGGGACCCGGCGGCGGGCGGGCTCGCGGCGACGCACGCCGGACAGGAGAGCGGGGCGTCGGTGACGCGCGCCGGGTCCAAGTGCTCGTAGTGGTGGACGACCGAGTACCGGCCCGCGTCGCAGACCACGTCAATCAGAAAGCCGGTGTGGCTGTTGAGCAGACCCTCGTGAACGGCGCCGTCGTGGCCGATGAGGTTCTTGTGGTCCATGTCTTCTCCGCCGCCCCCGGGGGCGGCGTCCTCGCTTTCGGTGCGTCGGGTGGGTGGCTGGCGGCACGGGCGCGGTGCTCGCGGCCCCGCGCCTCACGTGCCGTCCGGCCTACTTGCTGAGGTAGAACTTCACCCCCCGGCACACGACCAGGATCGGCCCGGTCGCGTTGATGATCAGCTGGTACGCCTCCTGCTCGGAGACCGATCCCGCCTCCGTCACGGTCTCGTCGAACCGGGTCTGACCCTGGAGGTAGCGAATCAGCTCATATTTGGCCACCGGCCCGTCGAGCGGAATCGTCGCCCCCATCGGCGAGTGGGAGTCGCTCAGGCCCCGCCCGATCCATCCGGCCGAGAGCTGGAGCGGGGCCGGGAACGGGACGCGGTGCGCAAGGTGCCGGGCGACGGCTTCGTGGGCGCGCTGGTCCCACATTCCGTTCCAGACATCGCTCGCGTTCCTGGCCTCTTCGTCGTACGCCGCCAGGGCCCGGCGCATGTTCAGGTACTCGTTGTCCTCACGGAAGATCCGGGACCTGGACCAGTTGCCGGTCGTGTCGAAGCCGTCATCCATCGACTGCCCGTCGTGCTGGCGGCCGACCATCCAGTGCCCCGTGGACTCGTCTACGCCGAGCCACACACCCTCGAAGGAGCCGCGCCACTCGCGCCGTGCCTGGTCGACCACGGTCCAACCCTGGTGCTGCTCACCGGTCTTGATGCGCATGAGTGTCTCCTGATCTCGTCGGTAGGGAAGGGCTGGGACGCTCAAGCCGAGGGGGCGAGCACCACCAACTGAGATCAGAATACACAGTGAAATATGAATAAGCAACATTGAGTCGCGTCGTGTGCCCGCGGGCATCACGGTGCCATCGCGGCGTCGGCTCGGATCCCGGCGGCGAAGGCGGAAGCCGTCAGGACCCGGACCGAGCAGCGAGTTACCCCCACGCGCGGCCGGCATCAGGCTGCAGGGCGGGATAGGCGGTGGCCAGGACCTCCTCGGCGAGGAGAGCGGGCCCGCGCGAGTAGGCGAGGGTCTCCTGCCCGTCGCCGGACTGCACAACGGCCAGATCCGCATGGCGGCCGGCGACCCTGTGCACGGCCCGGCGGAGGTCTTCGTTGCCGGTGAGCAAAAGCCTGCCCGGCCCGAGGGGATCGGAGGCGAGACGGGCGAGGCTGATGGAGCCGGGCGCGGGACCTGCGGTGCGGGCGGCGAAGTCCAGGCTCGCGTACGCCTGGACGACGTCGGGGCAGCGGCGGCCGGCGGTGCGGCGGACGGCCACGCCGTGGCTTCGGCCGGCAGCTCCACCAGCGGGAGGTTCGGGGTCGAGCAGGTGCAGGGTGCGGAAGGGGTTGGCGAGTTCGTCCTCGACACCCGTTGCGTCGCGGTCCCGGAGCGCGTACATGCTGACCAGGCAGGCAATGTCCGCGGCGACTACCGATCGGGCCGGGCTCTTGTGGCCGGCGGCTTCGGCGGCCGCCACAAGGCGTCCCTGCAGTTCTGCGCGGCTGTACCGGCTGATCGGGGAGTACCCGAAGAGGTAGCGCCAGCTGGGCACATGGCACCGTTCGGCGCTCACCAGCCACCAATGAAGCACCCACAGGCTGGTGTCGAGCTCAAGGAAGGGGTCTGCTCCGGCTTCCTCGTCCAAGAGCCAGTGGGCCCGGTCGGTGGGCACCAAGTCCCGGCCGTGCCGGGCGGCCAGTCCGAAGGCCTGGGACCAGAAGGACATGGCCGGGACCATGCTCTTGCCGACTCCGAGCACGACGGTCGCGTCGGGGCGGCGCAGGGCGGCGTGATCCTGGAGCAGGGCGAGGTAGACCTTGCGGAGCCACCCGTCGCGGGGTGGGTAGCCGCGGTGCCGGCCGAAGGCGGGCAGGCAGCCGGTCATGGGGGTGTGGTTCGGCACGGTGATCCCTTGGTGAGACTCAGTCGAGTGAGAGGGGGCTGCGGTCGGAGAGGGTGAGCCGGGCGACGAGACGCGCGAGGGGCTGCGCCCAGTCGGCCGGTGGGCCGGTGGGCCGGGGACGAGGAAGTCCTCGCTCCAGGTGGTGCCGTCGCCGACGAGCGGTCGGCTGGTCACCTGGACGTGCCGCAGGCGGGCTTGGGCGGGGGCGAGTTCGAGCTCGTAGGCCCGGGTTTCGGTGTCGATGTACCAGGTCAGACAGCCCTCGGCGTCAGGGCATCCACAGGCCAGCATGTACACGCGGGTCCGGCTGGGGATGGGCAGGACGGCGCGCAGCGCCTGAGTCACGGCCTGGCCCTCCGTGTGGTCGTGAACGTGCGCCACGTTTCCTCCTTTCGGCCCGGCCCACGGAAGTGGGCCGGGCCATGCGGCTACCTGCTGGCCGTGAGGGCGTCCAGCAGCTGCTTGGTGGTGCGGGTGGCGATCGCGAAGCGGACCATCTTCATGACGTCATCGCGGTGGCGGGCCACGTCGCGCGCCTGGGCGAGGGTGTCCTCGGCCAGGTCGGGCTGGGCGAGGACGTCTCCGCAGCCGACGACCGCCCGGGGGCCCAGTTCCCATACGAGGGCATTGACGGCGGCTCCGGCGGCGGCGAGGGGGTCGAGTTCGAGCATGACCCAGCCGCGGTCGGCTGGGTCCTCGCCGTCGCGGCGCAGTTCCTGCGCGGCGGAGCGGAAGAGCCCTCCGGTCCCGGCGGTCGGCTCGAGAGCCCACTCGCCGCGTTGGTGGGGCCGCTTTTCTGAACTGCCGTCGTTGGCCAGCATCGCGGTGATCAGGGCGCTGACATCGGGCGGGGTGTGGTACTCGCCGAGGCTGCGCCGGGAGTGGTGGTGGCGCAGGCTTGTGATGACCCAGGAGAGCAGGTCGATCCGGGACCTACCGGCGGGGTCGGTGTCTCCGGTGTGCTGGAGGACCCCGTGGCGCACTGCGGCGCGGGTCACGGCCCGCACGCCCGCGAGGTGCGTGTCGTGGAGGTCCTCTCTTGTCCAGTCGAACAGGGGGCGGGCGGTGGTCCACAGGTCGGGGCGAAGGCGCCAGTAGTAGTTGGCGCTCTCGGCCAGGCCACGGACCAGGACGCGCGGGGGTTGTGCGGCGATGTACGCGGCGATCGTGTCGGCGGCCTCGGCGCCCGGGGACTTCTGGGGCCACAGTGCGAGGGCGGCGACGACCCCTGCGGGGATGTCCAGCCGGCTGCCGCCGGCGGCGTACCAGGCGTCGGCGACCGCCTCGCCGAGGACGGAACCGGGGCTTCGGCTGACGGTGATCGGGGGGCAGTCGGTCGTGCCGGCATGCCGGGCACAGCTTGGATCGGTGCAGTTCTGGGCCTTGTGGGTGTGTGCCTGGTCAACGGCCTCGATCACGAGGGCGGCGGTGGTGTCAGTGGACATGAGGGTTCCAGGACGTAGGTGGGTCTGCTGGTCGGGAACAGGAGGGCAGGGCCAGGGCCGCGGGCGAGAACGCACCGTCCGCGGCCCCCCGGGCCTGCACGTTGTGGTGACGGGTGGTGCCGTACGAGCGGCCACCCCCGGCACATTCAGAGGACTCCGCGGCGGGACAGGTCCGGCTCGCACAGGGAGCACGTCCCGCACGGCGCGTGGTCGGTGCATCCCGGCTCCGGGAGGGCATGGGCCGCGGCGTCCTCGCGATGGATGAACTTGGGCCACTCGCGTTCGTACAGGAACTCGCCGGCCCACTCTCGGGACTGGAATCCGGGGATGCGCGAGGCGTCGTTGGTCGCATCGGGCTGGGCGACCCACGTGGTCGTGCCGTCCGAGAGGGTGTGTTCCCACACGTACCCGTGCACGGTGGGGCTGGCCTTGTTCACCACGAGGAACCCGCGGGTGTAGTTGTTGTGGGCGGGCTGGAAGTCGATGTGCTGGGCGAGGCCGGGCAGCATGATCACGCCTCCGAAGGGTGAGTGCGGGTGGTGTTGGGGGTGCGGAGTCTGAGGGAGCCCAGCCCTCTCGGTGGCCTGCACGCGCCCCGACTTGGGGCGCGAGGCTCATTCCTGTGGGAACCGAGGGCGGTCCGGTGCTTGCTCGTGTGCCGGGCGGCGTACTGCACGCACGGAGGCGTGGACCTACGCAACTCAGGGGCGAGGCATGCGGCTTGCGCGGGGCCGGATGCCGGACTTAGAGCCTCGCTACCGTCACCGAGTCGCGTCGGCGGAGTTCTTGACCACTCGGCCGCGCGGGGTGAGGGTCCACACCTCGTCGGGTGCTTCGCCCCGTTTCGGTGCGACCTGGGTGGCGGAGCGCCTCCACACGAGCAGATACGCACTGGGGTCTGCGTCGGGGAAGTCTTCGGCCGGACTGTCGGCGAGGGACGTGCCGTATTTGACGCCGTCGTAATAGGTCGGGCCGTGGTGGTGGGCCACGCGGCGCTTAAGTGCCCGCTCGGGAACTTCCTGGTTCGGGGCGAACTCCATCGCGGTCAGATCGGCCGGCTTCTTCCGGCGCGACGGTATGAACGTGAAGTACACAGTCATCGGCGTGAGTTCCCCGGGTCGTTGAGAGCGGGCTGAGGTGATGTTGGGCTGTGCCCCACCGCGCCGCCGTGGGTGGCGGCAACGCGGAGAGGCGTTGCCGGTCGGGTCGGGCTGCTCGGCTTTCAGGCGTTCCGCAGAGCGCTCGGCGCGGCGGCGTACTTCACGCACGCGGGCATGGAGTCCCGCAGATCGGGGCCGCGCAGCCCGCGGCTTCCGCGGGGCAGAAGACCGCACTTGAGGCGCTCCCGGCCGTCGTGGAGCTGCTTGAACACCTTGTTGGCGCACCCTCCGCAGACGGCGGAGGGGTTGTCGAGATCGCTGCCCAGAAGCGGAACCCGGGTCGCGGGGTGCTCGCCGCGGTCGAGGTGCATGCGTATCGAGCCGCGGCCGGACCGAGCCGGGGCGGGGATCAGGGGCGTGGTCATGATGGAGGTCCTTCCGGGCGGGATGTCTGTCGGGGCGGCGGCACCGAGGGCATCGGTGCCGCCGGGGGCTTGTGGTGCTACTTGGCCTTGCGCTGGTCGACTCGGTGGGCCTGTGATGCCGCTCGCATGACCTCGTCGAAGTCGAAGCCGAGGTCATGGGTGTAGGCGCGCAGATCGTTGAGCAGCACGTACAGCGCCTTCGAGCAGGTGGGGTAGGCGTCGTCTGCCATGTGCACGCGGAGGGCAGCAGCGGCGTCGCTCGCGTGCACGTAGTTGTCGAAGAGGTGGTCTTCGGCGGCCGAGTCGTCGGTGTTGGTGATCGGCCCGACGGACGGGGCGAGGTTCGGCATGGCGGCCAGTGGCCGTTCGTCGAGGCGCGCCCTGGCGTCGCCGTCGAGGCAGCGCTCGAAGTCGGCCCGCATGTGGCTGGCCAGGTGCATCAGGTCGGTGGTGACGTCCACAAGGGTCAGCCAGATGTCGTTGCTGCTCTGGCGGTAGGCGAGAAGGGCGGCGGCGACCTCATGGGCGACGGCAACGGGCATGGCAGGGCTCCTGAACGGCAACGGGGTGGACGCGGCGTGGACTTGAGGACCCGCCAGCGATGTGATCAATCTACACAACGAAAAAGCAATACGCAACGTCAAGGGGTTGATGAAGGCGGGTCCGGTCAGTCAGCCGTCCCCGCCTTCCACCTAGTTCGAGCGCTCAGCGCAACCCGTGGCGGCGCGGAGCTGCTCTACTCGTTCCCGCCGGCATCCCTGCGCGCTCGCAGTTCTCCAGGCGGCTGCCGACGGGGCATCGTGCCGACGAAGACCAACAGCGCCCCCAGCGCCACTCCGGCTGTAATGATCGCGCCCACAACGCTGCCGGGCTCCAGTACCCACACACTGACCAGGGCGACGGCTGCACTCGGCGCGCCCCATCGGAGCGCCCAACGGCGCCATGGGCTCGGGCTCTTCCCGTCGACAACCGGCATCAGTTCCTCCTTCGTTCTGGATGCCGGCCGACACCTGCACCCGTGCGTGAATTGTGCGGCCCGGGAGTGCGGACAGCCCGGGCCGTGATCGGGTCAGGCACAAAACTGCTCCCCGTCGAAGTACGCCCCACGGGCCATGCGGGTGTTGGGAAGGACGCCCGAGACGACCGGGGAGGGAAGGCCCGGGACGTCGACGAAGGTCGTGTATCGGTCCAGGAGCCGGGCGGCCACCCGGGTGTCGCCCCAACGGTGCCCGACCGCGTTCAGGGGGCCGAGGGCCACGTTCAGGTCGTTCATGATCGAGAAGCCGAGACCCTGGTAGTAGCTTTCCAGCTTCGGGAAGCAGTTAAGGGTCAGCAGCCCGTAGTCGGCGCGTGTGAAGCGGCGTACGGAATGCCGGATGAGTTCGGCCCCGATGCCTCGCCCGCGCTGATCGGGGTCCACGGCAACGGCGGTGATGATCGCGATTCGTTCCGCCAGAAGGTGCGCCAGCGGCACGTCGATGCCGGGATGGTCGAAGAGCCACAGCGGAGCGCCTCCCAGGAGGACGCCGAGCGTCTCGCCTTCATCGCTTTCGGCCACGACCATTAGGGCCCGGAAGTGGGAAAGGGGCCCTTCCTGCGGCAGGGACAGGTTCGGCCGGACCTCCTCGAACGCGTTGGGGTCGTCGGGATTCACGTCGGCGAGGAGGCGCATGACGGCGTCGGCGTCGGTGGGCGCCGCGTCCCGGAAGGTGATGCCGGGCAGGCGCGTGCGAGTGGTACCCATGGAGGCTCCTGGCGGTGATGCGAGGCGCAGTACGTCGCCTCTGGTTGTGGGCCGCCGGAGGGGTCCTCAACGGCGGGCTCGGTCACGCTGGACCGGGGCGGGGCCGGGCCGACCGGAGCGGGCGAGCTGCCCGGACGGCCCGGAGTGCTGTGCGGAGGGGCCTCAGTAGATGTGGCGGCCGTCAGGAACGGTCTGTCCGATCAGGCGCCAGGGCGGGCCGTCATTGAGAACGCCCATCGGGCACCGATCCGGCCGATGCGTCGACAGGTCGGCCTCGATGGCCGTGTACCAGTGCTGCGTGAGCGGGCATCGCGTTCCGCGTGCGCATCCCGGCCGCTCCGCGACGAACACGTGGTACACGTCCGGAGAGGTGGGGAGGGACCGACGGAACGATTCGGCGATGCGCTTGCCGTAGGCCGCCTGACTCTCGCCCTGGTAGCGGCGCCAGACCTCCTTGCCATAGACAAACTGGGTCTGGCCGTCGCGGTCGAGCCGCCAGCGCAATGAGGAGCCGTAGCGCGGGCTGTCGGGGGACGACTCGTCTGCGCCCGCGGGCACCGCTCCGGTCATGTCGAGAACGGTCTGGCCGGTCCCGGCGAACGCCTGGGGCACGGCCAGCGCCCAATAGGTGGTGGCGCTCTCCTGCCACTGGTACGGCCTCCGCCGCTCGTGCTGTGTTCCCGCCTTGCGGCGCTTTATGAGCGGCTTGTTCCGCTTCATCTGTATCAGTCCCCGGATGCACTGGGACGGCGCGAAGCCTAGAGCTGCGCTCGTCAAGTGGGTTGGTGTGGTGGGGCGTTGGCCCGATCCGAGAGAAACAATACACATTGAAATGCGAATACGCAACGATCTAAGGAGTGTCCCCACCACGCCGTGCGAGCTCCGCCCCCGCTTGGAATCGGTCCCAGGCCAGCCGGCTGTCGACCGCGTCCTCGATCGCGCTCCAGACCAACCCCCGTGCGGGGTCCTCCGGAACGTGGGGCTCTCCACGGTTGCCCCGGATCACCGTGACCGTGTCGCCGACCGGCGGCCGGGCCCGGTGGACGAGGATGCAGGTGGGGGTTCCGTGGCCCGGGATGTAGGCCCCGGATGTGTCGATGATCCAGCGCGCGTCGAAGCGGGGCAGGAACTCGGTGACGTACCGCCTGCCGAACTCTCGCTTCATGAACGAGTTCGCGGTCAGCTGCGCCACGAAGCCGCCCGGGACGGCCAGGTGCTCGAGCATCAGCGCGGTGAAGGGCAGGGCCAGTGAGTATTTGCCAGCCGCCACCTGCGGGTACGCGGCGCGGACCTGGTCGCGGACGGTGGGGTCCTTCGGGGTGATGTACGGCGGGTTGGCCACGCACGCGTGGTAGGCGCCAGCGGCCAGCAGGGGCTCGGTGCGGTCCAGCAGGGAGTCGGCGGCGGCCACGTTGACGGGCCACGACGCCGGGACGCGGTCCAGGCTCACGCCGAGGACGTGCGCCGAGCTCGCCAGGAGCCGGTAGGCGGTCAGCGCGGCGGCGTACGCGTCGAGGTCCACACCCGACACCGCGGCGAGCGCCCGCTCGACGGCCCGCGGCCCGTGCCCGACCGGAGCGGGCCGGCGGCCGCGGATCGGCGGGACGCGGACCATGTGGAACGCGGCGACGGCGATGTGCCCGGTCCCGCAGGCAGGGTCGATCATCCGGGCATCGGCTGGCCCCCACTCCTCCATCGCCGGCTCCAGTGACAGGCGCAGCAGGAGACGGGCGACCCAGGGCGGCGTCTGGCACAGGGCGCGCCCCTTGCGGGCCTCCTCGGACAGCAGTTGGTAGGTGTCGCCGAGCGCGTAGCCGTCCACGCGGTGCTCACCTTCCAGAGCGGGGTGCCGGTCCCAGAACTCCTCGATGGCAGCCCAGGCGGCCGCGCCGAGCGGCTGCTCCCACAGCGGCAGTACGGCCGGATCGACGAGCGGGATGAGCGCGGGGTGGCAGTTGGCGAGGCTCTCCAGGGACTTCAGCAGGCCGCCCGGGCCCGGAGGGCGGTCGTCGGCCGGGGCCAGGACGTGGTCGTGGGCGTGCCGGGCGAGGGCCGCGGCGTGGATCCACAGGGCGGCCGTGCGCCGGTCGCCGGTGTCGCGCGTGACCGTGGCGGTGAGCTTGTCGTAGGCGCCCGGTGGCAGGGTGCGGGTGGTCATCTTTCCTCGCAGGGGTCGGGTGCTACTGGCTGTCGGTCATCGCGGCCCAGACCTCGGCGAAGGCAGGGCGGGCCTTGTCCTGCACGCCGGCGGGGGCGGTCACGTAGAAGTCCTCGGCCGTCCCGTACGTCTTGGAGTCCGGGCGGACGCGGGTGCGCACGCGGGCGATGCCGGCGCCGTGGGCGTCCGTGGAGTGCTCGACCGGGCGGTTCAGCGCCGTGGCCGCGGTGGTCAGGAAGGTGCCGGCTTCGGTGCGGCTGCCGGTGCGGACGGTTTTCACCGACCGGTAGACGGTGCCCTTGATGCCGTTGTCGCGGCATTCGGGCTTGGCGCATCGGTCGCCGTGATCGGTCTTGCACTCGGGCCGTCGGCCGGCGGTGTAGACGCGCTGCACCCGGTAGACCGCCCAGGGCTCCTCGTCGAGCCGGGCGTTGAACTGGCCGAGCGCCTCGGTGTTCTGGTCGTGAGTGACCCGCCGGAACAGGGTGTCGTCCTTGTAGAGGGAGCTGTTGTCGTTCAGGGCCATCGACAGGTACTCCAGGCGCAGCACGCGCGCCGCGAGGTCGGGGTACTTCCGCAGCCGCTTCAGGTGGTCCGGCTGCGGCGAGCACACCCCAGAGAACGGGCAAACAGAACAATATGACTTGGACATGTCGATCCCGAGGCGGTCCTTGACGTAGCCCTGCACGTCCTTGCGGCCCCAACCGAGCCGGAGCAGCGGGTAGTCCAGAGCGAAGGTCTGGCGGCCGGCCCTTTCGTTGCGCTCGGCCTGGGCTTTGTTGGCCTTGACCGCGCGCCTGCGCTCGTCGGCGTTGTAGCCGAACAGCTTGCCGACCGTCTGGCCGCCGGCCTCCCGCAGTTGAAGATCATCAATGGCGAAGGCCTTGAACTTCTGCGCGCACTTGTGCCCGCCCGCGTACTGCGGAACGGTGCCGTTGGCCTCCAGCTCGTCCATGAGGGTCCACTGGCCGTGGTCGAAGACCTTGCCGGGATTCGTGGTGTCGGAGAGGACCTGGACGCCGGCGGACTCCAGGTGGCCGGCGCGCGCGACCTGCGTGTACCGGATGCCCTTCTCCCGCAGCAGCGGCAGGACGTGGTTCTCGACGTCGGAGATCGTGTCGGGAAACTCCTACGTTCTCTAGCGAGATCTGTGTTGTTGCAGATCTGTGTTGCTGGATCCGGGTACAGGAAGTGTCACCCGTTCGGGTGGACGATGGTTGTTGCGGTCCCGGCATGACGTGCGGCTATGCAGGATCCGTGACGTGAGATGGAAGGTCTACTTTCATGGGGAGCAGGTGGATCTTTCCCGCGCGTACGACGATCCGGTCGTGTTGCAACATCGGGATGTCCTGTTGCGGGCCGCGGCAGCGCCGCGGAGGGCGGGACAGCCCTTCCTGCTCGATCCCCTGGGGGCGTCAGATCTTCGGGTGGACAGATGGTTCGACAGCGATGAGGTCCGCGACCTGGGCCGGCTGACCTGGCGGAAGTACGCGTACAGCCTCGTGGTGTGGCTGAGCTTCTTGTGGGCGTACGGGCGGCCGTGGGATGACGTCGAGCCGACCGCGGTGGAGGCCTTCAAGACCTGGCGGATGCTGGACGGGCGTAACACGCGCCTGGTGGAGTCGGGTACCTACAGCGACAACATCATCAACATCCGGCTGTTCTACGTGTGGGCGGCGAAGGAGTTCCAGATCCCCAATCCGATCCGGACTCGCCCGGGTCGGGGCAAGCGCCGGGATGGCACGCAGTCGGAGAAGGTTGTGACCGACCCGAAGGCGACGCGGGACCGGGATGTGAAGTGGTTCGACCCGGCGGGCTACGAGCGCTATCGGGACTGCGGGCTGCTCGGGCTGACGCTGGAGGGCGACGAGGATCCGGGCTGGCGGGGCCGCAACGGACAGCGCAACGCCGCCTTCGCGGACTGCCTCTACAACTCGGGGCTGCGGCTGGAGGAGGGCGGTTCGCTACTGCTGGTCGAACTCCCGCCGGACGACCCCAGCCGCGGCTTCTACACCTGCCACCTGGCCGAGAAGGTCGCGAAGGGCAACGTCGCGCGCAAGTACTGGATGTCGCGCAAGGGCCTGGTGCCGGTGCTGAACTACTGCGAGGGCGAGCGGGCGACCGCGGTGCGACGGGCCCGGGCCGCTGGACGGTATGAGCGCATGGCCGGCACCCGGGTGCTGACGCGGATGCTGCCCGGGCGGCGGGCGAGGCTGGTCGGGCAGGACGCGCTGGTGGAGGAGGTGCCGCTCGACTCGCTGACGCCGGAGGCTCGTCGGCTGTTGCTGCGTGAGACGCCGCAGGGGCTGGAACCGGTGGCGCTGTGGCTGAACGAGGACGGGATGCCGCGGGACCCTCACGGATGGCAGCACGTCTTCACCCAGGCCAACAAGCGGTTGAAGGACGACCTGGGGGTGGAGGGTTTCGCCGGGGCCGCCCACATGCTCCGCCACAGCTTCGCGCTGCGCTGGTTCTCGGTGGGCCGGCTGCTGTTCGACAAGAAGTTTGCGCACCTGGACGGGGAGGAACTGCGCGACCTGCGCTACGAGTTCGGCAGCACCTGGGACCTGGTGCGGCTGCTGCTCGGGCACGCGGATCAGCGCACGACCAAGGAGACGTACTTGGAGCCCTTCGAGGCTCTGGAGCTTGAGTTGCTGCTGATGCATGCCGACAACAGCGGCATCTCGGACCTGATGGCGGCAGTCTATGGTGCCGACCGGCGGGTGCTGGGCGATCCGCTGGCGGGATGGTGAGTCCGGGGCGTCCGGCGGAGATGCCGGAGGCGGGCTACACCCCGCCGCAGCGCCTGTTCCTGGAGGACGGCCAGTGCCGGGTGCGGTTCTTCTCCGAGCAGGACCCCGATGAAGTGGTCGACTACGACTTCGCGACGCTCCTGGTGGCCCGTCCGCTGCAGGAGGCGTTTGCCCGTGCCTTCGACGCCCATGTGGGGGCGGCGGGGACGGTGAAGACGTCCGGCGCTGCGGGCAACGCTTTCAGGCAGCTGAGCTATTTCATCGACGTCCTGCTCCTCGACGAGGAACGGCCGCAGGTCCCGCAGGATCTGGCGCCGCGGCACCTGAAAGCGTTCTTGCTGAGCAAGGGGGATGCGCCCACCGCCGCGATGGCGGTGGGGCTGCTGCGGTCGCTGCTGGCGAACATGGACGGGCTGACGCCGCAGTTCGCCGCCCAGTGCGCGCAGTGGGTGCCGGACCGCCGGGAGAAGATCACCTCGCGGGGCAGCTACAGCCAGGCCGAGGAGAAGGTGATCCTGGACGCCGCGCGGAACGTAGTGCGGGCGGCCGCGAAGCGCATCAGGGAGTCCCGTGAGTTGCTGGAGCGGTGGCGCGAGGGCGGCATCTCCGCGGAGAAGGAGCCGGTGCTCTACGAGTACGGCTCGATCCTCGACATGGTCGAGACGACCGGGGAGCTGCCGCGCAACAAGTGGGGCACCAGTCTGGCGCCGTGGATCGTCCCGCACGGCACCGTGACCGACCTGACCACCCGGCTGCACCTGAGCCTGGCCGAGACCTGCGCGCTGGTGATTCTGCTGGTGAGGCTGACCGGGGAGAACGGCTCGACGATCATCAAGGCGCCGGCGGCCTTCCACCGCCCTGACGGTGGGGCCGGCCCACTGGCCACGGTCCAGGTCGACCTGAGCAAACCGCGGCGGGGTCCGCGGCGCTACATGACGGCCACGCTGAGCGACCTGCCGCCGTGGGCCGCGGCACCGGAGGAGGAGGGCGAGCTGTCGGCCCGCGACGAGCTGCACACGCCATTCGGCCTCTACATGCTCGCGCTGGAACTGACCGCGTCGTCGCGGCGGATCAAGGGCAGCGACCGGCTGCTGGTCTACTGGGTCCCCAAGGCCGGGAAGGGCCCACAGGCCAAGCGGGCCGAGGTCGTCAAACGCCGCAATGAGTGCGGGCGGGGTTTCCGCGACCAGCTGTCGGACTCGGCGGTCGGATTCTGGGGCACCGGTTTGAACCTGGTCGCCGACGAGCCGGACGAGGACGGCAATCCGCAGCGGCTGATCGTGGGTGTCGGACGGATGCGGGTCACCCACGCGGCACGGGAACAGAAACCGGTGGCCCAGACCCGGGAGACGCTGGCGAACATCTACCTGCGGCGGGACAAGTCGAGCCTGCGTGAGTACCAGAAACTGGTCGCCGACGTGCTGGAGAAGGAAGTCACCAAGGCCCGCACCGCGGGCCGCATCACGCGGCTGAGCAAGGCCGATGTCGCCGAGGCCATACGCGACCCGGAGACGGTCGCCAAACGGTTCGGAGTGAGCACGGAGATGATGCGGCTGCTGGTCGCGCGAGATGCCGACACGGTGCTCGCAGCCTGCGCGGACAACGAGAACAGCCCGCACAGCCCGCCCGGCGAACCTTGCCGGGCCTCGTTCCTGAAGTGTCTGGAATGCCCGTGCGCCCGCGCGATGCCCCATCATCTGCCGCTTCAGGTGGCGGCCCGGGACATGATCGACGAACGGCGCACGCACATGACAGCCCTGCGCTGGGCCGAGCGGTTCGTATTGCCCTTCGAGGAGCTGGAAGACCTGATCCGGCTGGCGGGCAAACCCGCCGAGGACCGGGCCCGCAGGGCGGTCGGCGAGGAAGAGCGAGAACTGGTGCGGCGGCTGCTGGATGGGGAGCTGGACGAACGATGAGTACCGTTGACGCTGCCCCAGAGCCGAAAGAGATCTTCGTGCCCGGCCCCGGCACGGTGGTGCTGCAGAACCGACAGTTGAGGGAGGGCACGGACCTCTCGAAGTTGTCCGTGGTGGGCGACATGCGCTGGAACCTGCGGCCGGCGATCCTTGAGGATCACATGGCCTCGGTCAGCATCAACTTCGCCCTGGTGCCCGAGCAGTTCCGCGACATCGCCAAGATCTACATCTGGATGGAGCTGAACTGCGACGAGGGCCTGACGATCCTTCGCCGGGCGAACATCAACGGCAAGCTCGCCGTTTACACGATGGTCTCCCAGCTCCTCAACCTGCGCGGCCTGTTGGACTGGATGGACCTCTATGGGTTCACCTCGATCGCGGAGGTGACACCGGAGGACCTGGAGGACTACCTCGATGCGGTGCGGGACGCGGAGCTCACCCACGGCAACCGCTCGGATCTGTTGCAGGCCGTTCGCCGGTTGTGGGCCTTCCGCGAGCTGCTGCCGTCCGAGGGGCGGTTGCCCGAGATGCCGCCCTGGGGCGGGAAGGAGTCCAGGATTCTGCTGGGCAAGTCCCAGCGTGACCGGGAGAACGCCACCGCCCGCATCCAGGAGACGACGATGGCGATGGCGGTGTTGTGGGCGGCGCGGTTCGTCGAGGACTTCGCCGACGACATCATCGCGGCCATGGAGGAGTTCCGGCCGCTGTTCGGTCTGAAGCCGGGCCGCTACAGTCCAGGTCCCCACCGCCGGGTCCGCGTCCCGGGCAAGGCAGGGGCGACGCCGGAGGTCGCTCGCTTGATCAGGTCGTTCCGCGCGAGTGGCCGTGACCTGCCCGGCAGGCAGTGCGAGGACGGCACCTGGGAGCCGGACTGGCCCTTCCTCGCCAAGCT
This sequence comes from Streptomyces sp. NBC_01426, assembly GCF_036231985.1. Lineage (GTDB taxonomy): Bacteria > Actinomycetota > Actinomycetes > Streptomycetales > Streptomycetaceae > Streptomyces. Next base: position 216,300 of record NZ_CP109502.1, read on the forward strand.
CCTGGACCTCTCGCCTACCGCGATGCAGAAGAACCGGTCATACAGGAACATGTTCCTTACCTCCGGCCTCCCCATCGCCCACGGCACCTTCCTGACGGCCCGCCCGAAGGGCCTGCTGGACGGCGAACCCTGGATGCAGAACATCGCCTACGACGACGTCAAGCAGCTGGTGCGGACGCTGTCGACCGCGTGCTTCCTGCTGGTGGCCTATCTGACCGGCTGCCGCCCCGGGGAGGCGGTCAGCCTGCGCCGCGGCTGCCTGCGCCGGGACAAGGTGACGAAGCTGTGGGAGGTCCACGGCCGGAAGTGGAAGAACGCCCGCGACGAAAACGGCGCCAAGATCCCCGAGGGGCAGTTCCGCGACGAGCCATGGATCGCCCCGGATCTCGTCGCCACGGCGATCGGCGTCCAAGAACGCCTCCACGACGCAGAGGTTCTGTTTCCCGTCTGGCTGGTGGCGGACGAGCGCGACCAGCACGAGGGCGGAGGGGCCCGCACCCTCTCCTCGATCAACAACGACCTGAACCGCTTCATCGCCTGGGTGAACGCCTTCTGCGGCCGGCACGGCCGCAGCGACGTGATCCCCGTCGATCCGAAGAGCCTGACGAGCTCACGCCTGCGGCGCACGCTGGCCTGGTTCATCTGCCGCCGCCCACGCGGCATGGTCGCTGCGGCGATCCAGTACGGGCACCTGCGAGTCCAGATCACCCAGGGCTATGCCGGCACCTACGCCTCGGGCTTCCCCGACGACCTCGCGTTCGAGCGGTGGCTGACCCGCCTGGAGGACCTGCAGGACGCCGACCGGCGGCTGAAGGCCGGCGAACACGTCAGCGGTCCGGCCGCGGGCGCTTACCGGTCGCGGGTCAGCGGAGGGGCGAGGAAGTTCGCTGGACGGGTCCTGCGGACCGGGGCGGAGGCGAGACATGTGATGGCGAACGCATCGCTGCAGATCTACCCCGGCAAGGGAATGACCTGCGTCTTCGCTGCCCCGACGGCACGCTGCGAGCTGGAGCCGTCCCTTGACGACGCACGGGTCACCCCGGACACCGAGGGCTGTCACCCAGCCTGCGGCAACATCTGCCGCACCGAGGAGAACATCGACGAACTGCGGGCCGAGGCCGCCGTCCTGCGGACGAAGGTCGCGGATGAGGTGAGCCCGCCGATCCGGTGGGAACGCGAACGCCGCCGCCTGGCCCACCTGGACCGGCTCATCAACGAGCACGAGCGCGGACGCCCGGGAGCGGATACGTGGTGAAGGCCGAGCACGATCCGCCGCAGGAGTTGTGCCTCAAGCTGCGGGCGGCCGCCGACCGGCTGCTGGCCGGCACCCCGCTGCACTCCTCGGGCAAGCTCACCATCCTCGACCTCGCCGAGGAAGCCCAGGTCAAGCGATGGCTGCTGACGCACAAGTATCCGACCACGCTCATGGCCAAGTACCAGGCGGAGTTCAAGGCCGCCCGGCACAAGAGCGAGCCGGTCAAGAAGGTCGAGGCCGAGATCGACAAGCTCCGCGAGGACTTGACCAGGGTCCGCAAGGAGAAGCGGCAGCTAGCGGACCTGCTGGCCACCTACGCGGTCATGATCGAGCAGTTGGCCCGGGAACGGGCCGAGGCGATCACCGAGCGCGATCAAGCCCTGGCCGCCCGGGACGCCGCGCTGGGCGTCACCGCCCTGAACCCGCCACCACAGCGGACGGCCTCGGCCGGACGGGTTCACCGCCCGCTCCCGCGGGGGCGACGATGACCGCAGCCGTCGGCGGATGACGCTGACCGCGCGAAAATACGCTATTCGCCCGTGAGGGGGTGGCTTACCCTCGCGGGCATGAGCATGAGCAGCGGCCAGCTGGAGCCCCGACCGGCCAGTGGCGAGATCACCCCGAACCAGCACGAGACGGCACTGGTGGGGTTGCAGTCCTTCGAGACCCTGATCCTGGACATCCTCGCAAAGTCCGGACTGCCGACATCAGGCATCCTGGTCGGCGTCGAGCAGCGGCACGTATTGATGGAGAGCACGAGTTTCGCCCTCATGCGCTTGCCCGTCGACCAGCGGGGGCAGGCCAGCTACATCTCGAAGATGATCATCGCAGGGTCCGTCGGCCTCTTCGACGCAGCTCTGAACTATCTCTGGGACGAGACCGTCCTTGAGCTCCGTAAGCGCGTCGTCAACTTCGACCTGCAGTACTTCTACGAGGTCGCCGAGAAGAGCGACAACAAGCGCAAGGACCTCAAGGACGAGGACGACCTCCCCAAGCTCGACGATCAGAAGCTCCTCGGAGGCTGCCGCGAGATCGGCCTCATCAGCGACATCGGATTCCAGGAGCTCGACCTCATCCGCTACATGCGGAACTGGGCGAGCGCAGCACACCCCAACCAGGTCGAGCTGGACGGCCTCCAACTGGCCAACTGGCTGTCGACCTGCATCAGGCACGTCATCACCCTGCCTTACGACCACATCACCGCCCAGGTCCAAAAGCTCTTGGTGAAGGTCAAGGAGAAGCGCCTGGACGACCAGGCGATCAGGGAGATCACCGCGTTCTTCGTGAATCTGCCGCCTGTCCAGGCCGACCCGCTCGCCTCCGGGCTCTTCGGCCGCTACACCGACCTGACGACCGGTCCGGAGACCCTGGACAACATCCGCCGCCTCTGGCCGGAGCTCTGGCAAAAGGTCTCCGACGAGACGCGCTACAACTTCGGATTCCGCCTGGGACGCTTCCGTGCCAATGGCGACCAGGACCAGGCAGTCCTCGCCCGCCAACTCATCGACCTTGTCGCGGGCGCGACCTACCTGCCGTCTGAGGAACGGGCCTGGGAACTCGACGGGGCCCTGAACGACCTGATCGACGCCCACAACGGTTGGAGCAACTTCTACACCGAGCCGCCGATCGCACGTCGTCTGCAGGAACTCGTCGGGCAGCACGGCGACATCCCGGAGGGCCTCACTCGAAAATATGTTCTAGGGCTTGTTGAGGTGTTCCTTACCAACGGCAACGGCATCGCCCACAACGCTGACTCGATCTACCGCGACTTGATCACGCGATTCAATCCGCAGCAGGCGTCAGTCGCACTGCGGTCGTTCACGGACAGTGCGATCGCCAGCAAACTGCAGCAGAAGCGTCCCCAGGAGCAGTGGACCGAGCTTCTCGGGCTGATCGAAAGCAAGCTGACCGCTCGCAATGATCGGGAGCTTCTGGAGGCCATCCGTGCCTTTCCGTCGAAGCCCAATCTGCTGGCGAGGGACCCTGGGATCAAGGTCCAGCTGAAGCACTTCAGCGGCTGACGGACCCAAAATCACAACACGCGCAGACCGGCTAGAGAACGTCGCCCGTGACCGCGTGCACGATCACGAGGTCCGACAGGTCCGGCTCCAGGCCGTGGGCCGCCGGGTTGTTGAGGAACATCAGGATCTCGGCCGTCGAATCCGCTCCCAGGCCCCACGTGAGGACCGTCTTGCGCTTGCGGGCAGAGAGGGCGGGCGGGAGGGTGCCGGATGCGCGTGGCGGGGCGGGTGTTCCCGCCCGGTGTGCGGAAGGAAGCAACGCGGTCTCCTTGGAATGGTGTTGTGCGGTGGAGCGGCCGCCACGGGCGCGGGAGCCCGGGGCGCCCGGCCCGGTACGCCTCATCAGCCTAGCGGGGCGCGTGGATGCTCGTCGGCGGGCGGCCGCGCTCCAGGCAGATGCGGCGCCGGCTCGGATGACCCGGGCACGCAGGGCGTTGCTCCCGGGCGGTGACAGAGCAGGGGTACTGCGGCGGGCGGGGTGTCCCGCGCCGCTCGCGCGCGGGCGCGGGACAGCCGTGGTTGCGAAGGCGCCGTGCGGGGCCGGCGTGCGCCTGCCCCGCATGGCATCCGATCAGCCCTTGAGCCATCCCATGCTGTGCGGGATGTGCCGCTCGACAGGCCGGGTGGCGCTCATTCGATCCAGGGCGTAAGTGGTGCCGCCGACGAAGCAGGGTTCGTCGTCCCACATCACGGCGGCGCTGTCTCGGTTGCGGATCACGATCGTGCCGCGTTGGCCGGAGCGGGACCCTGATGTGGCCCAGAATTCGGTACCGCCGTCGAAGGCCTCGTACGGCGCCCGGCCCATGTCTCGGACTTCAGCCCACAGGTCGTCGAACGCGGAGTGCTGGTGTTCGCCGGCCTGGATGTGGTCGCGAATCTGCTCGGCGACGGAACGCTCGGCGATGCCGTCGACGGCGAGGCGCATGTTGCGACTGGCGCACCAGCCACCGAACTCGACCGAGTAGCGGGGAAACTTCACCTCCCACGCGTCCGCAACCGGCTCTGCGCAGGTGAAACGTACGTATCCGAGATTGGCGGCCGGATCCAGGGGGTTCTCCCACCAGAACTCGTTGGGCTTCATGCGGAACACGCGGGACATGGGACTCCCTTTGGGTGTGGTTTCGGTGTGCGGCTGCCACTGCCGCGCCGGGGCTCAACCCGCCCTCACGAGACAACTATACTCGTCATTCATCACTTTGTAAATGATCGCGCTTCTGATGCACCGTCAGGTCTGTCGGTTTGGGCGGCGCCCACCCGACGCCGGAAACCCCACCGGCCCACGCTCCTCGACGGCGCCCGGGGCAGAGCAGGAGAACCCGGACGCTGCGTTCGAGCCGGCCTCCAGCACCGGCCGCCAGTCCCAGCGGTGGCAGGGCGGGCCACCAGCGAACGATCGGCGTACGACGCGCGACGCGGGCCCGGGCCCACCGACCCGTAAGGGCGCATCGCGCCGGCTCTGCCCTAGGCGAGCGCGCCTCCGTCCACCCGTCGCCCCATCGGGTCCGGGCGCGGCCGGGGTGATGCGGTGAACCCGACTCCCGGGCGGTCGGGCTCACCGAGCGTCGCCCGGTAGGCCGATACCAGGCGACGCCTTGAGGGCGGTTCGACTAGATGAGCGCCAGTTGCTCGGCCGCTTCGAAGGTCGCGTAGTGGTCGGGCTCGATCTCCACGAGGGAGTCCGGGATCTCGCCCGTGAAGCGGAACTTGGGTGTCGGGCGGAGGTCCGCCGCCCATGCGGATGTGTGCGACACGAATGTTCCACGCTCGGCTCGCCGAACGATGGCGCGCGCACGAACCGCTGCCTGCTCCTCAATCCACCGCTTGCCGATTCTCTTTGAGGCCGCCTCAGCATCGACCGCCGCAGCCCGGTAGACGGCGAGGTTCGCCGTACGCAACTCCGCGATCTTCGCCTTGACGGCCTTCGCGTGAGCGGATTCGAGCTGCGTCACAGTACGAACGCGGCCCGCCACATCCGTACGCACCACGTGGTCAACGCCGGCGACGCGAACCGTCGTCTCACGGAATTGATGTGCCATGGCTTCTCCCTGGAAAGTGCTGATCAGTTCGAGTGCCCGGCGGGTTCGGTCCCGCGCGGTCGCGGATCGGTCCCCCGGACAGAGGACTCGGCGGCGCCGGGCCCGCCCCCTGAGGGCGGGCCCGGCCACCTAAGCGGCGAGCTTCAGCTTGGGCGCCGAGTAGTAGTCGCGCTCCAGTTCCAGGTCGATCAGCCGGTCAGCGCTGGAGACGAAGTGCGCGACGAGGGAACGCCTCCCCCACTTTCTCCTCCGGGACGGCGAGCACGAAGCGGATGCGGTGAACGGTGTACGCCTTGATCTGCTCCAGGGTGAAGGTGCGCATCTCGCCCCGGGTGCGGCACATCGCGCGGACGATGATGCCGCCCTTACTGGTGGTGAGGATGTTGTGGATCTCGATGGTGCGCACCGACTCGTCACCCTTGCTGTCGACGTAGGTAATGGTCGTGGCGCGCTGGCTGTCCATGGCACGGATCAGGTCGGTCAGGGTGCGGGTGGAGGTCTGACCGGCGGTGATCTTCATGGAGTTCGACACGGGTTTCTCCCTGGAGCGTGTGTGTTCGGTGGGGTGCGGGCCGGGTGCCACTCCCGACCAACAAGACAACTATACCTCGCACTCATCACTTCGCGGAAGTCGGAACGGCCTTTTTCTCGCCTCGATTTCACATTCACCCGTCCGGCCGTCCGCGCCGCGACATGCGGCGGCGACGCACCACTCCCGCTTGACTGAGTGATTAGTGATGGGTATAGTTGTTTCAGTTGGTCGGCGGTGGCAGCCGGTCAGCGACCGCGAACGCACGCACCACGACAAATCCACAGCGAGGAGCCCCCGAGATGGCCCGTACCTACCACGACCGCCCCGCGCACGTCGTAGCAGTCGGGGCAGGAGAGTCCGAGCGAGGCGATCATTCAGCCTCGGATCGCGATGGTCGTCCCGCAGTTCCCGCAGTGGTCGACGTCGGGGGTGGGACAGGTTGCCGGGAGCTGCGCGGAGGTCCTGACGCTGAGCAAGGCGGGGAGGTCCGTAGTCCAGCTGTGTCGCTGGAGCTCGGCGCGGGCGTCCTTCAGGAGGTAGAACCGGCCGGGGGCGTCCTCGTATTCGCCGGCCTAGCCCGTTGCTGAGGGGCAGCGCCCGTCCCACAATGGCATACGGGTCGCCGCCGGCCCGGAGCCGCGCACGCCTTTGTCGTACGGGGTCTGCACGTCCACGGCCGAGACGATGCCGAACTCTTCGACCACCCGCGCGCGGTCGCGCTGGCGGCCACCTTTGCCGCGGCTGCTGCCATCGCGGCCTTCCGTTCGTCGGCCTGGGCCTTCCGCTGCGCTGCTGGAGCCTTGCACTTGGCCTCGGCCTACCGCTCCCCCGGGTGCTGGCGGCGCGTTCTGCCGACTGCGGCCAGGACGGCCCTCGCAGCCATGGGCAAGCCTCCTGAGCTGGTGCTTTACAGCCTGGGCAAGCCTCTCCACCTCCTGGGCAAGCCTTGGGCGCCCGGCCTGGGCAAGCCTCTCCACCTCTTGGGCAAGCCGGTCAGTTCCAGGCGTCGTCGATAACACGGTCCCGGCGCCCGGCCAGAAGCTCCGGGGCAGGGGTCTGCTGTGACCGTGCACTGCAGATGGCCCGGGTGGACAACTTCGATGCTCAACCGCAGGGGGAGCGTCATGGGTGCAGGGTGCGGTGGCGGGCAAGGTCACAGCAACGCAGCGACGCCCTCCCGGTTCGCGGGCAGCCCGGCCGCGCGGAACCACAACGCGCTCCCGGCGAGGCAGCCCGCCGCCTCGTCGATGTCCACGAAGGCCCGCAACAGGCTGCGTTGGGCGGGGGTGAGCGGGTGGGTCGGGTCGTATCCACCCGCAAAGGCTCTGAGCAGGATCGGTCCGCGTTCGTGGTCGGTGACCGACGTGCCACCGGCGGTCACCATGGCGATCGCCACTGGCGCCACCTCCTCGAAGCTTTCGGCCAAGGTCAGCGCGGCGCGCAGCACGGTGAACCGGAACCACCCGTCCAGCCCGGGCAGTGGCTCGGGGAACCAGCCGTCCGTCGTTCGAGGGTCCCTCAGGGCGTCGAGGAGGGCGGCGAGGGCGCGTGGCCGATCGGTATGGGTGGGTCCGAGCGCGGCGCAGACCCGCACAGCTGGGTCGGAGTCGGCGAGCAGGTCGGAGGTGTCCATCCCCCACACGCTGAGCGCTCGCGCCACACTCGCTCGCTCCCGTCTCCCCTCCGTTAGGCCCAGCCGTGTCCGCAGCAGCGCGGCGGCCTGCGGCACCCGGTCTGTGAGTTCTGGTGCGAAGAGGAGTGGCGTTGCGGCGCCGAGCGCGGCCTCACGGACATGGGGATCGGGAGAGGAGAGGAACGGCTCGACGGCGTCATACAGGGTGGGGCGTATGGCCCGGCACGCGTGCAGTGCGGCGCGCTCGTCCGGGTCGTGCTCGCGTCGGGTCTCGTCGTGCCAGGGCTCCCATTGCCAGTCGGTTCGGTCGCGCACCGGATCCTCCCCATAGGCAGCAGATTCGGCAACCTGCCCCAGCCAGACGAGCAGGGCGGCCCGCAAGCTGCGTGGCGGTCCGTCGTCCCACGGGAAGTGCCCCTCGTGCTCGGCGAGACCCATGGGGTGGTCGAGGATCGCGGCGACGAACAGCGCCGCGGGCGCGGTGACGGTGTACAGCGAGCCTTGGTGCAGCACGCCCATGTCCAACGCGGCCAACGCCTCGGACCGAATCTCGGGATCTTCATCGACGAGGGAGCACAGAGAGACTGGTATGTCCTCGCCGGAGCCGTAGGCGTGCTGGAGAGACTCCCAGTCCGTTCTCAACAGCAGTTCTCGGGCTGCTGCCGGCAACCCGCTCAGGATCCGCGTCATGCGGGCACTCTCGCTATCCGTCATGCACGCACCCTGCCGGCACCCACCGACAACACCCCCTTCTCGGACGAGGGACGAACACGCGGGCGCCACCGTCCCGGCCATACGGCGCTCAGCACGACAACCCCAATGCTCATTGGACGGAACCAGTGCTCAGGCACATCCGCAGGCCCCCTCATCTCGCGGTCCGCTCCGGCGTGCCTGTTCGAATAAGTTTTCGATACGGTGGGTGTAGGAGGTGTCGCCGTGGACGACGAGCAGAGGGGCCCGGTGGGTGCCGGCTCCGCGATCCTGCATCTGCGCTGCCCCGTGGACGTGGACCCGGTGATCTACGGGCTGCTCCACGGCCTGGTGACGGACGTGACTCCGGTGGTGCAGACGGTCCCACCCTCGGTCCTGGTGGCGGACGTGTCAGGAAGCATCCGGTTCTTCGACCGGGACCCGGCCGAGCTTGGACTGATGATCCGGGCCCGAGCGATGGCGCTGTACGGGCTGCCGGTGGCGATCGGCGTCGGCCCAACATGGTCGGTGGCCGCGATGGCCTCCCGGGACGCCGCGCGCAGCGGCTTGATCGCCGTCGGCCCCGCTCCGGAGCAGGTGGCCGCGTTCCTGCACCACCGGCCGGTCGGGGAGCTGTACGGCATCGGCCGCGCCCAGGAACAGCGCCTGGTCCAGTTTGGGGTGCACACGATCGGCCTGCTGGCGCAGCTCCCGGAGGCGACCGTGCAGCGGGTGCTCGGCGGGCGGGCCGGCCGGCAACTGCGCGAGGTGGCCCGCGGCATCGACCGCCGGGCAGTGGTGCCGACGGAGCTACCGCACAGCACGGCCGCGCATCATCGGTTCCCCCTCGACACCCTGTCCCCGAGACGGTCCGCGCCGCGCTGCTCTCGCTGGCGGTCGAGCTCGGCGACCGGCTGCGGACCCGCAAGCAGGCGACCAGGACGATCACGATGACCATCACCCTGGCCAACCGATCCCAGGTCCACCGCAGCCGCCAGCTGCCCGGGGGACCGAGCGCGCACACCGAGGACCTCCGCGACACCGCCTACGAGATGTACCGGGCGCTGGGCTTCCAGCGGGCCCGGATACGCGGCATCGCGCTGCGCTGCGAGCAGCTGGTCGACGCGGCCACCGTCGCCGAGCAGCTGTCCTTCGACCAGGGCCGCGATCGGCGGCTGCGGGCGGAGAAGGCCATCGACCTGCTCAACACCCGCTTCGGTTACGGCACGGTGGGACCGGCGGCCAGCTACCGGCAGGCCGGCTGACGCACTCGCTGGCGGGTGCCAGGAGGTCCGTGCAGGACCCGCACCGAGCGGACGGTCAGCACTGAAGCCGTCGAGTCCCTTCCGCGTCGCGGCATCCACCGGCCGGAGCGGGTGCGTGCTGCCGTCTTCAGCAGGGCCCAGGCGCGGGGTCGTTCCCTGGCTGGCGGGGGTGACGAGGAGTACGCGGTCTGTACGGCGTCGGTTCGGTAAAGACTAGCTGCAAGGCACCTGCGGGCGAGTTCGCGTTCGTACCGCTCGTAGGGGCCTGCGAAGAAGTGGACGGCAACGGGGCCTTGCCCCTGCCACACCGCGAACGCAAGGAGACCGGCGGCAATGTCGGGTGCCGCAGCCCTGAGGCCAGCTGCCTGGATCATCCCTGGGCCCCCGCGGCCGCTGGCACCACCCACGACGTCCTGGTCCTGCCTCATGGAGGCCTACGCCGCATGGTGGGGGCTCGAACCCGTGGATGGCTCTGGGCGGCGGACATCGCGAGGGAACGACCTTCAGGCCCACCTGTTTGAGGGACTCATCCGTCAACTCTTCGTCGTGGAGGAGACCCGAAGGAATGGGTTCGCAGGACAGAACCGGTTCTGTGAGGCAAGACTGTCGCCGCCCGCGAACGGAACGGAGAGGACACGGCATGACCACCACTCAGTGGGACAACCTTCCCAGGCTGATCGAGGTCAACGGCGGCCATCTGGATTGGAACGTCAGTGAGCTACTTGGGCTCGCCGGTGCCCGCGCCGCTGGAGCCCGCATCGTCGAGGACATCGAGCACAAGTTGGCCGAGCGCAAGATTGGCCATCTTCCGCCGCGCATCCCGCGAGACCGGACGTGCCGAGTCCTGCTCTATACCCAGGATCGTCCGGGACTCGGCCTTGTCCTTCACAGTGCCCGGAAGCTCGCCGAAGGCCAAGCTCCCGAGGGGATGAGCGTCAATGACCAGGTCGGCGTGCTCGCCACTCTGCTGAGGATGTACCGACCTGCGGCTAAGTGACAGCGGTACCGCGAGCAGTCTCGCCGCCTGGCCGAGGAGCCGGGAATCTTCACCAGATCCGGGAACCCGCCTTCTCGGACACGACATCGCCGAATCTGTGAGCGTCTGCCCGTCGGGCATGACGACGGTGACGGGGGTGGGCGGCGGATCAGTGGATACGGATCTCACCGTGGCGGTGCGCCGGGCAGCGGCCGCGCGTCCCCGAGCCTTCGGGAGGGCCCGCCGGGCCACGACTCGCTTCCTTGCCGCACGGTACACGGCGCGGAGGAAGGGGGTTCAGATCAGGCGTAGCAGGGCTGCCGTCGCAGCGATCATGGTCTCCGCCTCTTCACGGGTGTAGGTGAACTCCTTGGTGACGACGTCCTTGTGCAGGGCGCCACTGGCCTGCCTCTCCAGCGCCTTGCACGTCGCGGCCCAGCGCTCCTCCTTCGTGTACTGCTCGAACTGCTTCTTGGAGGAGGGCTGGGGCCCATCCGCTGTTTTCCCTGATGTACTCCAGGGTCCGGCGGACGTCGAGGAGAGCGCCGTCGATGTCCGGGGCACCGCGAAGCCGACTCTGGGCGCTAAGCAGGTACTGAACGGCTTCGCGGCGAGGTTCGTCGGCTGCGGGGAAGGGCACCGACATCTCTACGGCGAGCGAGGGACCGAGGCCTTCGAGCTGCCGTTTCCAGCTGCTCTCGGCAACGGTGAGGTAGAGCCGGATGTCAGTACTGCCGGGGTGGAGACCGGCGGCGGCCTGAGGGAGTACCGCGCGAACTGTGATCTCCAGGCGCAGGTCGCCGGAGCGGTTCTCTTCCAGTGCGCGGAGCTGGGCGTTCGTCAACGTATAGGTGAACTTGTGATCGGTGCGCTGGTCAGGACGGAGGGCGAGGGTGGCATTCGAGGCGGCCAGGGCGATGGGCATGCCGTTGCCATGTGGAGCCTGGAGGCTGGTCTCCAGAACCAGTACGCGGCCTGCCTCGGGCGCCTTCGGCACGTGGATGTCCAGGGTGAGCTGGAGCGTGTGGGTGCCAAGGGCCTTGACGAGCAGCAGGCTGTTGTCCCGGGGGCTGACGGCTACCGAGCCGATCGGCTCGTCGAAGTTCAGGTTGTCCATCATGGCGGCGCCTTCCTGGTGTATCTGGCGCCGATTCTCGGCCCTGAACACTCGACAGTGCGCCGGATTTCCGGAATGAGCGGATGCCCGGCCTCGGGCCTGCTACGCCTGCGGCTTCGCCGCCCCTGGGATTCGCCACGGCACTCAGCAGTTGCCGTGATGGTTCACTTGCCGCACAGCTCGTGGACGGCCGGGGAGGGTGTGTGGAAGAGCCAGGATTCCGTGTGCTGCTGACAGGAGCAGGAGACCGGAAAATGGAGGCAGTCCGTGCGATACGGACGATCACCGGCCTCAGCCTGTGGAACAGCAAGCTTCTGCTTGCCGACGCACCCGTAGAGATCGAGGCAGCCGGCTGGTTCGAAGCCGCTGTCGAGGCGGCTCGGACCCTTGAGGACGTAGGCGCCCGCACCACGCTGCTCTGCGATTGCTGCGGCCGCCCCATTAGACGGGGAGCCTTCCCCCTCACGTCGGCGCAGTGCACGGACCCGCGGCCCTTGGAGATCTGCTGGGCAAATGGCCTGCCCACAGCGACCTGAAATCGGCCGAGTTCGGTCTGAGAGACAAGCCCTAGTTCCCGGTCGGGGCCGAGCTCGCCACCGGACGGCGGCCACCCAGGGCCCGGCCACCACGAACCCCGCGTCCCATCTGTAGCCGACGCGTCCGCGCGCCGCAGCAGGCCTGCTCACGCACGCACCCGCCACGACGCGCGTAACCCCTCACCAGTGAATGCCCAGCTCGTCGAGGGCGGCGATCTGTTGGGGGGTGAGGCGGCCTTCGCGGTTGCGGGCGCGTTGGACGCTGAGCCAGGCGTCGAGGCGTTTGCCGTTGAAGGTCGTGCGGGCGGGCGGGCGGAGGTGGCCGTGTGCGGCCTGGTACTGGCGGGCGTCGTCGAGGCGGGTCTGCCAGGCCTGGTCGATGCGTACGTCGGCGACGCCGCGGCCGGGGGTCCAGTCGATGCCGAGCTCGTCCAGTGCGGCGGCACGCTCTGGCGGGAGGGTGCCGCGCTGGTGGGCGGTGCGCTGGCGGGTGAGCCACACGGTCAGGTCGAGGCCGTTGACGGTCGTGCCGGTCGAGGGCCGCAGGTGTCCGTGCTCCCCGTGGTAGCTGCGCGCGGCCTGGAGGGCTTGCTGCCAACGGGACCCCAGGGGATCCCAGTCCATCCCGAGTTCGTCCAGGGCGGCGATCTGCTTGTCGGTCAGCTGGCCGTTGCGCCGGGCGGCGCGTTGTTTGGTCAGCCAGTCGGCGAGACTTCGGGTGCCGGCGTCGTCGGAGGTCTCCTGTGGCCGCAGGTGTCCGTGCTGTTCGTGGAAGGCGCGAGCGGCATCGAGGTGCTGGGGGAAAGGGTCGGCGGCGTAGATGTTGGCGCGGGCGCGCTTGAGCCGCAGGCTCAGGGTGCTGGTCCTGACGTCCAGGGCTTCGGCGAGTGCCTTCTGCTCGACGCCCGCTTCGACCAGGGCGAGCAGTGCTTCGGCGAACGGCTTGCCGCGCTGGTGGGGGAAGGCGCGCAGGGCGGCGATCTCCTCGTCCGTGGGGGGCCGCTTGGGGGTGGTGGCGGACCAGATCATGCCGAGTTCGTCCAGGGCGGCGCGGCGTTCGGGGTCCAGGGTGCGGGCTCGGCCGGATGCGTCGCGGGTGCTGCCGGCAACCACGGAACGCTGGTAGGCGATGAAGTCGCCGAGGTTGTAGCCCTCGGCGTCGATGTGGTTGACGGGGACGGCGAGGTCTCCGTGCTGGTCGCGGTAGCGGCGGCAGGCGGCGAGCCCGTCGGCGAAGCGGGCTTCGCGGAGGTCCCAGACCATGCCGAGCTCGTCCAGCGCGCTCACGACGCCGGAGTCGACGTCGCCGTGCGGGTAGCGGTTACGGCGCGTCTTGAGGGCGCTGCCGAGCGGGTACCCGTCGTCGGTGACGTGGGTGTGGGGCACGCGCAGGTGTCCGTGGGCGGCGTGGAAGGCGCGGGCTTGGGCGATGAGTTCCTCATTGGCCTGTGCCCGGGTGTTCCAGGTCATGTCGAGTCGCTCCAGGGCCGTGATCCGCTCGGGGGTCAGGCGGCCGGTGGCGTAGTCGCGGCGCAGCATGTTGATCCGGGTGCCGAGCCGGTAGCCGTCGGGGGTCCTGTAGGCCTGGGGAACGTTGAGGTGGCCGTGGGTCTCCCGGTAGGTGCGGGCGTGGCCGAAGGCCGTCTGGAAGTGGTACCAGTCGGAGTCCCAGATCATGCCGAGCCGGTCCAGGGCGGCGATGCGGTCGGCCGCCATCCAGCCCTTGCGGCGGTGTTGGCGGGCGTTGTTGATCCACTGCCCCAGTCGGCGCCCATCGGCGGTGACGTGACCGGACGGGATGTCGAGGTGGCCGTGCTCCTCGTGGTAGGCGTGGGCGGCGCCGAAGCCTTCCCACCAAGGGGAGGTGCTTTGCCTCACCAGCAGCAGTTCGACCTGCTCGATGAGGGCCTGTCCGGTGCCCCCGGGCAGTTCGACTGTGATCTTCGACGGAAGGCTGGGGTTGCTGATCGTGCTCTTGCTTCGGCAGTCGTCCAGTGCGCTGCCCAGGGGTTCGTCGTGGGCGCGCAGGGCGCGGACGACCTGCCACAGGGTGGCGTAGTCGCCGGGGTCCAGGTCGCCGATCTCACCGTCCTGTTCGGGCACGATCAGGGGGACGATGATGGTGGACAGGCCGGGGGTGTCGGGGTGGGGGCGCAGGGTCCGGCCGACGCCTTGCACGATGTCCACCGCGGAAGACTTGGGGTGCGCGAAGAGAACTGTGTCGAGGGCCGGCACGTCCACGCCCTCGCCGAGCAGGCGGGAGTTGGCGACGACCGTCCACCCGTCGGCGGGAGGCAGTCGCAGGTCGTCGAGGACCTGTTCGCGGAGCCGGGGGCTCATCTCTCCGTGGATCACGAGAGAGAGGGGGGCCGGCAGCGAGGGGGCGAGGCGGCGGGAGAGGTCGGGCAGGGAGCGGGAGAACTCGGCCGCCTGGGCGACGCGAGCATGGAATGAGACCGCGCGCCGTACCCCGTACTTCTGGGCGGCGCGCACGAGTGCGGCCTGCGCGACGAGGGTCTGCATCGACGGCGCGCCGGGTCCTTCCACGTACTCGCGTCCCTTGTCGGCGAGCACGGCGCGGGCCTCGCTCTCGCGGATCCCGATGACGTAGAGCCGGTAGTCCTCCAGATAGCCCTCGGCGATGCCCCGGCTGAACGGATAGGTGTAGAGGACGGGCCCGAACAGCGCGACGTCGTCCATGGACAGGCGCCCGTGGCGGCCGGCGGCGGCCGCGTCCACGCGGGGGGTTGCGGTCATGTACAGGCGCCGGACGGCGGGAAGGTACGTGGGTTCGGTGACGCGTCGGATCACGAAGTCGGGCCGCCCCGTCAGGTGGTGCGCCTCGTCCAGGACGAGGAGATCGAGCTTCGCCTCGACCTGGTGCAGAGCGTCGTGCAGCCGGTTCGCGGAGATGTACGTACCCACGATGAGCCGGATCCCCCCACGGGCGGGGCGGGCGAGCCAGTCGGCGATGATCTGCGGGTCGGTGGTGACCTGGGCGGGGATGTCGGGCAGATGCGCGGGGGCGTCGGTGACGGTGTCGTCCGAGCACACGGCGAGGACGTCCAGCCCGGTCCCCGCAGGGTGCAGCGCGCGCCAGGTGGTGATGGTCTGGGCGACCAGGGCCAGCGAGGGAACCATGACCACGGCCAGTCCGCCGGCGGGCAGCAGCCGCATCGCGGACTGCTGCGCCATCAAACTCTTGCCCGACCCGCACGCCGCGTGTAACTGTCCCACCCCGCCGCCGGCGAGGCCTTCGAAGATCGCGGTGATGGCTTCGTTCTGGTACGGGCGCAACTCCACCGTCATTCCCCCTTCCTGGGCAGGGCGTCGTCATCGCCCTGCAGGATCGCGTCGATGACGGCGAGGCCCTGCGCACGGGACCAGGACCGACAGGCGGCCGCGAGCGCGTCGATGTCGGCAACGACGTCCTCTTCGACGTCCTCTTCGAGGTCCTCGACCTCGTAGGAGAGCAGCGTCCCGGGGTCTTCCAGCCACGTCACGTCGATGACGGTGCCGCGCACGATCCAGGCGAGGGCCTGCCAGTGCCCGGCCAGCAGCGGGGGCAGGTCGCGCAGTTCGGCGGCCAGGAGCCGGTCGAGAGTGTCGTGGGGGAGCCGGCGCCGGGGGTCGCCGGCGGTGCGGGCGCGGGCCACGGCCTGGCTGATCGTCTTCTCGCTGACATTCAGCTCGACGGCCAGGGCTTTGGCGCCGCCACGGCCCCGGCGGGTGACCTCGGCGTCGATGACGCGGGCCTTGTCGTCGGCACCGGCGGAACGCTCGGCGTTGCCGTGCTCGATACGGGCCTCGGCCCGGCGGAGAAGTTCGAGGAAGTCGGACACAGAAGGGATTTCCTTAAAGGGAAGGGCCCGGCCGCCCGGGCGGGCGGCCGGGCCGGTGAGGACGGGGTCCAAGGGAGGGAGGGTCAGTCCTCGTCGTCCTGGTCGGTGGCGGCGTCGTCCCGCAGCGTGCGCAGGTGGGCCTCCAGGCCGGCGCAGACGACCACCGTGTTGCCGCCGCAGTCGGCCAGGTCCCCCAGGATCTCCGCCGCGATCTCGTCCAGCCGCTCGTCACTGGTGTCGGCGGTGATGCCGTACTCCTCGGCCTCCAGCCCGTTCAGCGCGGCGTCGACGTCCCACTGCCCGATCAGGTCGTTCTCCTCGAAGACCTGGTCGTAGGGGTGGGCCAGGCCGAGCTTCGTCTCGATCTCGTCCTCGGCGGCCTGGGCGTCCTCACCGAGCCGGACGACCGTGTTGTTTCCGTCCCAGACCTCCTCCCAGTCCGCGAGGATCCGGTCGGCGAGCGGGGCGATCTCCTTCATGACGCGATTTGCGGCGTCCCCCGTCAGCACGGGGATGGTGTAGCGGCGGTCCTGACCGTGGTAGACGGTGAAGGGGACTCCGTTGCCGATCTCGGCGTTGTAGTCGGCGAGCAGGACGCCGTTCGGCAGGTCGAGTTCGATGTAGGCGGGCTGCGCCTCGGACTGGCCGTCGTAGTGGCGGAACAGCTCGGTGGGGCTGGTGCAGTCGATGATTCGGATGCTCACGGCGTACCCTCCATGGACGTCGGACGGCCCTTGCTGGCCGGCCGGCGGGGTGTCGGAGGGCTGGACCCCTCCGACACCCACACCATACTTACCCCTAGGGGTAAGTATCAAGTCCATCCGTGAAGTTCAGGATGAAGAGGTCCCGCTGCGCCTCGCAGCGATAGTTGTCACTTCGCAGCGCGAACTGTCACCGCCCGGACGCTCGTGTCGGTCGACGTGCGACATTTCTTGCTAGGTGACACTTGTCCGAGCCAATTGCCACTGAGGGCGAGGGTGGGGCGGACGATTGGTCATCGGTCAATCAGGGTCTTGTCGAGATCGAGTCCGCCAGCGCAAGGCAGACGCGACGTTCTTTGAGCCAGGTCGGCAGTCCTCACTCGACTAGCCGACGTTCGCAGTGCAGCCATTACGATCACGCGTATGCCTCCGCACCCTCGCCTTCCCGCTGTCATCGACGCCGCCAACGCCTTATCCGCCGGACTGCAGAATCCTTCCCTGCTGGTGGGGCTTCACCGCGACATTGACAGTTTGACCGGGAAGGACGGCAAGTCGCTCGGGGGCTCGAAGAAGCAGTACGCCCTGCGGTGGGGGATCTTCACGCTGTCCTACGCGGCTGTCGAAGCCTTCTTCAACGAAGTCCTTGCCCTCGATCCGTCCCGGACGCGGCATCTTCCGCTCAACCCAGACAAGCTCCGTCACGTTGGGCAGCAGCACGCGGTCCGGCTTTTCACCGACGACTGGGGAGTCCGTACGAGGGCTCTGGGCAACGCCGCCGGGAACCGCTCGCGCTGGAAGGCTTACGTCGGCACCCAACAGGTGAAGCTGTACCTCGCCGACATGAAGACCCTCCGCGACATCCTGAGCCACGGCGGGGACCCGTACACGGTGTCGAACCGCTCCGGCGCGTTGTGGTCCCTGAAGGGGGGCAGGCACTCGATGCGCCTGATGGGCGCTGAAGGCTTCATCCAAGCGTGCTGCGACCTCGCCTCGCAGACCGTGCTTGCCTACGGCGGGAGCTTGGCCGACTTTCCCGAGTGGCCAGAGCCTGAGCGGTCGGGTCTCTCCGCGGAACGGCGTCCGTCGCTGCCTCTGTTGGACTGATCACGTCCCACTCGGCTGCCTGCTCCATTACTCGCCGTTGTCCACATCGTTGTCCAGTTCACTGACGGACCCCGCCGTCCGCTGCGGTACGGGGACCCCCACTGACCTGCCGGCTGCGTCTCTTCGCCGATGTCGGTGTCATCTGGACTGGAGATCAGGTGTGGGTGTCAACAAAGAATGACCATCCGGTGTCAAGCAGAGCGATCCGACCAGCCAGAAACCGCACGTCAGGCCACCGCCGCGGTGTCATCTAGCTCGAACGGTGAACGACGAGCGGCGCCCGTACGACACTCCAGGTCACCGACTCGTGCGTTCGTCGGCGTGGTGCCACACGGCTGCGAAAGTGCCGTTGGTGACAACAAGCGCGTGCATCTGGTGACAGGTACCGCTGAGATTCCAGCGCCGAGCCGCAGGTCGGTCACGGCACCGGTGACAACTATCGCTGCGATGCACACCCGCCATCTCGGGCGGCCACTCCGTCTACTGGGGATGCTGCGAGGTGTCAGTTCGGGGAGTTCTTGCGAATGTTGCCGACCGTGACGTGGCTGACGTTCAGGAGTTCGGCGATGCGGCGATCCGACAGGCCGAGTCGGGCAGCGCGTTTGACCGTGTCGGGTCGGCTCGCGACCGCTTCCGCGATGGCCTCCAGCTCGTCCTCGACCTTCTCGCGAGCCTCGGCAATCTTCTGCTCGCGCAGTCCTTCCAGGTAGGAGTCCAGGCCGTGGCAGACGATCTTGGGGTTCTCGATGGATCCGCACATGGCCAGGTTGGAAAGGATGTCGGCCTCGATCTCCGCCAATCGTTCGTCGGTGGTCTCGTCGGTGATGTCGTAAGCGTCGGCTTCCTCGCCGTTGGTCGCGCTGTCGAGGTCCCATTCCTGGATCAGGTCCGGGTTCATGTCGGCCGGCAGGTCCTCGGGGTACCGCTCGCCGATAAGGTCCGCGATCTCCCGTTCCGCCGCGGCGGCGTCGTCGCCCAGAACGGCGATGACGTTGGCTTGCCTGTCGTCCAGATCGGTTTCCCAGTCGTCGAGCATCCGTTGGGCGAGAGGCGCGATGTCTCGAAGCAACGCGTTGGCGGCCTCGCCGGTCAGGGCCGGGATCGCCCATCGCCGGTCGAAGCCATAGTGAACACTGAACGGCGTCATCGGGCTGCCGACCTCGGCGTGATAGTCGGCCAACAGGATGCCGTCCTTCAAGCCGAGTTCGACATAGCAGCCCTGGGCCGTGAACTCCCTGTCGAAGTGCTGATGGAGCTCGGTGGCTCCGACGTGACGGATATCGAGTTCGGGCATGGTGATCCCCTTTTCGCCGGGACGGGACCGCTCCCGTCGCGGTAAGAAACTTACCGCAACTGGTAAGTTTCTTACCATCCCCCGCCGCCTCGGACTCTTGTTCGACGGCCGTCACCCCCTTATCGCCTGCCCTGATGCGCCCCGTCGGCCGTCTTCGGCGGCACGGGCCGGTACGTCACCGCGTCGGCGTCGACCGCTGCGGCGTTCGGTCTCTCCCACTCCCGGCCCCATCAGCTTGTTTGACATACCGTCAAAGGGATATATACCGTCACCGGTATGGACGACACGCGTACCCGCGTCACCCCGACCGCCGAGCGGGATCGCTCACTCATGGAGCGAGATCTCGCCTACGCCCTGGCCACGCAGGTCTTCGAACTCCGGCGGGCGGCAGGCCTGTCACAAAGCGAGCTCGCCGCTCGGGCGGGCATGAAGCAGGCGCACGTCTCGCGCTTCGAGTCGGCGCAGAGCACCCCCACCCTGTCCACGCTCCTCCGCCTGGCCGACGGCCTCGGGATGACACTCACGGTGGACTTCACGACGGAGGAGACCCCGTGACCAGGCTTGCCCGACTCGTCGCACACCACGCCATGAAGGTCCTGCTTCTCACCATCCCGCCATGGGTCGTCCTGTTACAGATCAAGGACCTGCACTGGGCGGCCCTGGTCGGCGTATCGGCTCTCACCCTGGTACTCGCCGCGGCCGCGCTGGCCCTGTCCTTCCACCTGCCCGACTGCCCCCTGTGTGTCCACCGGACCGCCGCGGAACTGAGGAAGATCCGCTACCGGATCCCCCTGTACTGCGCGCATCTCGTCGGCCCCTTGCTCATGGCCGCCGTCCTCTTCCTCTTCCTCGCCCCCGCCCCACGGACCCGGCAGTACACCGACCTGGACGCGCTGAGGACCGTACGCATCAGCGCAACTCTGATCGCCCTGGTGCTGGTGGTCGCGGCCGTGCAGTTCCGCCGGCGGAACGCCGAGGCTCTTGCCCGTCCGTGGTGGAGCGGGGCTCTCTCCGCGCTCGACCGCGCTTCCAAGACGGCGGGCCACTACACCCATTGGGTGCTTATCGGGGCGTGCGCGATCCTGGTCCCCTATCTGGTCCTCGTCCCTCACACGGGGCCGTGGGAGGCGATTCGGTGGGTTGTCATGCTGATCGCCCTGGGTGCCGGGTGGGCTGAGATGAACCACGCCGGGGCCCTGTGCGCGCGCTGCACCATCGGCTATGACCTCAATCGGGGGATGGAGCGGGCCGAGTCCGGCCGTCGCTATCTCCTCCTCGATCACCGGCTGACCGTGCCCCCTGTGGTGTGGCTCTGCGTCGTGGCGACGGCCGGGGCGAGCAACCTCCTGTTCGAGCAGGCCGCGCTCTACCTCATGGCCTTCCTCTTCCTGCTGGCGATCCCCAAAACCATCCTCAGCCGCTTCCACAACAGGCACCTGCCGTGGTGCCCGATCTGTTCCCGGGGCGACGGCGGCGACGATGGGGAGGAGGTCCCGGCCCCCGACTCACCCGGAGGTCTCCGCCTCCCCCTGCCCTCGGTCTAGGTCCGCGGCGTCACGAGCGCCGTGCGGCCGTCCACGGGAGGACGAAAGAGGGGTCTGCTGCGGCGGGCCCCTCTTGGTGGGTGCGGAGCCCGCAGCCGATGTCGAGGGGCGGCGGTGCACCTCCGCCAGGCGGATAGTCCGGTTCACGCCGTTCTCCGAGAATCGCCGCAAGGCTGCCCGCGAAGCGGGGACGCTGACCTCGGGACGGACGAGGGGGCGTCGATGGGGTACACCGCTGTCCATCAGGACTGGGGCCGGCTGGACGCCTCACTGGACGATCTCGGCTGTGGTCGCTCATGGCGGGACGTCCACCGCGTTTCGGGGATGGAACTGGCCTGTCCGGAATGCCGAGGGCGGGTCTTCGCCCGGATCTCCCAGCATCGCTCCCGGCACTTCTACCACCAGGCGCGCCCGGACAACTGCGAGCTGGCGAACGAGTCGCCGGAGCATCATCGCCTGAAGCGCGAACTGGCGATGGCCGCCAGGGCGGCGGGCTGGCGAGCCGAGCTTGAGGTCGCCGGCGCGACCGGCAACTGGCGGGCCGACGTGATGGTCTTCGACGAGCAGGGCCACGCGTTCATGGCACTGGAGGCGCAGTTGTCGCCCATGACTCCGGACGAGGCGCGGATGCGGACCGAGCGGTATGCCGCGGACGGGGTGGCGGTGTGCTGGGTCGGGCCCCAGGAACGGCCCTGGCAGCGGGTCGTGCCCACGCTGCGTGTGCCCTTTCCGGCAGAGGGTGACCGGGTCTGGCAGGTGCGGCACGGGATGGCCAGCTATGTCTGGGCGCCGCGCACGCTGAAAGCGAAGGCGGCTTGGGTCCACATCACTTGCCCGCTCGGCGATGCCCTCAAGTGGATTCTTGAGGGCCGGGTGCACGTTCACACGGAGCCGAACGGCACGGTGTGGTGGACGGCCCCTGCCTACCAGGACCTGGCGGTCGCCCGCGCCCGCCTGGAAGCCTGTGCGGAAGCCTCCGCGCGAGCAGCCGCTGCGGAGAAGGCTCGGCGCCAGGAAGAGCAACGACGGCGGGAAGCCGACGCCCGGGCCGCCGCCCTCAGGGAGTGGCGTCGCAATGCCGCGGCCCGGTCCATTCAGGCGGAGCAGGAACGGCTGGCCGAGTTGCAACGGCTGGCCGGCTTCTTCGAGCACGCGGGCATCGATGCCGCGATGTGGCGAGTCTTCACGCAGATGGTCCGCTCCACCTCGGGCAAGACGGTCGTCTACGGAGACCAGAGCCCTTCTCATGGCAACGGTCTTCTCGTCTACACCCGGCCGCGGGAATGGAGCGACCCCCTCCTGGCCGGCGTGGTGTGCCCGGCCCCCGAGGGCCTCATCAGATGGCCGGGGAACCTGACGATCTTGGTGCCTGGTCCCACGTGGCTGGCCCGGATACAGGCTGCCCCACGGCCCGCCCTCCAGGTCGCGGTCCTGGACCCTGTGACCGGCCGCAGCGACTTCGTCAAAGTTGCCGCATCGCACCAACCGGAGCCGATCCAGGAGTTACCCCGATCAGGGCCGACAGGCTGAGACGTCGACCGCGCAGCGCTACGGAGCACTGCCACTGACGTCGCCCTCACCGGCTCGCCCGAGCGGCACGAGGGCGGGTCACCTCCCGGCCGGGGGGTACTGCCATTCTGTGCCGGTACCGGGGGGCAAGGTGATGAGGCGGCCGTCGACGACCCGCTTCTCGACGGCGGGCTCACCGCCAGGGGCTGCGACGGCGGCGCGGTGGAGCGCGACGCGTGCGGCGGGGGTGCGGGGGTGCTTCCGCCAGTACGGGTGATCGCCGATGCGCACGGAGAGATGGAACAGCCACTGGTCGAGCTCGGCCCGCCGCTCGGTGGTCGGCGTGGCGGAGAGCTCGTTGTAGGTGCGGATGCTCTCCTGTTTCAGCTGGATCAGATCGGCGGGGAAGAGCCAGGTTTCGGCCATGTCCTGATTACAACACGAAATCGAACAGGCGTATGATTGAGCCATGACCGTCGACTACCCCCCTCGTCTCGTCGCGCTGCAAGCACAGCTGCATCGCGTCCGCTCCCAGCACGAGGAACTCTGCGCGACACTCCCGTGGTCGGCGGACCCGCTGGAGGGCTGGCAGGCGCGGGAGGGCGTCTACTCCCACCGCGGCGACGTCGAGGCCAGCCCCGGCTACACCCCGCAGCAACGGGCACGGAAGGCGGCCTTCGAGCGTCGACTGAGCCGGCTGACCGGCCTGGTGCTGACCGACCCGTTCTGGGCGACGCTGGCACGCGAGGACATCGTCGAGGCGCGGATGGGACTCAAGCGCGCCCACCTGGTTCAAGGGGCGTAGTCGTGGACCTGGCGGGCGGCCCCGCGTGGCTCCCGCCGGACCTGGAGCGCCTGCGGACGGTGGAGACGCTCCTGTCGGTCCTCCTTGACGAGACCCGGGTCCGGATCGCCGCGGTGGAGGCTGAGGAGCGGGTGCGCGCGGACGCGGCCCGGTACCGGCCGCCGGTGGTGGAGTGGGTCATCGAGTACGGGATCGACGCGGCCGGCCGCTCCGTTCTCGTCCACACCGGTGACTGCCCGCTGGTCTCCGGTCGCTCCCGCCCGGCCACCCGCGCGCAGGCGGTCGAGGCGCTGCGGGACTCGATCGCGCGCGCCTGCGCGATCTGCCGGGTGGACTCCGCCCTGGGTCTCCTTGACGTCTGAGCCTCCGAGGGCCTGGCGCCCGGCGGCACTGTCCCGAGGGCGGCGAGGCCCGTCCCGGTCCATGGCGGCCAAGGGGAGTAGCTCCACGGGGCGGGCGGGGATCACACCTTGCTGGTCCAGCCGTTCACGGGTGTGCGCTCGCCCACCCTGCACGCGTAGGCGATTACGTCCCCGATCCGTTCCGCGCTCTCGTGTCGGCCCTGGTCTTCCAGCTCGACGGTGAGCATCCCGGGGGTGGGGAAGGTGGTTTCGGTGATCTCGCCGGTCGCGTACAGCCGACTGATCGCGCCCCGTCCCGGTGGGACCGCAGAATCTCGCGCACGGATTCGTCTGTCAGATGGTCCACGGGCTCAGAGTAGGGACGACACCGGGGCGAGCGGTGTATCACGGGCGCCTCGTACCGCGCACGTGGAGGCGAAAGCCCCGGCAGACCGTGAGGTCTGCCGGGGCTGTTCGGGCCGGTGTACCGCAATTTCGAGGGGTGAGCTCGTCGCCTTTATCGGTCACCAGCGCCGAACGGCTGCCACCGTGCCATATGCAGGTCGTTCAGTGCTCCGGACGGCTCCGTCGGCTCCTCGGATGGATGACCCTCCACGCCCGGACCGGCCCGGTCCGGTCCGATCCGGCGGACCCTGGAAGAGAGATGACGAGGGAGACCTGCGGGTGACGCTGAGACCACCGGTTGAGCCCATGCTGGCGCAGGCTGCGGAGTCGGTGCCGACTGTGGTGCGTGATCTTGCTTTTGAGCAGAAGTTCGACGGGCACCGCGCCCTGCTGTTCACCCCCGCCGAGGAGGGTGGCCGGGTCCAGTTGCAGACCCGCCGCGGATCGCTGATCCAGGACCGTTTCCCGGACTTGGTCGCTGCTGCGGAACAGCTCCCCGACAGGCTGGTTCTCGACGGCGAACTGGTGGTGTGGGACGCCGAGGCCGGGCAGCTCAGCTTCGAGGGTCTGCAGCGCCGGGCCGCCGCCGGCAGTCGCACCGCGCCCGGGCTGGCGGCCAGCCTGCCGGCCTACTTCGTGGCGTTCGACGTCTTGATGGCTGACGGGGTCACGCTGCTCACCCTGCCTTACAGGGAGCGTCGACGACGGTTGGAGGTGCTGTTCGCGGCCCGGGCCCTGACAGCCCCGTGGACGCTGTGCCCGATGACAACGGACGTGGCGAAGGCGCGGGAGTGGCTGGAGTCGTGGACCGACGTGTCCGGCGTTGAGGGCCTGGTCGTGAAAGGCATGAACCAGCGCTATCTGCCCGGATTTCGAGGCTGGTCCAAGATCCAATACCGTTAGGTTAATGGTCGGGTGGGGGTGGTATGAGGGTGGGGCTGCGGGGCGGGGTGGGTGACTGTCGGTCTTCGGGTTTCTTGATGAGGTATCGGGAGATGACGCGTTTGATGACGCGCGGGTTGGTCCGCGGTCGTCTGGGTGGATTGATGTTGGCGAGGAGTTCGTCAAGCATCAGGCGGAGTGGGTGGTGTCGGTGAGGGGGGAAAGTCCGCCGGCGGCATCAGGGCGATGCGGCGGGCGGCGCGTAGGCAGGTGGTGAAGGACAGGCGGTCGGGGTCGAGAGCGTCGGCGTTGACGCGGGTGGCTTCGATCATGTGCACGCGCAGGGCGTAGTGCACGAGGAGGTGGCCCCAGATTTGTTGGAGGATTCCGTCCGGGGTTTTGCTGGTCAGGACGGTGCCCGCGCCGATCTGCTGGGTCTTGAGCTCCTTGAAGGTCGTCTCGATCTCCCACCGCTCGGTGTAGAGGGCGGCCAACTCGGGGCCGGGGTACCGCTCGTGGTCGAGCAGGGTGGTCAGGAGCGTGTAGGTCTCCCGCCCGTCGTCAAGGTGGTAGCGCAGGGCTCGGACCTCGATGCCGTGCTCGCGTCGGTGGTCGGCCCGGCCGTGGATCGTGGTGATCCAGGAGCCGTCCGGCAGGAGCCGGTCGGGCGCGAGTCCGTAGCGTCTGTTCGCCAGTCGCAGCAGCAGATCGGCGCCGGAGTCCGACCAGGCCCGCCACAGGTCCACGCCCGGCAGGCCGCGGTCGCCCAGAACCAGCATGCCCGGGCCCATCGAGCGGGCCAGGTCTCGGGCGGTGGGCGCCTCGTGGACCGCGTACGCGCTGATCACCGCGTCGATGACGGCGTGTGTGCCGCACTCGACCAGTCCCACGATCTTGGCCTGGGGGAACGCCGCCCGTTTGTAGGGCTCCCTGCCCTCCTTCGGTCGGCCGCCGTGTCGGCCGAACTCCTCGTCGTTGGCCGCGGTGTCCGCCAGGTCGAGGCAGGTGCCGTCCACCGCCATCAGCCGCAGCCCACGCCAGAAGGCCCAGGTGTCCGCGGGCTCGGCCAGCGGTACGGCGGCGCGGGTGAACAGTTCCCGCAACGGTTCGGCTCCCAGCCGCTGACGTGCCAGGAAGATGGACGGCTTGCTCGGCTCCCGCCACGCCCCCAGCAGGCCGATCTGCCGCAGCCCGAACGTCGTCTTGCGCATGACCTCCAGATACGGGTCCGGCGAGAACAACGCCATCCCGAGGACGAAGTACACCATCAACCGAGCCGGCAGCAGCCGAGACCGCCGCTCCACCCGCCCACACACCTCAAGCACCTCGTCCACGAGCCCGGCCGGATACACCCGCGCCAGCAGCCCAACGCTGACCACATCACGCAACTCAGGCTCCACAAACACCCCCTGAAGACCCGCCATACACCACGGAGGAACAGACTAACCTAACGGCATTGGTCCAAGATCAGAAGACGGGACACCACAGAGGCGATCGTCGGCGCGGTCACCGGCACACTGACCCGCCCGCAGCTGCTGGTCCTCGGACGCTACGACGACACCGGCCGCCTCCGGGCGGTAGGCCGAACTGTCGCGCTGCGCCCGGAGCAGGCCCGTCAGGTCGCGGAGCACCTGACCGCCGCCGGCCCCGGGCATCCGTGGACGGGGGTGCGGTTCGCCGCCGCGTGGGGGTCCCGCGATTTCCTGGACGCGGTCCTGGTCCGCCCGGAGGCGGTGGCGGAGATCAGCGCAGACCGGGCTGTGGACCGGGGCGGCGTGTTCCGGCACCCGCTCCGATTCAAGCGGCTGCGCCTGGACGTGGGCGCCGAGGACGTGCCAGCGTTCGGGGCAGGGCCGGCTTCGGCCACCGGATGAGTCCTCGCCGCAAGGGCCCGTCGACGTCTGCCGAAGAGGTTCACCGGTTCAAGCGGGTACGCGGCCCCCACGCGAACTCAAGGTCGTCCAGGAGAACGGTCTCCAACGCCTTTTTCCACCGGCCACGCAGCAGGAACGGCGCGGTCTCCATCCGCTCGCAGACGATCAGGCTTTCGGGCTGACCGGCCAGCATGTAGCGGCCGTGCTCGGCCGGCCTGCTGCCCGGGCCGTACGAGCGCAGCAACTCCTCCAGGCGTGCGCGGTGCTGTTCGGCGAACACCTGAAGGCGCTCGACGTATCCTGCTCGCTCGTCCTCGCGCACGGCGCTGAGCGCCACGGTCAGGATTTCGTCCGACGCCTCGGAGCTGAGGAAGTCGGTCGGGTCGGCCAAGGCCCATGTGCAGCGCCGTGCCGCCGACAAGACCTCCTTCGTGTCCAGGGCCGGAGCCTGTTCCTGCGCCGGGGGTTCCGGAGTGGAGGGGGCCGGCTGCCGAGGGTGCGCGAGCAGCAAGGCGCTGGAGGCGGCGAGTCCGCGCTGGGTGGTGGCCGTGGTGTCGGCGATGCGCAGCAGGTGGCTGGCGACGTCGCGGACCCCGGCGTGCCATCCGTCCTCGAACTGCGGATCTGACCCGTGCGGGGCGCTGCTCTCGGAGATCCAGGTGTGGGCCCCCGCCACGGCGCCGGCTTCCAGCTTCGACACGATCTCGTCCGCCTGCTCGGGAGTGACGCCGAGGGCGGCGAGGGCCTTGAACACGGTGAACCGCGCCCCTGTCGCCTCGCTTTGGTGATGGCCGATGCGGGCCAGCTCCTGGCCGTACGCGTCGGAGTCGGACTGCTCGGTGCTCACGCTGTGCCTCCATTGTCTGTGGGGTTTGACGGCCTGGGCCGGATTGCGTACGGGGGTCGGGGCTCGCGTCTCGATGGCGGAGGGCGCGGTTCAGGGCGTGGGGTGGGGGCGCTTGGTGCCCTTGCGTCCGTCGCGCAGGGCGGCGAGGAGCTCTTCGGGCTCAGGGCGGAGCCCGCTGCCCAGGTAGCGGATGCCCTCCCCCTCGGGCGGCGTGTCGGTGGCCTTGCCGATGGGGTGGCGGCGGCTGGTGGCGGTCCGCCATCCGTAGCGGGAGTCCCACACCACGGCCGCGGCCGGCTGGTCGGTGTCGAGCGGAACGGCCGCGGCGACGTGTTCTCCGTCGGGCTGGCGCATCTCCACCTGGACTTCCTGGGCGATGCCGGCCGCGGCCAGGAAGTCGGCGGTCCGCTGCAGGTACGGCTGATCCTTGCGTGCGCGCAGCTCCCGTTCGGCGACCGCGATGGCCATGCTGTCGGCCTGGACCTGGGTTGCGGGGTAGCCCAGCTGGCGGGCGGCGTCCTTCAGGTCCAGGCCTGGCTGCTTCTCGACGAGGTCGGCGATGCGCCGGCCGCGCAGGGTGGCCAGGCCGGACTGTGCGGTGGGTCGGAAGGTGATGCCGAGGGTTTCGGCGACGTACTCCCCCTTGACGGCGGGGTCGGCGTCCAGGAGCTCGGCGATCCGCGGCAGGATCTCGTCGCGGGGGATCATGTCGCCGCTGCCCGTGGGGCGGCCGCCGCCGGCGGCCTTGCCGGGGCGCTTGTTCTTGTACGCGAGGACCAGGTGGCGGGGCCAGTGCTCGGTGCCCTTGGGGCCCGCGGGCACGAGGACGACGCCGGCGGCCAGGTCCGGGTCCTTCTTGTAGGTGTTCCAGGTCACGGGGGCGATGCTGAGCAGTTCGGCGGCCTCGTGGCGGTCCAGGAGGTCCTCGTCGTCGTCGACTTGGGGCAGCTCGGGGATGGGTTCGCCGGCGTAGTAGGCCTTGGTCTGCTCCGCGTCCCAGAGCTGGTTGCGGGCGCTGGGCGAGCTGATCGGCGCCGGGTGGCCTTCGGCCGCGTACGGCTTCTGGTTTCGGACGGTGACGAGCTTCTTGCCGAGGGCATCGGCCAGGTCGGACATGGTCTGGACGTGCTGCAGGCGTCCGGCGCGGATCATGTGCTTCTCCTTCATCGCGGGGCGGGGCGCTCGGGGCGCCCCGCCGGTGGGGTGTCAGTCGTTCGTGGGGTCGGGCAGGCAGTGCGGGTTGCACGGCGCGCCGGCCTCTGCGCCGCATCCGTCGCAGGGGCGGGCGGCCGCCTCGATGAGCGGGTGGAGGCGGGCGAAGGCGCTGTCGGCGCCGGTGTGCGGGGTGATGCTGCCGCCGGCGATGACGTACACGGCATGCGGCGGGTTACCGGTGGTGCGCACCCGGATGCCGGCGGTGTCGCCCGGGCCGGCGGCGAGTCCGGGGATCGCAAGGACGCCGGTGGCGGGGACGTTGGTGACGCCGGCCTCGGTCAGGAGCTGGGCGAGCCGGGCGAGTTCGGCCACGGCGGCCGCGGAGGTCGCCGGCCAGGCAGGCGCGGCGCCCGCGGTCTGCGTCGGGCTGCCGGCGGGGTACGTCAGGGAGAAAGACACAGGGCCTCCAGGGTGTTGGGGTGTGTTCGGTGCCGCGGGCTGCCACCACCCGCAAACAAGAAAACATTACCTATCTTGCATCACCGTTGGCAAGTGGAGTGGTCGCACCGCCGCGGCGTACGGATACACTCGGAAGCGAGATACATCTCTCGGGTCTCCCGCGGAGTGTGTTTTCGGTTGGCCGGCGCCCTTGCCACCCGCCTCGGCGGAAGTGGGCGCCGGCCGCTTTCTTTTCCGCCGGCCGCAAGGCTCCCCCGCACACCGGCTGGTCTCCGCGTCCTCTTCGCCTTCCGGGTTCCGGGCACGTCCTCCTGCGCTAGCCTCGTTGCAGCATCTACGACTTGGAGGCCGCGATGCGGATCGTCTTCGACCCGGCCGAGCAGGAAGCCTTGCGTGCCGACGCGCGGGAGATGGCTGACAGCGACCCGCAGATCGCCTACGTCCTGGAGCGCCTGGCCGGCGAGGGCGTCGATCTGGACGCCGTCACCTCCTGGGAGGACCTGCGCGAGAACCTCGGGCAGCCCCCGCTCGACGACTCCGCTCCCACCTCGCACGTCGCCTGATGGGACGCCACGCACCCAAGCGCGCCCGCATCGTCTTCTACGACGTGGCGCAGGACCAGGTCGAGAAGATGACGGAGGCCGAGCGCCTCCGGCTCGACCCCGTACTGGTGGCCGTCTCCAGGAATCCCGAGATCGGCGTGCTGTCGAAGCACGGCGCGATCCGTGAATACCGCGAGGACGGCGTCCGGATCGTGTACGTGCCGACCGCCCTCGGCACCCTGGTCCTGGTCGCCTACGTCGAGACGGACTGACGTCTTCGAAGGGCCGTGAACAGCTGGCCACAGCAGAGCCCCGGACGCGACGTCCGGGGCTCTTGTCTTCGAGCCGGGTCCGGTCGACGATCACTCAGGTGCCGTTCGGCGTCTGCACCGTGCAGCGCTCGTGTCGACCACAGTCGACTTGGGTCTCGTAGCGGTCGGCGCTGGCCGCGCCGGAATTCGGGACCAAGATGGTACGCGGCTGGGCACCGGTCCACCGCGCGGCCAGGGCGTCGGCGGCCTGGGGCCGCCAAGACGGGACGGGTGCGCTCTTGTCCGGGGTGGGTCCGGCGAGGAAGACGGACGGGCCCACCCCGGATGGGCTCGCGGGCCATGACGAGATTGATGCTGTTCACGAGGAGGCTCCGTTCTGCGCGGCGGCGCGGGCAGCGTGCTGCGGGGTCCAGGGCAGGGGCAGGTTGTCGCCCTCCTGGCGGGGCACGACGTGGACGTGCAGGTGGAAGACGGACTGGGTCGCCTCGGTTCCCTTCGAGGTGATGAGGTTGGCGGCGGGGAGCTCCGCCATCAGCTCGGCCGCGCGGCGATACACCGCGGCGGTCACCTCCGGGTCGGCGCCTGCGTCGGCGACGTGAACGCGCGGCAGGACCATGACGTGACCGTCGGTCACTCCGCCGGTGCGCGGTCGGATGGCGAGGGCGTCGGGCCATTCCCGGAAGATGGCGGCCGGGGCCTGGCCAGCGGCGATGGAGCAGAAGACGCAGGTCTTCACGGCGGGCCTCTCCTGGTGGGCGGTGAGTCGATCGGGTCTCGTGCGGGGTGGGTTGGTCAGATCCAGTGGAAGATGTCGCGGACCTGGCTGGCCGCGCCGCTGAGGCTGTCGGCGGGGAGGCTGTAGTCGATGTCGTAGGGGTCCTCGGTCTCGTCCATCACGGCGCTGGAGGCGGCCACCAGGACGTCGGCGAAGGCCTCGTGGACGTCGGCGTCCTTCAGGGCCTGGACGATGTCGCCCTGATTGGCGTGGCCGCGGGTGATGGCGTCGGCGAGCAGGCGGAGCGCGGCGGCTGCGGCCGGGGCGAGGTCTGCGAGGTCTCCCCCGTCGGCAGTCAGGCTGGCGCGGGCCGGGGTCTCGATGCCGGTGATCGTGGCGAGGTGCTTCGGGGCCGGGGTCTCGCTGGTCACTTCGACTCCTCGGAGTGGGTGGCGGGGCTGAGCTGTGGGGTGCCGGGTCAGGGCGGCCCGACCCCCCAAGAATGCCAACAAGAAGTTGGCGTATCAACATGAAATTGGCCAACTCGAACTTGGCCTTTATGTCGTGGAAACGCCAGCGCCCCCGACCTCCGGCAATGAGGTCGGGGGCGCCAGGAGGATCTGCCAGACTCGGCCGGGGCCTGCCAGCAGGGACGCGGTGGCGCGCACGGCCGGCAACGGTCTTACCTGCACCCGCGCACACTCCCTACTTGGCGAGGTGGTCCAGTGCGCGCTGCAGAAGCGGCCGGTGCGCGGCGTAGAGGGTGCGGCCGGCGGCGATAACCGCGGCGTCGAGCTGGTCGAGGGAGACGAACGGCCACCAGTTGGCGTCGAGGGCGTCATCGGCCGCGACGGCGGTCACTGTGGCGGGCAGAAGGTACAGCGCGCCGGTGGAGGCGACCCATGCGTTGTCGCTGTTGCGCCAGTCGTCCACGACGTCGCGGCCGAGGACGATCGGGTGGTGGTCGGCCAGATCGATGCCGGTTTCCTCTCGCAGTTCGCGGACCAGGGCGGCCGGGGCGGTCTCGCCGGGATCGACCATGCCGCCGGGGATCGCCTCCACGTGGATGTCGGTCCGAGTGATCAGCAGCACCCGGCGCTGGTCGCCGCTGCCCGCGACGACGATCGGGTCCGCGGCCTGGTTCTCGCCCCACTTCCCGAGGTTGCGGCCGGTACGGCCGGTGCGACCGTGCGGGTGCATCGGCCAGCCTCGCCCGTCGAGTTCGAACGGGACGAGCGCGGTCGCCCGGCGCTGGTCCCAGTCGTGCACATCGGTCGGTGTGGGCGCCGCCTCTGCCCAGTTGGGCACGTGGTGTGCCAGTGCCGACGGCTGAAGCTCCGGCGGCGTGATGTCCACGGGGGTGTACTCGCTCATCATGGATCTCTCCTCTTCTCGTGACGGTTCTTGGGGACCGGGCGGCGGCCGTCTGCGGTTCGCGGCGCCGGGCGCTCGGGGTGTTGGAGCTAGCGGTTCCGGCCGAGGGCGGCCAGGAGGCGGGCCAGGTCTCGGCGCAACAGGGCGCGCCAGGTGTTCGGCACCGGCGGAGGCGCGGGTGCGATGGCCGGCGGCGCCGGGTCGGGGTCGGGCAGGTCGTGGTGGCGGACCTGCAGCATCGCGGTCGGCCAGGTGCCCGTGGGGAACCCGGCGGCGGTCAGGGTCTCGGTGAGGAACGCCCAGCCTGCGGTCCGGTTCTGCTCTGGACGGGGAGCCCTGGGGGCGGCCGTACCTCTTGGCCGATGCTGCGGCCGCCCCTGGGATCTTCGGCGCCGGCCTACTGGTCGGCGGTGTAGCGGTTGACCTGATTGCGGATGTGCTCGCGGCTGAAGTCGAGGTGTTCGGCCACGGCCCTCTGCGTGAGGGTCTTGGCGTCCATCTCGGCCTTGACCGCGGCCCAGTAGGCGCGGTGGGCCGCTTCGATGGCCTGGTTGCGCACTGTGGCGGCCTTGTCGAGGCGGGCCTTGGCCGCGCTGACCTCGCCGGCCTCGGGGGTGTCGGGTTTGGTGGGGGTCATGGTGATCGGCTCCGTGTCGGTTGAGGGACGATGTAGCTGCCCCCTGCTCCGGTTGAGAGCGGGTTGGGCTGGCCCGGGGCGGGCGGCTTGGTTGGTAGCCGGTGATGCCGCCCGTCCCGGGGGTCAGAGCGCCTTGGCCTCGGGCTCGCAGGCGTGCGTGAGGGCGGTGTCGAGGATGGGTCCGATGCGGTCGGGGTAGTCGGTGATCTTCATTGAGAGCCCGCACTTGTGGCACTCGAACTGCGCGGTCTTCATCGGCGTGGTCAGGCAGCCGAGGGCTCGGCGGATCAGTTCGGCGAGCATGCCCCTCTCCTTCGGTCGGTCAGACGGCGAGGGCGATGATCCCGGCGAGGACCAGCAGGGCGACGGCAGCGGCGGTGATGTCGATGGCGAGCCGGAGCGCGCGGAACTTCCGAGCGGCGATCCGGGACAGGACCACGATCAGTTCGGCGCTGCGGTCGGTGGCGATGTCGGCGGCGGCCTGTTCGGGCGTGCAGGTCGCCCAGTGGAGGTAGGAGCCGCTGACGTCGCCGCCGAGGCGGGGGCGGACGATCAGTAGGACCAGGAGCATCGCGGCGGCCAGGGCGGCCGCGCCGATCCCGGCGGCGATGGTGGCGGCGACGGGGAGGTCGTGACCGGGGACGGTGGCGATCAGGACGGCGAGGGGGAGGCCGAGGACGGTCAGGAGCGCGGACGCTTTGGCGTCGGTCCTGCCCATCTCGGCAATCACCTCGGTGCGGGCCTGGGCCAGGCGCGCCTCGGTGGGGGCGGCCTGCGATAACTGCTGGATCTGCTCCATGATTCGTCGCCTCCGGTCGTCGGTGCGGGCCCTTGCCCACCCCTCAATGATGCCAAGTCTGAGTTGGCATGTCAACTCAGACTTGGCCAACTCGTGATTGGCGTTCAGGAAAGGGGTCGACTACTCGTCGACGGGGTCGGCGTGCAGGTCGTCGTACGCAGAGGCGGCCCTCCCCCAGAGGTTGCTCGCGCGCTCGGCGGGCTCCTGGGCGCACAGGCGGGCGTAGAGGTCGGGGAAGTTGCGGCCGGTGCCATCGCCGTCGGGGTCGTTGTCCATGGCTTCGGCCAGGGCGAACGGGTCGGTGGGCACCCGCGGTTCGAGGTGGTCGAGGTCGGGGCGGAAGGCGCCGGTGGCGATGACCGTGCCCTCCACGTGCGCGGTGGAGTGCAGCTGCCCGCGCAGGCCGGCGGCGATCTCCTCGGCGTGGCTCTCGTGTTCGTACGGACCGATCCGTACGGGGTCCAGGCCGGGCCGGTGGAGGATGACGGCGTGGCCGACCGGGTCGGTGTAGCGGACGGGCCGGCCGAGCTGGTGGGCGTAGGCGATCTCGGCGCGGGTGGAGTCGCCGATGTATCCGCCGGTGTTGACGACCAGGACTTGGTCGCAGGCCCGGATCTTCCAGCGGTGTAGCGCGTCCAGTGCGAGCTTGAGCTCCTCGGCGGCCGCGGGTTCGGCCCACAGCGGGTGCGCCTTCTTCATGTCGCAGCCGGGAGCGAGGACCACGCGGCCGGCGGCCGTCTCGCGGAAGTTGGCCTCGGCGAGCTCGCTCCAGAAGCGGGTGGAGCCGCAGAGGGTGACGACCGTGGGCCGGTCGGTGGAGGTGTCGGACGGGTTGAGCAGCTGCTCGGAGGTGGCGGCGGCCGCGATGCGGCCGGCGGCCTGAAGGTCGCGGTGGTGGTGCTCGCGGTTCATCGGCATGTCCTTCGTTCTCGGGAAATGGGCGGGAGGCCGGCGCAGTTTGGGGGTGATGCCGGTAGTCGTGCGGGCATCCGCTGCCGGCCGATGTCCAACATCGTCATCGGCCCGTCGCGCGTAGCTCGCGCGTGTGGCACAGGACGGGGCCGATGCTTGCCGGGCAGTCCGTCGTCGACGATCCTGCCCTTCTTGCCCGTGACCCGGGGGTCGTCCCCGCAGGCGAGGATCTCTACCTCGTCGCCGGCTTCGAACACGTTTCTCCTTGCGTCGTTGGCGTGGGGGTGGTGAGTCTGAACGTGGGCGGCGGTCGGCACCGCGGGCCGGGGCGGCGGGCTCGACTGGGGGCCGCCCCCGAGGGCGGGCCGCCTAGCGCATCGGCATGATCAGGTAGCTCAGCGCCGTGGCGTCCTCGTCGGTGGGTACGAGCAGCGCCGGCTTGGCGGGGTGGACGATTCGCAGGCGAACCCGGTCCGTGTTCAGCGCGGCGACGGCGTCGAGGAGGTAGCCGGGGTTGAAGGCGATGGAGACGGGGGCGCCGGTGAGCAGATCGGTGGTGGCGGGGATCCGATCGCGGCCGGAGGCGTCATCGGAGGTGCCGGCGCTGAGGGCCATGTCGCCGTCGGTGAGGTGGAGGGTGACGGCGTGGCCGCGTTCGACGACGAGGGCCATGCGCTTGACGGCATGGGCGAAGTCGGCGCTGTCGAAGTCGGCGGTTGCGGTGAAGTCGGTGGGCCACAGGGCCTTGTGATCCGGCAGTCGGCCTTCCATGGCGCGCAGGGTGAGCGTGCGCGAGTGGCCGGTCAGGCCGAGGACGCCGTGATCGGCGGGGAGGGTGAGGTGGATCTGCTCGTCGGAGGCGAGGATCTTGGCGGCTTCGGCGAGGGACTTGGCCGGAATCGTGACGGTGTCGGTGGTGCCGGTGGGCGCGGCGCGGCTCCAGGCGATGGAGCGGAGCGCGAAGCGGTAGCGGTCGGTGGCGGCAAGGCCGATCGTGTCGTCCGTGATCACGGCTTGGATGCCGGTCAAGATCGGCAGGGCATCGTCACGTCCGGCGGCGGTGGCGACCTGGTGGACCGCTTCGGCGAGGGCCGGACCGGAAACGGTCCCGGCGGCCGGGGCGGGGCGGGGCAGGGTGGGGTACTCCCCCAGCGGGAGTGTGTGCAGGGTGTAGCGGATGCGGTCGGAGGTCAGGACCAGGCGGGCGCCGTCGAGTTCGAGGTCTACCGGGGCGTTGCCCTTGATCGTGCGGGTGATGTCGGCGAGGAGGCGGCCGGAGACCAGGACGGTGCCGGGGGTGGTGACCTCGGCGTCCACGGTGGCCTTGGCGCTGGTCTCGTAGTCGAAGGCGGCGACGCTCAGGGCGCTGGCGGTGGCCTCCAGCCGGATCGCGGCGAGGACGGGTACGGGGGGCCGGGCGGGCAGGGCCCGGGCGGCGTCGGTGACGGCGGCGGCGAGCGGGGCGAGGTCGGTGCGCAGCTTCATCGGTGCTCTCTTCCGGGTGGGTGGGCGCGCCGCCGACCGGGCCGGGGTGCGCGGGTGTGCAGGAGAGGGGGCCGCGGGCCGTCCGGTGCGACCCGGACGGCCGGCGGGGCCAGGTCCCTATTTCGTGGCGGCTGCGCGGAGCTCGCGCAGCCGGCGACGGTCGGTGTAGGTGGTGCCGGCCCAGATACCGGGTCCAGCGTGGGTCGGGTGGTCGAGGGCCCAGGCGAGGCACTGCCGGCGGGTGGACTCCGGGCAGTTCACGAGGCACTCCTCCTGCCCCTTCAGGCGCTGCGCCGGAGAGCCCGTCCAGTGCTCGGGGTCGGCACCGGGCGCCATGCAAGGTTCGCTGCCGGTCAGCCGCGGCCACGGGGCGCGCTCGGGGGCGGTCACTCCTCCGCACCCGTGGTGCCGGAGGCCGGGACGGCGGCGGTGGGCAGCAGGTGCTCGAAGGGTTCCCAGGCCGCAAGTTCGAAGCTCATGTCCAGGGCGTCGAAGGGGTAGACGACGCCCTGGGTGTGGTCGTTGTGGGCCGCCTTATCCGGCGGGAGGTTGGAACGGTCGCCGGCGTCCGAGTCGTCCGCTGCCTTGTCGAGGTCGACGTACGCGACGACGACGTGGGTGTCGGTGCGTTCCAGGACGTACAGGCTGCGGAGGGGCATCTCGTCGGGGTCGACGTCGTGGCGGCGGATCCAGGTCTGCCGGGTGGCGGCGACGGCCCACGCCTCGCCTGCGTCCGCGGCGTCGGTGACGGTGGTGCAGGCCTGCTTGTACTCGACGCCTTGGTCGACGAGTTCGTTGACGCGGGCCCGGATGTGGTCGCTGAGGGCCTGGTCGCCGATCAGCCAGTTCAGGGAGATGAGCCCGGTCACGACGCCGCTCCCGTCCGGGTAAGGGTGTGGGAGATCGTGGGGGTGGCGAGGAGGCGTGCCAGTGCGGAGCCGGGGCGGTGAGAGCTGAAGGTGGCGGGCAGGCCGCAGTTCCAGCAGTCGGCCTCATCGCCCTCCCAGGCGACGTCGCAGCAGGTGCAGACGAACTCGCGGTCGACGAGCTGTGGGTTGGTCTTGACCAGAGACTCAAGGATCCGTGCGGCGATGCCCAGTCGGTGGGCCGTTGAGGTCCTGGGCTGCTTCTTGCGGCGGGTGTTGTGCATGATGGTGGTCTCTCTCCTGTTTTGGCGGGTGAGGGGCCCGGGACGGCCGGCGGTTTCTCAGGCCTTGACGGCCGTCCCGGGGCGGATCTATCGGGTGATGTAGTGGTGCGTGGCCTGGTTCCAGCGCAGGTCCCATCCGGCGCGCAGTCCGCGGGCGGACCAGTCGGTGTGACTGGTGGCGGCGGGGATGTCCTGGTCGGCCATGGTGTGGAGGAGTGCCGTCTCCCAGGCGCGTCGTGCGGCCTGGCGCGCCTCGCTGCCGTTCTCGGCGAGTCCGGTGAAGACGTGCACACCGCGTTCGCCGGTGCCGGCGCGCTCTATCGGGACGTCCACCTCCCACATGAACTGGGGCATCGTCATCCCTCGGCGTCCGGGTCGTACAGGACGCTGACCGTCAGCGGAGTGACGAGTACGCCCGTGCCGTCCTCGTCGTCCTGGCCGGGGCCGAAGAGCATCAGCTCCTCGGTGGCGTCCGTATCGCCGGACTCCGGTGCCCAGCCGGTGGACAGGCCCGGGGCGAGGGGACGGTGCTGCCTCAGTACGGTCTCGGCGCAGGCCCGGGCGGCTTCGCGGGTGGTGAAGGTGCCGTACGGGATGGCGTTGGCCTGCGCGCGATAGGCGGTGAGTTCGCCCGGCCCGTGGTCGGTGAGGTGGGTGATGCCGGGGAAGACGGCCTCGGCAGCGGCCAGGCGGGCCTGGTTCACGATGGCGGCGCCGAGCAGCTGGAGAATCGGTGCGGTGAGCGGCAGCGTGCCGGCGGCGGCGAGACGCCAGATGTCGGCGATCACGGTGTCGGGGTCGGTGGGAGAGGTCATCGGTTCTCCGTCTCGTTGCGGGCCGGTCTGTCCGGTCCTCGGCGACGCCCGGCCCTGGAGGCCGGGCATCGCGGGGGGCCGTCAGCAGCTGGCCGCGCTCGGCAGGTGCAGGGCTTCGTCCAGGGCGGTCCAGAGGATGTCGCCGGGCTCGAAGGCGGTGGCGGCGAGGGTGAGCTGGTGGGCGCGGGTGACGGCTTCGAAGGCGGTGTCGCCGACGAGGCGGCGGGGCCAGGCGTCGCGGAGTTCGGGGAGGGTTGGGGGTGCGGCCGTACCAGGTGTAGGCCAAGCCGTTGGCGCGGGAGACGAGCAGCCCCGGGTGGTGGTCGTCGCCTTGGAATCGGACGAGGAGGTCGAGGCCGGCCTGCTCGGCGGAGTCGACGAGGCGTGTGAGGATCTCGGGGTCGGCGACGAATCCGGTGACGGCGGCGCGCTGCTCCCACAGGTTGCCGGCGCGGTCGGCGGCGTTGTGGCCGGGCTGGGAGTCGTCGGTGAGGAATCCGGCGCGGTTCGCGGCGGCCAGGCAGGGGATAAGGGGCAGGGTCTCGTCGTCGGGCGCGTGGTTCGGCATGATCTCGGGGCGGGAGCGGATGTCGCCTTCGAGCCAGCGGGCGGTCAGTTCGCCGAGGTCGGAGAAGGTCGTGGCGGCGCGCCGGAGGCGGCGGTCCGCACGGCATGGCCAAGGATGTCGGATCTGCATGGCGGTCCTCCTGTCGGGTTCAGAGCCGGGCGGCCAGGTCCTCGGCGTCGTAGGCCTCGTGCTCGCGCTGGTCGATCAGCAGCTCGTAGGCGCTGACGGTGTTGGACTTCATGGGCGTCTGGCCCCAGACGTGCTTGAGGTAGTCCAGGTGGAGGCCGCGGGCGGTGCGGTTGCCGAGCTGGTGGGCGTGGACGAGCTCGTGCACGAGGGTCTGGGCGACATCGATCTCGCCGTGCATGTTGGCGATCTGAAGGACGATCAGTACGCCATCGCGGTCGATGGTCGTCTGGCCGTAGGCCCGGCGGGAGTGGCGGTCGGCGCGGCTGGCGGCGTTGACGTCCGTGGGGGTGACGCCGGGCAGGAGCTTGGCTTCCGCGGTGTTCACCAGGTGGTCGAGCTGGCTCGCGTCGCCGTTGAGGATCAGGTGGATGGCCGGCAGGGGGCCGAACTTGTCGCGAACGAGCTTCTCGGCGTGGGGGGCGATGGCTTTGGCGTACTTGCTGTAGGGGCCGCCTCCGAAGAGGAAACGCTCGATGGAGATGTGCATGCGGGGCGCCTTCCGGGTTGATTCGGTCAGGTCGGGTGGGTGGTCGGGGAGATCCGGAGGAGAACCCGAACCCCAACAAGAAAACTATACCCACTACATGTCACTGCGTCCAGGGGGATTCCCCTGCCGCCCCCGTCAGTCCCCCGCGCGCTCGGCGAACTCGGCGGCCCGCTGCAGGAGGTCGAGGACGGCGCCGACCGTCGGGGCGACCACGTTGTTGTGCACGGCGATGTCGAA
The DNA here is from genome assembly GCF_036231985.1 of Streptomyces sp. NBC_01426. Classification (GTDB taxonomy): domain Bacteria; phylum Actinomycetota; class Actinomycetes; order Streptomycetales; family Streptomycetaceae; genus Streptomyces. Next base: position 255,305 of record NZ_CP109502.1, read on the forward strand.
CTGGCGACCCAGAGACCGCGGGTCGCGGCCCTCCCGGCTCCACTGCGCCTCCATGCGGGCGCGGTAGTCGGGCGTCGGCTGGGCGTACGCGGCCGATTCGGCCATCGCGGAGCGGATGTAGATGTGGGAGCGACCGACCGTGTCGCTGTCGGCCGGGGCGGCCATGAGGGCGCCGAGAATGCAGTGCCGGCCGGTGGCGTCACGCAGCTCCCCGCGGCACCATCCGCCGGTGGCCAGCGCGGCGGCGGCCCGGCGGATGTGCACGCTGGCCCGGGTCGCCGGGCGCTGGTGGCGGCGGGTGATCCGGTCGAGCAGGGAGGGGCGTGCGGCCGCCTGGGCGGCGGCGGTGGCTCGTTCGCTGCGCTCGACCTCGGCGAGGCCGGCGGCCGCCAGGGCGGGAATGTCGAATCCGGCAGGAGGCGCGGGCTGTTCGGGGGCCGGGGCGGCCGCGGGGGCCGGGGTGATCTTCTTGAGCCAGGCTTCGACCTCGTCGGCCAGGAGGCGCGTGCTCGCGTCGGGAGCCTGGGGGCCGAAGGCGGCGGGTGCTGCGGATGCGGGCATGGCGAAGCCTTCCTGCGTGCTGCGAGATGGTGGGTCGGGAGCTCCGGGGGCGGCCGGCTGAGTGGTTGGCGACCTGGTGGCCGGCCCCGGAGGGGGTGGATCAGGCGGTGTACTTCCGCACGTTCTTGTAGACGTAGTCGCGCTTGCGGCCCATGGCGTCGGCGACGTCCTGCTGGGCGCCGTGGTAGCTCTTGCTGAGCTCACCCATCCGCTGCCAGAACTCCTTCTCGGCGGCGAGTACGGCGTTGTCGCGTGCGCTCTGGGCGATCTGGACGGCGGCCTTGATGTCTTCCGTAGTGCTGGGCTCGGTGTCGGGTCGGGGGGTCATGTGTGCTCCTGGCGGATGGTGAGGGACGATGGTTCCGACCCTCCTGCTCCGGTTGGAGCGGGTTGGGAGACCCGGGGGCGGCGGGCTGAGTTTGGCGACCTGGCCGCCGTCCCCGGGGTGTCTCTACTGCAGATCCTTACGGGCGTCGGCGGCCGGCTCGTCACCGGCCCGACCGCGCCCGAGCACGCCGTCGGCCTTGCTCAGGTGGAGGGCGGACGCGTGGAGGCGCTGGGCCTGACCCTCCTCCCCTGCCCGGCGAGCCTGCGCGTGAGCGCGGCGGTCGTATCCAGCAGTCCGCCGGTACGCAGGCTGCGCTGGGTCGGGTCGGCGCCGGAGTTGAACTCGTCGCGGATGTCGCTGAGGTCCTCCGGCAGCGTGTAGAGGGTGTCGCCGTCCCAGCGGTCCGGGTTGATCCGGGCAGTGAACGCGTGGACGCCGAGAGCGGTGACAACCGCGGTGATCGTGATGCCGTTGTAGCGGACGACGGCGGACAGGAGCTTCACCCCGGCACGCCGGGCGCGCGCCGCCCGGATCGGGCGGTGCTCCAGGGACTGCGGGCGGTCGGTTCCGACGGGGTGGACCGGGACGTTGGTCATGACGGGGTCCTTCGGGCCGCTGATGCTGGCGAGTTGGGAGGTCTCGGGGCGGGAGGCCGAGTTGGCAACCTGACGGCCCTCCCCCGAGGAGTTCGAGCTGCCAGGCTGGAGGCGGTCTGCTGCGAAGCACGTAGACGAGGGGGCACCCCGGCCCGCCAGTCCAATATGCATCTCACGTGAATGCATTGCAAGCGAATGCCTTAGAGAGTTTCGTGGCGGTCCTCCACCCACGCCTCGGGGGTGTATCTGGCACTGTCACTGGCCCCGCCCCAACGATCCGGCTTGATCGTGGCAGCCGGCTCGTACCGCCTCCGGACAGGGATGGGCGGCTCTCAGACATCGCTAAGGCTCCTGATGGCCTCCAGTGCCTGGCGGGGCGAGGCGATCTGGGGCTCGGAGCGGTTACTGGCTGCCTTGGGCCCGCCCTTACCGCCCCCGCCATCGCGACGGCGGGAGCCGCCATCGTCGTCGCCGTCGTCGTCGTCGTCGTTGGGCTCGGGCCAGAACTCGCCGGGGCGTACGGGTTCGTTCCAGTCGAACCACAGGCCGCGCTTGGTCAGCTCGCTGACCTCGTGGTCGGTGAGCCGGTTGACGACCTCGGGGAACAGCTCGGCGAGGTCGGTGTCGAAGTCCGCGTACAGGGACCGCATGAGGACCGCGCGGCCGTTGTCCATGACCATGATGGCGACGCCTCCGGTGGAGACGCCGTTCTCCGGGTCGGCCTCGCCGCGCATGGCCCGCTCGATCGCGGAGCCTTCCTGCTGGGCGTAGCGGGCGGGGATGGTCGGGACGTCGTAGGTGTTCTCCATCGTGCCCTCGGCCGCTTTGCGGGTGGCGGCGGGGCTGCCCATGTTGAAGATGGTCGGCCGGCTGTTCTGGCGGAGGTTGTCCTTCATCTCGGTGGAGAACCCGTTGTGGGCGAACGGGGACTGGCCGGCCGGGTTGAGGCCGATGCCGTATTTGAGGCCGGTGACGGTGAGGTCGTCGCCGTCGGTCTGGATGAACGCGCCGAACTGGGCGTCCTGTGCGGCGGTCATGAACTCGTCCGTGAACACGTTCAGCTGCTTGTAGGGGCAGCGGGGGTCGCCGGGCTTGTAGTCGTGCGCCTCGCCGTCGTGCGGCCAGGGCATCTCCGCGCGGATCTCGCACAGCGCCTTCGCCGCGCGCAGGGAGCGGGCCATCCACAGGGCGTTGGAGCCCTGCCGGTCGATGTACTTCCCCAGGACGGTGGTCTTCTCGTCCTTGCGGACGGTGGAGAGCCACACGACCTGCCCGGCGAGGGACATGGCGGCCATGTCGATCGCGAAGAACTGCGTCTTCCCCGACCGGGACACGCCCAGGATGAGGCCGTGCCGGGCGGCGTTCTTGTCGTGCTGGAACACCATGTTCTTCACCGGCTGGCCGGTGATGGTGTATCCGCACACGTACATGCCCTTGGCGTCCGGGGTGAGCAGTTCGCGGGTGGCGGGGAAGATCGCGGACAGTGGGGGCTTGTCGAAGGCGCTGATGAGGAACTCGGTGCCGTCGATGAGGACGAAGACGCAGGAGTCGTCCTCGGGCAGGCCCAGGCCGCGGCAGACCTTCGCCAGGTCGATGCGCGGGGTGGTGGTGGCGTCGGCCATTTTCGCTCGGTAGAAGGTGACCCCGCGCTCCTCGTCGCGGGTGTGGTGGACCAGTTCGGAGCCGGGGGCGCCGCCCTTGGGTCCGCCGACCTTGTCCGTCCAGCGCTCCTGGGGGGTCGGCTTGGTGCGTCGGCGCTGGTTGGCGTCGGGGGTGATGCGGGCCTCCAGCCAGCCCGGCCCGCCCTGGCGGCCGGGCTGGACCGCGACGTCCATCAGGACGACATCGTGCGCGGGCACGCCGAAGGGGGCGGCGACCGCGGTCTCGGACAGGCCGGTGATGGGCCGCCCGGGCTCCGAGGCGCGCAACAGGAGTGTCATGTCGTGCTGCATCCCGGGGTGTCGGGTGGCCTTGACGATGTGGGTGCGGGCCGGGCTTCCGGCCTGCTCCCACATCATCCGAGCGTCGCGGGTGAGGAGGTCGGCGCCGTCGTCGACCGGCCGCGGAGCCTCTTCCGGGGCGATCTCGGGGGTCGGGTGCGGGGCCGGGGCGGCGAGGGCGGGGCGGTGGCGGGTGCGGGCGTGCCGGGAGAACGGCATCACCAGGTAGCCGGCGGCCGCCCAGCCGGCGGCGAGCAGCCCATCCATCCACCAGGGGCCCCAGCCGGCGGTGGTCTTGGCGGTGACGTCGATGGCGGCCGCCAGGACCAGCGGGGACCAGCGCAGGATCTTGCGCCCGGCGCCGTGCGCGTCGCTCTTGGCGGCCAGGAGCCAGCCGCCGATCCCGGCGGCGCCGGCCCATTGCACGATCTGGTGGACGGGGCTGTCGGGGTAGACGTTGGGGGCCACGGCCAGCACGGGCGCGGCGAGGGTGTAGGCGAGGCGTTCGAGCACGACACTGCGCGGCGTGGACACCAGGTTCTCCTTCGGAACGAGGACGGGCGGCCCCGCAGAAACGCGGGGCCGCCCGTGGCGGGGTGGGTGGGGAGGGGTCAGCGGTTGAGGAAGCCCGGCCGGGGGGTCTTCTCACGCCGGTTGGAGCGGATGTCGTCCAGCGCCCCGTACAGCCGGGAGTGGGTGCGCTTGGCCTCCCAGGTGAGGTCGGCGGTCTCCTGCGCGCTGTCGCACAGCCGCTTGACCTCCACGGCGGCACCGCCCAGGGCCACCGAGACCAGGTTGGTCATCTCCACGAACTTGGCGTCCAGGCGGGCGTTCTCGATGTCGCCGGCGACGTCGTGGGTGTGGGCCGCGTTGGCCTTCATGCTGCGCCGCAGACCTTCGAGTTCGAGGCCGGCGTCGTCCATGGCCTTGCCGAGCTTGTCCAACTTGCTCTGGACGGACTTGTAGCGGTTGTCGCCGTCGGCCGGAGCCGCGGCCATGCCGGTACCGCGGGGTGCGAGGTCGCTCATCAGCGGGTGTCCCCTTTTCTAGTCGTGGTGGGCTGCGGCCGACACGGACGTCAGGCCCGCGTCTTCCTTGGCGTCCATGTCCTCGCCGTACACGCGGGCGACCTCGCTCGCCCCGAGCCTGGCGGCCACCTTGGCAATGCCGCACTCCTCGGCGCACCGCTGAGCCTGCTCCTTCATCCGCCCCGACATCTCGGCCAGGTCGGCGATCAGGTCGGTGACGGCGGCGGACACGTTGTGGTCCTCGGCCAGGTCGGCGGCCATCTCCGCCAAAGCGTCCGCGACCCGGCCGAGCGCCTCCCTCAACGCCTCGGCGCGCTCCTCGTCGGACGCGGCCTTGATGGCGATGTTCGCCATCTCCATCAGGTACTCGTCGAACGTGATGTCCGTACGGTGCTGGGCAGCCAAGTTGCCCTGCCTGGACGGCCTGCTGACCTGTGCGCTGCTCACGCTGCTCCCTTCCGTGCTGGTGGGTCGGCTGGTGCCGGGACGTTCGGTGTGCGGCTCCGGGGCGGGCGGCAGGCCCTTGACGCCGGTCGTCACCGCGGCCGGAGCGTCGGGGACGATGTCCGCGTCGACGACGTCGTCCTCGGTGGCGGATCCGGCGGGGCGCGGCGGGCGGCTGGGGTGATCGGGCCACTCCGCCGTCGGGGTGGGCGGTGGTCCGAACCGGCCCTCCGCGGACCGCCGTCCGCGCCGACCTGCACGGCGGCCGGTATGCCCGGCACCGCGGGTGCGACCCCGCCGGGGCCGGCCCGAGCCGTCGGAGCGGCGCCGGAACCGGCGGAACCGGCGACGCTTCTTCGAGCCGTCAGACGGCTCGTCACCGGTCTTGGAATCCTTGCCGGATTCATCGCCCGTCGGGTCGGGCTTCCCGTCGCCAGAAGCGCCGTCAGGGCCGTCCTTGGGGTCCTTCTTGGCCTTGCCGTCGGCGTCCGTGCCGGTGTCCTTCGGATCGGCACCCTTGGTCTTGTCGTCCTTGGCGGCCTTGTCCTTGGTCGGGTTCACCTTCTCCGTGCCGGCCGCCTTGGCGTCTGCGGCGGCCTTCGCGTCGGCGCGGCGCTTGTCCCAGCGGCGCCGGGCTTCCTCGCCGACGGCCTTGCCCAGCGTGGTGCGACCCGGATCGGCCGACACCGCGGCTTCCCGCTTGGCCTTGCGTGCCGCCTCCCGCTCCGCCTTCCTCGCCCGGCGGTCCTCCCATTCCCGCTGCCGGTTGGCGCGCGCCTGGTCCCGGTTCTTGCCCCGGTCGGCGACACCGGCGGAGTGACCGGCGCTGCGCCGTTCCTGGCGCCCGGCCTGCCGGGTGGAGGCGCGGTCGGCGCGGCCGCGCGCCCGTTCCGCACGGGAGTTGGACGCCGGGCCGGGGTGTTGGGGCCGGCCGCCGTCACCCTTGTGGCCGCTGCCCTTGCCGGAGCCGCCAGGACCGCTGTGGGAGCCCTTCGAACCCCCGCCGGACCCGGCGTGCCCCGAACCGGGAGAACGGCCGCCAGAGGGCCGGCCAGGGCCCTTCGTGCCGCCCTTGCCACTCCCGGGCGCCCCGGACCCCGAACGCCCGGCGGAACCGCCGGAGTTCGAGCCGCGCGACCCGGGCCCCTTCGCCCCGGGCCCCTTCGAGCCGGGCCCCTTCGAGCCGGGCACCGTTCCGGCTCCCGAGCCGTTGCGGGACGCGCCGCCACCACTGCCACCGCCGCCGCGCGAGGACCCGCCCCCGCCGCCGGCCTTCGAGCGGCCCTTGTCCGCACCGAGCCCGGAGCCGGGGGACTTCATGCGGTCGGCGTCGGCCTTTCCGCGTGCCGCCGCCTTGTCTCCCTTCGCTTTCATCATCGCGGCGTGGAGCTTTCCGTTCTGCTCCATCATCGCGACTTCCTGCGCGGTGCGGCCCTCCAGCAAAGCGGCCTTCCGTGCAATTTCAGCCTCACGGAAAGGCGCTTCGCTTTCGTGGTTGTACCGCGCCATTTCGAGGCGGAATTCCAACCAGTCACCGAGGCGATCGGCGAGAGAACGCGACTGAACGCATTCGCCTTCCTCGTATTCTCCTTCCCCTTCACCGTATTGCGGCGGGGCGAATCCGTCCGAACGCAATGCCGTGGTCGGGTCCGGCGCGGCCGGAATCGCCGGAAGTTCCATCGTGGTTTCTTCCGGGAGTTCCGGCGGCGCGGCGGGAATGTCTTCCGGCGGCGCAATGGTGTCGGCGAAGTCCGGGATGGGCGGCGGGGCGTATGAGGGTTCACCGCTCCATGGGCCACGGACCAGGATCCCGTTCGGGTCGTCCACGTCGGACACGGTGCACCTCCCTCCAGAGGGCTTGACAACGGGTGGGTCTCGCGTGCACGCGTGTGCACGTGCACGTGTGCACGCATCACGCGAGGCGAAGGCCCCGCCGGAGTCCGGCGGGGCCTTCGTTGGTGGGTGTTCAGCGGCGCGGGTCGTGCTGCTCCAGCACCTGGTCCGCGTACTGCATGAGGTGGTTCCACAGCCTCGGATCACCCTCGGCCCGCTTGTCGATCGCGAGCTTGAAGAGTCGGCAGACACTGGTGAAACCGCGGATGACGTCGGCTCGGCCGGCCCTGACGTCCTGGGTGATTCGGGTTCGAGTCACGCGGAGCCAGAATTCCATCCGGCCCAACTCGCCGCGACTTTCGATTGCCCTGCGCTCCTCATCCTTCAGCCAGCTGTTGCGCCCCTGAATGGAGCGTTCCGTGCTGCTGAGGGGGCGCGTCACGCCGACTCCCTGTTACCCATGTCGTAAATCGACGTGGGGCCACCATAGCCGGAATTCCGGCTGGTCGCATCCTGCTGCGGCGGACTCGGCGGGGCGGCCTGGAGCGGCGGGGCGTTCTTCCGCTGCTTTTCCAGTTCCCTTTCCTTCCTTTTCTTGGCGGTATTCGCGACCGCTTCGTCGTGGGCGCGGCGCTTGAATGCGCTCTTTTCCAGGCCGTTGGTGACGCCCTCGACGTGCTTGAGCACGTCCTTCAAAGCCCTTTCGACGGGCTGGGCGCGCATCCACGCGTCGAACCAGCGGTCGCCCTGGACGTGGGTGTCGCGGCAGTGGACGCGGGTCTCCAGGGTCAGGTACTCCAGGTTCCTGCCGATGTCCAGCAGGACCCGCTGAACATCGGCCAGGTACCGGGCGGTCGCCTCGGGGTTCTTCGCCACATCGCGCAGGGGGGCGTGATGCGGGTCGTTGCTGTTCATGCGGAATACCTCCAGATCTCGGGGTGGGCGCAGGAGAGAAGTGCTTGGTCCCCGAGGCTGTTACGCGGGGCGGGGGTGGTGCTCGGGTCGTACATGGCCCGCTGTCCCCGCGCGGGGCGGGTGCGGGCGAGCGGCCTGCCGTGGCCGTCCCCGGACCGCGCTCGGTGGGCGAGCGCGGTCCGGGGACGACCATGTGCGGCAGGGCGGTCCGGTCAGCGGTCCGTGTGCTGCTTGAGGGCGACGGCGATCTGTCCGGCGCGGTCCGTGGCGATGGCACCGCCCTCGGTCCGGACCGCCTTGGCGATGTTGGTCCGGTTCAACGGCTCGTTCGCGGTCCGGAGACGGTCCAGCGCGGTCCGCTCCAGGTCCGTGAGCGTGATGACCGTGCGGTCCGGACCGCCGTCTTCGCCACGCTCCGGACCGTCGACCTCGTCCGAAGCTTCGTGATGGGCCGGGCCAGAGCGGTCCGGATCCTGCGGTCCGGGAGCGGCATCGTCGGTCCGGACCGTCACCCCGCGCGCGGTCGCCGGGCTTTGGGCGGCGGTCACGGCCCGGGGGCCCCGGGCCGGACCGGGGCCGGTCAGCAGGTCAGCGCCCTGCGGTCCGGCTGGACCGGCCTCCAGCGCGAGCGCCGGTCCGCCGGTCCGGTCCGGGGCTCCGGCGGTCCGGACCGGACCATGGACCGCGTCTCGGTCGCTCGGACCGGACCGGCCCGCGTACCCGCCGTGTCGGACCGGGCGGACCGGAACGAGGCCCTCCAACGATCCGGGCCGGTCCGTTCGGGTCAGGGTGAGGACGGTGGGGATGGCGGCCGGTCCGTGATCGTCGGCCGCGATGCGGGGGACGACGAGCCGGTGCAGGGCCAGACCGGTCCGGACCGCCTTGCGGTCCGCGAGCTCCGCGGCGGCCGCGGTCCAGGCCCGGTCCAGCGTGGTCAGGCGCGGGTCGGTGATCGCGAGGGACCAGGCGGTGAAGCTGTGGACCGGGTAGCGGAACCAGCGGACCGCTCCGATCGACGGTCGGGCCTTGGCGACCTTGCCGTCCTCACGGAGCTTGCGACGGTGGATCAGGGAGGCGTACAGCTCCCACAACACCATCCCCACGATGCTCATGGCGGCGAACGCCACCGCCTTCGGGGTGAGGTTCCAGTAGGTCATCTGCTCCGTCCACTTCTGGGCCTCCGCGTCCCAGGACCGGCTGCTGGCCACCGGCTCTCCAGAGGCGTGCCAGAAGTTCATGACCGCGGCGCCCAGAGCGAAGATCCACGTGCTGACGCGGTAGAGGGTTCCGGAGTCGCCGCCCTGGCGGGCCTGGTGGTACATCCAGCCCACGAACGCCGTCGACAACTCCCAGGCGGCGGCGAACAGGATCGTGAACGGGACGACCCAGCCGAGGATGTCCTCGGCGAAGCCCGACTGGCCCGTCCACGCGACGGCCATCGGAGCGGTGATCGGACCGATCACCATCAGCCGCTCCGAGTTCACCTTCACGAACTGCTTCACGCGGTCGGCCGCGGCCGGCTTCCCGGCGCGGGACGCCGCCCGCAGCTCCCGGGCCTTCGCCTTGCGGGCTTCCTTCGCGTCCCGACGCTCCCCCCTGGCTCGGAGCTTGAGGCGCTTGCGTTCCAGGGCCTGCTCGGTGCGGTCGGTGGCGCGCTTCATCCGGGCAGCGGCCTCGGCCACCATGTCGTCGGCGGCCTTCAGCGTGACGTCCGCGTCCGCTTCCCGCAGCCGAGCCTGCGCCAACGCCCGATCGGCTTCCTTGAGGTCCGCATCCCGCTTGGTGCGGGCGGCCGCGAGGATGCGGTCGGCTTCCACGCGGGCGTTGCGGGTCAAACGGTCTGCGTCCTCGGCCGCCGTCACCCGCAGCCGGCCGATGTCCTCCTTGGCCAACGTCCGCGTACGCGCGGCATCCGCGCGGGAGGCCTCCCGCTCGCGGGCGGCGTCCTCGCGCAGCTCGGTTGCCGCCTTCTCGGCCCCAGCCTTCACCTGCGCGGCCTGGGCGTCCGCGCTCTCGCGCATCCGGTCGGTCTCGCCCCGAGCCTGCTCCAAGAGCCGGCCGGCGTCGGTGGTGGCGCGGGTGCGGGTCTGAGCCGCGGTGCGCTCCGCAGCCGCGAGCAGCTCGGTGCGCACCGTCTCCGCGTCGGCGAGAGCCTTCGCGGCGGTCTGCGCGGCCTCGGTACGGATCTGCTCGGCCTGGGCGGCCGCCGTGGTGGCGACCCCTTGCGCCTGGCGGTGGGCGTCGGTGAGCAGCTGCTCGGCAGCCGTGCTGGCGGCGGCGCGGATCTGGTCGGCCTCACCGGTCGCCGTCGTCGTGACGGTGTCGGCCTGGCGGCGCGCGTCGGCGAGCAGCTGCTCCGACGTGGCTTCGGCGGCTGCGCGGACCTGGTCGGCGTCGGCGGCCGCGGTGGTGGCGGCCTCCGTGCGGACCCGGTCGGCGTCCATCGCGGCGACGGCCAGAAGGCGGGACTGCTCCGCGGTGGCGGCCTCGGTGATCGAGGCCGCCACGGTGCGGGCGCCGTCCAGCAGCTCGGTGGCACGAGCCTCGCCGTCAGCGAGGATCCGCGCGACCTCGGCGACGGCCTGGTCCCGGAGGTCGGCGGCACGGTCGGCGGCATCGGCCACGACCGGGTCGGCCTCAGGGAAGACCAGCAGCCCCGTCTCCTCGGGGGCACCGGCCTGGGCCGGGATGGAGGCCGGCGGCGTCGACGCCTTGGCGCGCCCGGCGCCTCGGGGCTTCGTGGCCGCCGCGGGCTGGCGCCGGCGGCGGGTGGCGGGCTTGGTGGCCACGGGGAGTCCTCTCTTCCGGGCGCCTCCGTGCAAGAGGTCACCGTGGATCTACGGCGGTGGGTAGGGTCGTGACCAGGCCCTCCGGGACCCCGGCAGCTCTAATGCCGGGGGCTCGGAGGGCCGTTGTGCTGGGGTGGTCAACGCCGGGCAGGCAACGCGCTGCTGTCCTGCCCGAGGTGCTGGCGCAGCCACGCAACGGCGGCCGGGGTCATCGCCCCGGTGTCCGGCTCGCTCAGCGGCGCGGTGTCGATGTCGTACATCGCGTCGGCCGCCGGGAACGGCCGCATGTAGTCGGGGTCGATGCCGGTGGGGGCGGATCAGGGGACCGGCAGTCGATTCACCGCGAGTCGGTGGTGACCTCGTCGCGGGTGGGGAAGTTCGTGCGGCCGTCGTCCATGCGGACGGTGAGGTGGCCGCCGGTGTGGACCTCCTCGACGGTTCCCTGGTCCCCGGCCTGGTGCCGGGTGCCGAGGGCTTCGATGTTGGTGGTGAGCGTGACGCGGTCTCCGCGCATGGCCGTCCCTCTCGTTGCTGGTCCGGACTGTCCGGCTCCCACTCACCGCCCGACCCGGCCGCCGAGGATGCGGCGGCCGGCGCGGGCGGATCAGACACCCCATGTCGTTTCAGATCAAGCGGCATGGAGGTATGCGTAGTGCGACCAGGCGGTCGCCTCGTCGTAGAGTGTTCGAGTCTTGAGGCATCCGTGGAGGATCCCGACGAGCCGGTTGCCGAGCTGTCGGAGGGCCCCGTTGTAGCCGACATCACGGGCGCGCTGTTTGTCGTAGTAGGCCCGGCCGCCGGGAGATCTGTTCAGTGCGGAGAACGCCTGGGCCTGCAACGCGTCGGCGAGTCGGTTGTTGCGCACGAAGCGGGCCTGGACCGTGTGGCTCTTGCCCGAGGCCCGGGTGATCGGGCTGGTGCCGGCATAGTTCTTCCGCGCCTTGGCGGACGCATAGCGGGTGGGGTCGTCTCCGAATTCGGCGAGCACCCGGGCACCGCTGACCTCTCCCATGCCGGGCATGGAGAGGTAGATCTCAGCGTCCGGGTGCGCATGGAAATGGGCTTTCACCTGCGCTTCCAGGGTGGCTATCTCCTCGTTCAGGCTGATCAACAGCCGGGCGTGAGCCGTCACAGTGGCCGAGTAGGCGGCGGTCACCGGCTCAGCCAGCCCAAGGTGCTGCGTACGCAGCGCCGTCTGGATGTCGGCTGCCTTCGCCGTCCGGTTGCGCCGGCGGGCGCGGGCCAGAGCAGCTGTGATCTGGGAGCGAGTCAGCTTCGCTGCGGCTTGCGGCGTGGGCGCCTTGACGAGCAGTTCCAGTGCGTCCGCGCCGAGCAGAGTGAGGTCGGCGTAGGCATTCAGGGCGGCAGGGAAGTACTCGCGCAGTGCGTTACGCAACCGCTGGAAGATGCGAGTGCGTTCCCAGATGAGAGTCTGGTGGGCGCGGGCAACGACCTTGATGGCCTGGGCCTGCTCGCTGTCTCCGGCGATGGGCCGCAGCTGGTCACGGTCGATGCGGACCATGTCCGCCAAGGCGTGTGCGTCGCCCTTGTCGCTCTTGGCGCCCGATGTGCCGTACCGCTCCTTGAAACGGGCGACCTGTCGGGGGTTGATCGCGTAGACCTGGTAGCCGGCGGCTATCAGGGCCTGGACCCATGGCCCGCGGTCGGTCTCGATCCCGACGATGACGGAGCTGGATTCGAGATCCTCACCGCCGTGCTTCGCGACGAGCTCGTGGAGCTTGGCGACGCCGTCCACGCCCTCGGGGAGCTTGGCGACAACCAGCTTCCGGCCCGTCTCGTCCTGGACCTCGACGTCATGGTGATCCTCAGCCCAGTCATCGCCGATCAGCAGCAACGCGCTCTCCCTTGTCAGCACTTCGCCTGTGTGGTGCAGCCTGCGGAAGACACGGCGCGCGGCCTAATGGATCCAGTGCTCACGCCGAACTCGGCGGGCACGCCACCCCATCAGCGGTCTGGCCTTCCGGCCGACCAGCAGGGGCACGGTCTGATCCCAGAAATCGAACGCTTCCGGCAACCTGAGTGCTCACCTGCTGGCGGCTACAGCACCGAGTCTTACCGACCCGGCAGCTCCCATTAGGCAGCCGTCAGGCCGTGGTCGCGACGAGGGGGCGGTGCGGGGCAACGATCTGCCCGTCGGGGAGCAGCTCACCGGTGTCCTCGAACACCAGAACGGAGTTGCAGAGGAGCGCCCAGCCCTGTTCGGGGTGGGAGGCGATGGTGTGCGCGGCCTCGCGGTCGGGGCTGTCGGCGGTCGGGCACGTCGGCCGGTGCGTGCACAGGGACTCCGGCATCCGCCGGGCCGTGCCGGTGGTGGTGGGAGTGTCAAGCTGGGTGCTGCGCTGCATGAGCTCTCCTGACAACGAGCGGGTCCGAGGCTCTCCCGGACCGAAGAGGGTGAAAGGGCGAAATGCCCGTGGGCGGGCCGCCGATGGTCGGGGGGCCAGGGCTGCGGTCGAGAACCTGGCTGCCGGGTTCGCTAGGCGGGACGCTGGGCAAGTCAGCTCTTGCCGCGCCGAGCGAGGGGCGGATGGATGTCGGTGACGCGGTGGCCGGCCTCCCACGCGGCCGCCGCGGTGAGCACGGCGGCCGCCAGGAGCGCCTGGGTGAGGGGGTGCCTCAGGCCTCGCGCGGCGATGGCCCGTACCGCGTGATGCTGGGCGGTACGAGCGACCGGTATGTACACGCAGACCTCTTACTTCTGTTCGGGCTGCGGCTGCGGCGGCACCCCGCAGGTGCAGGGATCGTGCCGAATCGACTGGTACGGCCGGCCGTCCGCACCGACCGAGTTCACGGTGACCAACGTCGGCGGGTGCCCGCAGCTGCTCACCGGACCGTGTCCGTCGCGCTCGTCGACGGGGCAGGATCGGCGGCGACCGGGCAGCGGCAGGTCCAGTAGCCGCACAGACCGCAGGCCTCGTCCGCCGCGCGGACCGACACGTTGAAACGCAGCACCGGGGGGCGGATGTAACCGGGGGCCATCTCCGCGAGGGTGCGCCGAGCCCGGCGCCCCTCGGGGATCCGGGCGTCGTCCCCCTCGGCCATCGTGAGCAGCAGGGTGCCGACCTGGTGGAGGGAGTCGGTCTCGTCCCGCTCGTAGCCACGGGAGTCGTCCTCGCGGCGGATGTCATCGACCTTTCCGGCGCGGGGGGTCAGGGTGGCGGTCATGCCGCGACCTCCCAACCGGTCCGGGCGCGACGGGCGGTGCGCACCACAGCCAGCTTGGCGGCGAGTTCGGCGATCCTCTCGCTCTGCTGCCTCAGGAGCACGGCCTGATGCGGCATACCACCGCTCCTGGCCGGAATCCTGCGAGCCTCGCTCCCCAGTTCAACGGCGAGGCCGGTCAGCTTCCTCCACTCCTGGCCGCTGGCCTCGTCGGCGGTAATCGCGGCGGCGAGGCGCTGGGCCTGAAGCTCGCGGAGGGCGACCAGCTCGTAGCCGGAACGGCCGCCGCGAACCAGGTCGTCGACCCGCGGGTTGCCATCACCATCGCGCAGAGCCAACTCCTCACAGGCCGCCCGAACGGGGCAGCCATGGCAGAAGCCGATCGCCTCGGCACGCTGCGCCTGCCAGATGGCCGGCGGCTCGCCGTCGGCCCGGAAGAACAGGTCGGGATCGGTGTCGGCCTGGGTACAGCGGGCGCCGGCGTCGATCGCGGCCTGGAGCACCGGGCGGCGCATCCGGCGAGCCTGAGTAGATGTCATCCTGTGCATGTGCGTCTTCCCTTTCCGGAGGGGGACTGCAAAGACGAACCCCCGGGGGGCTACCCGGGGGTTCGTCGCTTCTGACTGCTGTACGAGCAGCCACGGCCCCGGCCGCCCCGTCTGCGGGGCGGCCGGGGCCGTGGTCGTTCGTCTCTGTGTGCCGGTCAGGCCGCCGTCGGGGCCTGGGACTTCCGGGCGGCGTACTGCCTGCCCAACTCCGCCTGCCGCTGGTTGTGACGCTCCAGGTTCTCCGGCTCCTCCGGAAGGCTGGGGCCATCAGCTGGACGGTCGCCGCGCGGCAGCAGCTTCCGCGCGGCGTCCACGTCACTGACCTTCCCCTGAACCGCGGCCCACTCGGACGTCCGCTTCGCGGGGGCCGCCGCAGCGTACTGGCGGTCGAAGCGCCGGCGCTCCCGGGCGAAGAAGTCGCGGCCAGCCTGGCGCTTGGGCTCTTGGCGGAGCAGACGGTCACGAGTGGCGGCCAGGCGCTCACCATCGGGGCAGGGCAGCGTCTGCCCATCCGCGTTCTCGGCCTTTCCCTTGCAGGCCAGGCACCGCTGCTGGTGCTGACGTAACGTCCGGCTGACCTGCTCCGCGTCGAGCGGGACGGTCTTGATCTGGCTGGCGGCCGGGGCCGGCTGCACCGTTGGCTTCGGCAGCACCTTGGTGGCGCGCCGGGATGCGGCGGTCGGGGTCCCCTCGATCAGCTGCGTGCGCAAGGCGTCGGCCTCGACGTCGATGGTGACCTGACGGTTGCTGCCGGCCGTGCAGCGGCGCGGGTCTGCGGTCTTGGCCCGGTCGGTGTGGTGGGGCACCAACTTCGGTGTGCCCAACATGCCGGTGATCGGGACCCAGGTGGAGCAATCGGGGCAGACCAGGTGCTCCCTGCCAAGGGCCAGGTCGATCTCGGTGACCTTGAGCTTGGAGGCGATGACCGGCGGGCGGCTGTTGACGTTCTTGGTGCGGGTCTTGCGGCGGCGCTTGCTGGCCATCGCCGCCGCGGGCGTCGTAGTCATGGGGACTCCTCGTGGTCAGAGGGGACGGAGTACGTCGCGGTGCTCTCTCCGCCCGTCAGGCCACGCGGGTCGAGCCCGGCGTCCTGATGAGCGGACAGCGCATCTGCGCTGCGATGTGCATGGAGGAACCACCCAGTCAGGGGACTGTTCCGGGGGATTTGGTGGATCTATCAACCCCGGCCCTCCCCGTACGGGGAAGGGGTTCCTACGGCCTTACTGCGGCGTTCCTTGCGGATCACCTTGCACCCCTAGGGTTCCCTATGGTTCCCTAGGGTGTCAAGCGGTACGGTAAGGAACTTAGGATGTTGAGTAACCAAAGGAGGCGATGGGATGAGCCGGGCCGACAACAGGCCGCCGTACGCGCGTATCGCGGCCCATTACCGAGACCTGATCGAGTCCGGTGCACTGTCGCCTGGCGCGCTCCTGCCGAGCATCAAGCTGCTGTCGGAGGAGTGGTCCGTCAGTACCGCCACGGTGGAAAAGGCGCTGCGGGTACTCAAGGAGGAGCAACTCGTAAGCGGCATCCACGGCATCGGCACCGAGGTGATCGGAACTCGCGTGCCCATCTCTTCGGGAGCAGAGCGGCATGACCGCAGCAGTAGGACGCAATCCTCTTGGGGGGTCGGCGAGCAGTCCTCCGGCCACACCGCGGGCTTGGTGCCGGCTCCCGACGACGTCGCAGGCGTCTTGGGTATCGCCCCTGGTAGCGACGTGATCCGACGAAGCCGTGTCTACCGAGATGCTCATGGAATCGTCTCCCACTCCACCTCATGGATTCCGGCTGGATTCGCCCAACTGGTCCCCGAGCTTGCACGGAGCGAGCGTCTGAAGGGGGGCCTGTCGCTGGATCTCGTGACCCGAGCCACTGGACGAGAAGTTGTCCAACGCGTGGACGAGGAAGCTGCTCGGATCGCTACGCCGATGGACCTCGCGCTCTTGGAGCTTGACACCGACACCCTGGCAGCGATCCTGGTGCTGACCGCGAAGTTCCTTGACGCTGACGGGCAACTTCTTGAGTACGGCGTAGATCTGGGAGCTCCTGGACGCACGCGGCGTACTACGTCGGGGGCATACGGTGACCGGCCGGGATGGAATTCATCGACGACACCCTGACGAACTGCCTGGAAGCCAGCCTCGGTGAGCTCCTTCGTGCCCAGGACGCCGACACCTTGACTCTGAAGGGACGATTCGAGATCAGCCGCATCTCCCAGGCCCTGGCGGGCAAACCGGGGCCCGCGCCTCGCGCGATTCTCATGTCCGGTCTCCAGGGCGCAGGAAAGACGACCCTCGCCCGCGCTTTGGAGAAGGCCGGCTTCCAGCGTCTCTGCCCTGACGAAGAGATGTTCCGGCGCTACGGTCACTACGGCAGGGACTTCCCTCGCGGAGAGTTCCTGGTCAGAGAGGCACCAGTTCTCAAGGACATTGGCCTCGAACTCCAGCAGCTCCTGGCAGCCGGACACGACGTTGTGGTCGATCATGGCTTCTGGACTCCGGAGGAGCGCGCCCTGTGGGCGGCGACCGTGATGGAGGTCGGCGGCGAGCCCGTCCTCATCTACCTGCCGCTGTCGCACGAGGTGCGCTGGGATCGAATCCGCCGACGCAACGAGAAGTCGCTCATCGACCCGAATAGCATCGAGTTCAGCGAAGAGGATCTGCTTCGGCACGCGGGCCGTTTCTCCCCACCGACCGATGAGCCGCACATCGTCTACGACGGCGACCCGGAGCACGTGCTGGCTGAGCTTCGCCGTGGACGCCCCTCCGCGAATGGCGGCTCCCAATGACTCCTGTCTTACACCCGCAGCTGCGGGCCGGGGAGGCGACCCCCGGTTTCGGCTGGTGACGTGCCCACGATGTCGACCATGACAGCCCGTCAATAACCCGACTTAATGCGCTACTCTGATGTTGTCGACCTCAGAGAGGAGGGATCCGCGATGCCCACCCATGAACAGTGGCGAGACCTGGCCGACCGCCTGGCAGCACGTATCGATGATGGAGAGTGGCTACCCGGCATGAAGATGCCAACTAACGCCACTTTGATCGCGCAGGGAGAGCAGAAGTCCACGGTCGATCGCGCATACCGCGACCTTGTCGAACGCGGCTACGTCATTCGCCGCCCCCGTCACGGGACAGTGGTCCGGGACCGAACTCCGGTGCGCGTATCGCTCTCGCGTTACCGCGGGGTGCTGCACCCGGACAGCCCAAAGGGCCCATGGCAGGCCGCTACGGCTGAACAAGGTCTGGACGGTCGCATGCAGGCCATCAGCGTGGACCGTACTACCGCCCCCAGACCCGTCTCGGAGGCCCTCGGCATCCTGGAGGGCGCCCCTGTCGTCCGGCGAATCCGCCACGCGTCGATCGGCAAGGAGGTCGTCCAGGTACAGACCGCCTGGTACGAAGCTTCCCTCGCCGCCGATCTCGGTTTGGACACTCCCGACACGATTGCGGGCGGCATCTTCGGCGCGATGGAACGCGGAGGCTTGAGCCCCCGGTGGGCCAACGTGCGTGTCACCGCGCGCCTGCCCATGCGAGACGAGGCAACAATCCTCGCGGTCGGCAAAGCGGTTCCCCTTCTGCTGATACAGCGAGTCACTCGCGACTCGGCGCACCGCCCCGTAGAGGTCCTCCAGGTCGTAGGAGCCGCAGATCGCCTTGAGCTGATCTACGACGACCTGCCCCTCGGGGAGGAAAGCCTCTAGTACACAGCTTCCTTCCGGTTTCTCAGACGGCCGGAAGCCCTCGAACCAAGAGCAAGCGCGTCGCTCCGGAGCACGGAATAGACGCGGGGACAATACGCCCCAAGAGCACAGCCTTCGCATGAAATGAGCGACGGCCGCCCTGCTAGCACAGGACGGCCGTCTAGCGACTCCCCAGCCGGCAAGCGTCGGAGTCGTGGTTCAGCGCGGTGACCGCGCTGGGTGCCTGGACCATCAAGGGCCCGCCGGTCACCTACCCAACACAATAGACAACGATCCCTGGGCAAGCCCAGCACACCCTTACCCAGGTGGCCCGCGTCACAGTTGATCAGCTGATCCATGGCTCCCTCACAGAGGGATCCCTACGTGACAAACGAGCACCGAGCCGCCACGGCGGTCTTCCATCAACCACTTCTGCGCGCTGCCCTCCTCCACTGGACCGGGGTCGGTTACTCGGGCTTGCCCACGGGTGGGCCGTTCAGCCCCCCGGGAGATGGGCAAGCCTCCCATCTGCGCCTTTCGCGCATTGGGCAAGCCTTCGGGCAAGCCCCGATGTGGAGAGTTCACGGCACAACTTCCGTCAGGAGGAGTGCCGTGCACCCGAACTACCCTCCGACCGCCACCATGTGGGTGGAGGTCCGCCTTCGTACCGTCCTGCCCGTAGCCGGCAGCCGCAAGTCGGTGTCGGCATGAGCGAGCGCCACGACTTCGACCTCGCCGCCACCATCGTCCGGGGCCAGGCCCCGGCGCGCGCCGTCAGCGTTCAGCGGGCCGTGGCCTTCAGCGGCCGCCTCACCCACCAGCTGGACTACGTCGTCTACCTCCACGTCCTCTTCGCGATCAACGGCGGCCTCCAGGTCACGGTGCCCGGCGTCGTCGCCTCGGTTCGCGAGGCGGGCGTGCGGTCGGCGAAGAGTGGCACCGAGCTCGTGGGCCGGGACGCCGTTTACGAGTCCTTCGCCCGGCTCATCGAGGCCCGCTTCATCCGCCGCACGACCATCCCCAACCCGAAGGGCAAGGGGTACCGCGGGCTGACCTCGTACGAGGTGTACGAGCACTTCGAGGACAACCCGGACTACTCGCCCGAGGACGCCTCCGAGGAGCCCGCCACCAAACTTCCGGTGTTCGCGGAAACTACTGTTTCCGCAGGTCAGCCCACTTCCGGTGTTCGCGGAAAGAAGGGTTCTTCCGGTGTTGGCGGAAGCGCTGTTCGCGGACGTGGAGGATCGTTCGTTTCCGCAGGTCAGCCCACGTCCGCGAACACCGGAAGTGGGACGGGCTCCCCCCCACACCCCCCGGAGGAGGTAAATACCTCCTCCCCCTACCCCCTCGGGACAGGTGCGGATGATGTGG
This sequence comes from Streptomyces sp. NBC_01426, assembly GCF_036231985.1. Classification (GTDB taxonomy): domain Bacteria; phylum Actinomycetota; class Actinomycetes; order Streptomycetales; family Streptomycetaceae; genus Streptomyces. The sequence continues at coordinate 274,523 of NZ_CP109502.1, forward strand.
CGCCTGCGGCGCGGGAGGAGGAGGGGGAGATCCCCACCAACCCCACGCCATCAGCCGAGCAGGTGGAAGCCGCGTCGCAGTTCCTGCAGACACTGCCCCGCCCCTGGACCGCAGGGCGCGTAACGGCCAAGAGCCTCGCTCCCCTGTTGGCTGAAGTCGTTGCCGATCAGGGCTGGGAGCTGGACAACTCGCTGGCCACGGAGCTCACCCAGAATCCCGAGGGCGTCAAGCGTCCGACGAAGGTGCTCAAGGCCCGCATCGAGGACCTCCCCCGCCGACTGGCCCGCAAGGACGTACCCAGGCCTCGCCCGGCTGTGGCCGAAGACCCCGACTTCGCGCCTGTCCCGATGCCGGACAAGGTCGCCACGATCCTGTCCGGCCTGCGACGGCCGGCTGTCTGACCCAGCCGCGAACATGACGGCGGCGGCCGCTCCCGCGAAGAACCGGCCGCCGCTCCAGACCACCACCTGACAGGAAGAGATCCATGACCAGTGTCCCACTTGATGCGCCGCCGACGGAGGACGGGCCGTACATCAAGCCCACCTTCCGTTCCGCACACAAGCAGCCCGACCGCCAGGCCTTCGACCGGCTTCCGCCCCAGGATCTGGAGGCAGAGCGGTCGGTCCTCGGCAGCATGATCCTGTCGAAGACCGCCATCACCGACGTCTCCAACCTGTTGGCCGCCGACGACTTCTACCGACCGGCCCATCAGACGATCTACCGGGCAATCCTGGAACTGGCCGCCAAGGACCCGGTCGACCCCCTCACCCTTGCCGACGCCCTCCTGAAGTCCGGCGACCTCGCCAAGATCGGCGGTGCTTCCTACCTGCACACCCTGGTGCAGGCCGTACCGACTTCGGCGAACGCCGAGTACTACGCCGAGATCGTCCGCGAGAGGGCCGTCCTGCGCAGGCTGGTGGCCGCAGGCACGAAGATCGTCCAGATGGGATACGAGGGCGTCGGCGAGCTCGACGAGATCACCGCCAGCGCCGCCGCTGAGATCGCCGCGGTGACCGAAGGACGCGACCGGCAGGACGACTTCTTCACCCCGGGCAACACCCTCGAAGGCACCCTCGACATGATTCAGGCAGCCGAGTCGGGCGCCGAGCTCACCGGGGTAACGACCGGCTTTACCGACCTCGACTCCCTGACGAACGGCTTCCAGCCGGGCCAGATCATCGTGGTGGCCGCCCGGCCCGGCATGGGCAAGTCCACGCTGGCCATGGATTTCGCGCGAGCGTGCACGATGCCGCGCGGGAAGAACCGGCAGCCCATTCCCGCCGCCGGCCGCCCGGCGGCGTTCATCACGCTGGAGATGAGCATCGACGAGTTGAACATGCGCGCTCTTTCAGCGGAAGGGGACGTCCCCCTCCATCACCTGCGCTCGGGCACGCTCGACGAGACGGGATGGACGAAGCTGGCCGTAGCCGCCCAGCGGTACAGCGAGGCACCGTTCTACATCAACGAAAGCGCGCGCTCACTGGCCGAGATCCAGGCGAAGTGCCGTCGGCTCAAGACCCGCATCCCCGACCTCGCCGAGATCATCATCGACTATGCGCAGCTGGTCGAAAGCGGCGGCAAGCGCCACGACAACCGCGAGCAGGAAGTCAGTCACATCTCGCGGAGCCTCAAGCTGCTGGCGAAGGAACTCCACTTGCCGATCATCCTGCTGTCACAGCTCAACCGCGGGCCGGAGATGCGGGCGGACAAGAGGCCCCAGGTCTCGGACCTGCGTGAGTCCGGCTCGATCGAGCAGGACGCGGACATGGTCATCCTGCTGTACCGCGACGACGCCTACGAGAAGGAAAGCCCGCGGGCCGGCGAGGTCGACATCATCGTCGGCAAGCACCGCAACGGGCCGACCGCAACGATCACAGTGGCGCAGCAGCTCTACATGTCGCGTTTCGTCGACATGGCCAACACCTGAGGGGGACCAGATGGACAACAAGGACTACTCGGCCGGCCTCGGTGAACTGAGGGCCGTCCGCGACGAACTGAAGCCTCTGGAGCGCGAGCTGACCCAGCTCCAGGCCAAGGTCGCCAAGCTGCGCGACCGCCGAGCCGAGAAGATCCGCGAGCTCGGCCGGTACGCGAAGGCAACCTCCGACCGGATCGCGACGGCCGCAGGCCTCGGTGTGATCGACATCGTGGCCCTGGTGCCCTCTCTGGCCCCCCAGGCCGCCCCTGGGGCGCCTGCGGCGCCTTCCGTGACCGGAACCGCCACCGTTGATCAGCAGGCCGTTCAGGAGCCCGCAGAGCCGATCAAGGAAATGGCCGCGCCGCCGAAGCCGGATGAGCCGCAAACCGTCGAGCCCTCCGGAACCGTCGCTCGCCTCGGCGCGGCGCCCCTCGACGGCACCTCCCGCCTGGAGGTGCTCGCCGAAACCGAGCAGGCCGACGTCGCTCCGGCGCCCGCTGCCGCGGGGGTTGGGGAGGGTGAGCGCGTCCTGCCCTCGATTCCGGCTGGTGCCGAGGGTGACGCCTGGTTCCGCGCCGAACCCGACCTCGCGTCGAAGCGGCCGAACTTCAAGCAGGATGCACGGGGGATGGCGTTCCTCGACACCGCGACCGGCGTCCTGGTGTGGCAGGGCGGCACCGTCCGTCTCGACCTCGGCCGGGCCTCGGTGGCGGAGATTCTCACCGCGGTCTACGCACAGGCCCCGGCCACCATCGAGCGGATCTACATCACTGCGGGCGACCCCTGGCACAAGGGCGCGGAGCGGCACGAGTTCCTGAAGGACGCCGTCGCCGCCTGGCTGAACGCAGGGCCCCCGGAGGGCTGGACGGTCGAGGCCTCGCGAGGCAAGGACCGGCAGGCCGGCCACCTGGTCCACCCCCGCAACCCGGTCGGACGCTGGCAGCGCGGCGACCAGCACACGGAAATCCGTTCGATCGGCGAGTGGTTCGACCCCGAGGGCGCCGACCCCGCGACGGTACGCGCCGCGTTCGTCGAGCTGTGGAAGGCTCTGCGCCCGCACTTCGACGACGTGGTCCTCATGGGCTCGCCGTCGCAGACCGGCCGCGACCTGTGGTCGCGGACGATCCCGACCAAGCCTGGCGCGAAGTGGGCGGACGGCTTCCCCGTGATGTCGCAGGAGATCCGCGGCCTGCTCCACGCCACCGCCGGGCAGGGGCGGACCGAGCTGATCGCGCCGCCGCGCGTACCAGAGCGGGTGCCCGGCTGGTACGAGGTCGACCGGACCTTCGCGTACGCCAAGCACACCTGGGCGTCCGGTGTCGGCGTACCGCGTCGGGTCACCGCCGCGACCTTCGCGGCCATGACCCAGAAGGAGCAGACGAACGCGCTGTTCGCGCCGTCGCACTGGCAGGTGCGGGTGACGATCCCCAAGGACTGGAATCACGTCGGGCTGCTCCCGGCCCCGGCCCCCGGCGAGCGGGCCTGGCACTACCCGTACGAAGGCGGCCGGAGCTTCACCACCTGGGCGGGCGGCGCCGAAATCAACCTCGCGCTGCGCAACCCGATCGCGCCGTGGCGGATCGAGATCCTCGACGGCCTGCTGTGGGAGTCCGGCGACCCGCTCAAGAGCTGGAGCACCAAACTGCGCGACGCTTGGCAGTCCCTGCGGGCCACCGCCGAAATCCACGGCGACGAGAAGCAGAAGCAGGCCTGCCGCCTGGCCTCCCGCGCGGTGCGCGCCATCCTTCTCTACGGCATCGGCACGTTCGCACAGCGGCCGCGGATCACGACCGGCTCGCTGGAGCTGGGCGCCGGCGGCGAGGTGCCCGATCTGCCGGACGGTGCGCGACTGACCGGCATCTCGGACACCCACGTCACCTGGGAGCGCAACCAGGGGTTCGCGCGCGACCAGTACGCCCATCCCGAGTGGGCGGCCGGGGTGTGGTCGGCGGCCCGGGCGGCCCTGCTGTCGGTGAACACCAGCTCGAAGGACCCGCAGACGGGGAAGCCCATGAAGGCCGGCGCACTGCACCTTCCCGCGGGGAGCATCTTGGCGTTCCGGACCGACGCCATCTACACCGCGGCGCCGGTCGACTGGGAGTACGGCGGGGAGCCGGGCGACTACCTGCTCAAGGGCCGCATGGCCTGGGAGCAGCCCGCCCCGCGCACGGACGCGGACTTCTACGTCCTACAGGAGCTGGGTCGCCAGGCCTACGAATCGGAGGGCATGTGAGCAGCACCGACGTGGGCTGGGGTGGCCAGTGGGAGCACCCGGCCTGCGGCGCCTCGGGCGAGGCCGTGTGGGAGGACGCGGACACCGTCGACTCCGGTCACGACTGCGGCCGCGAGGGCGTGGTGGTGTGGAGCGCCGAGTGGCGCTGTCACGGCTGCGGCGACGAGGGCGACGGCCAGTTCGAGGACGACAGTCCGGTGTACGCCGACCACGAGTGTGACGACGAGGACGAGGAGGCGGCCGCGTGACGCCGCGCAGGAGGAGGCCGGCGGGCGGCCGGGGAGCACAGCGCAACGAAGCCGCGCGGCTCACCTCGGAGCTGGAGCGGGCCGGGTTCAGCCGGAAACAGGTCGGCGAGATCCTCGGCCGCAATCCGTCGCTGGTCTCGCAATTCTTCACGCAGAACAAGGGCGCGTCGATGGTGGAGGCGCTGCGGGCCGTGGTCCAGGAGGTGCAGGCCGGCGGCCCCCGGGACCTCGCGAGCCTCAAGGCCCTGGCCGCCGGACATGTCCAACCGCGGCTGAACCGCGAGGGCTACAAGGCCCGCGTACGCGGGAAGTCGCGGGTGAGGGCGGAGCGCACGGTCAAGGACGCCAAGGGGAAGACGGTCACCGGCGCCGACGGGAGGCCGGTCAAGGCCTGGTCCTCGTCCCTGGCCAAAGCCGGCAAGCAGCACATCGCCTCCGGCGCCGGTCGGCTCCGGCCGGTGGTCGACGACGCGGCCGCCAACGGCGGACGGATCGCCTTCACCGTCCGGGCTCGTAAGGGATCCTTCAAGCACGATGCCGGACGCCGGGCGGACTCCCCGGCGTCCGCCGCAACGTCGTCCAACGCCGCGATGGAACCGAGGAGCGGGCCTACGCCGACAACCGCGGCGGCCCGGGCTCGGGCGAGGAAGGGTTCGAAGGCGCCGAATTCAAGGCACTGGTCGACGCGGCTGGCGGTGACGTCGCGGCCGCCGTGCAGAAGTGGCTCGTCGACAACGACAAGATCGAGCCCGGCACACCGATCGTCGGGCTGGAGATCCGTGCCTGGAAGTCCCAGGACTGAGGTGCCCTGCCCCGGAGCGTGCGCTCCGGGGCAGGGCACCAACTGCCTGTCTTCTCCTCAACGGGGCCGTCAAATAGGCGCACTTGTGAGTCGCCGGTCGGGAGTCAGCTCTGAAGATGAGCCTCGACGGACCTGATTAGACCGGCCGTATCAATGTCGGTCGTCCATCGGACGTAGGAGAAGGCCTTGTTTCCTCTCGCGGCCCAGTTACGGGCTGCATTGAGGTCCTGAAGGCCGGGTTCCAACATGTTGCTCACGATCACGATGGCGTCCGCGTGGTCCGTCATGAGGAAGCGCGGCCTGATGTGCTTGAACAGTCTGTCTCTGTCCATCACCCTGGTCGGATTGCCGAAGGCCGTTTCGATGATGACGCTCTTGCTGCCCGCAGCGACCACGAAGTCGGCGCGGCCGTGCTCATCGTCAAGCCAGCTTTCCACCTCGACCCGATCGCCGAAGTGGGCGATGAGGCGTTTCCCGAGCACGCTCTGGTAAGCGTGCTCGGAGGTGGCCGCGATGTCAGGGATGTTCTGGATGCGGGGCCGTTCGGCAACTGCGTTGCTGGCGATTCGGACACGTTCACTGTCGTCCTGCGCCTGGTCGAGCTCCTCCCTGACGTGCTGCTCGAACTCGAAGGCGCCGTCGGTGAGGTTCATGCTGGAGATTCGTCGGCCCATGGTGGCGAGTACGACCAGTAGGCCTCCGATCGTTATGAGAGCCGTGGGGCCGGCTTCAACTTCGGTAAGGAAGACGGCGAATCCCCCAGTGCCGACCATGCTGATACCCATGGTGCCGAGGATGCCGCGGGCCCCGGGGGTGAGCCTGCCAGCGTTGGCCAGGCGCGCAACTCGCTCGGCCCGCCGGGCGCGCCACCGGGCTATCCGGCCCGGTTCCGTAGTCGTCATGGCGTGCAGCGTAGGGGACGTGTTGGGCTCCGCAGCCGAGAACCGGATAGACCCCAGACTTCTCCGGTGGCTGGTGGCGGAACCCCGATCGGCCACCCCCGACATCCAGCGCACGCATCTCATTGAAATGCATTTGAGATGGATGCATACTGGGGTGAGCGTCATCGCTCCGCGCAGACCATTGAGGCCGACAGGTCCTCCTCGTCCCGAGCCCGATCGGAGCGATTCCCGTGACGCACACCGGCGCCTGCACCTGAGTCACATCGAGCCCGTGAATCGCAACGAATGGATCAGTAGATGAGCACCCTCCGCCCTCCCCCGAAACCGCCTACCTCAACGCCCCGCACGTCCAGCAGGAGACCGAGGAAATCCTGCGACTGCGTCGCTCCGGACGGATCAGCGACCGAGACTGGCTGCTGCGCCACGCCGCCCTAACCGACCAGCAGACCCTGAACGCCGACCCGAGCGACGGCAAGGTCCAGACCCCGGTCCAGGTGACCATCGCCAAGCTGATGACCTACGACGCCGCGAACGGCACGACCAGCGGCCCACGCGCCGTCGACGACCCCACTTGGGCAGCCGACCCTCGCGGTTACGTCCGCCAGGAGTACGCCATCTGGGCCGAACGGAACGTACGACCGTGAGCGCCGGAAACATCCCGACCATCCGCTGCGACTTCACCGACGAGACCGACTCCGACTGCGACCAGGAGTGGTACGCCCCGGTCCTGATGCCCCACCACCGGGCGCTCCGAGCCTGGCTGCGCGCACGCGGATGGCGCAGGCTGCGCGACGGCCGCGACTTCTGCCCCGATCACGCCCAGCGCTCCTCCACCCCGACCGCCACCCGGCCCCAGGGCCCGGAACCCGAGAGCAAGGCGAGCCCATGACCGACACCCGCACCGCTCCTCCGCTGCGCCCTCACCAGCGCGAGGCCCTGGCCCGCGCGGTCGAGGAACTCACCCCCCGCTCCCCCGCCGAGGCCCCGGCCGGCGGCCTGCGCACCCAGGTCATCATGGCCACGGGCAGCGGCAAGACCCTCGTCGCCGTACAAGCCGCCGAACAGGTCGGCGGGGACCGCGTCCTGGTCCTGGTCCCCTCCCTGGACCTCCTCGACCAGACCGCCCGCGCCTGGCGGGACGGCGGCAGCACCGGCGCCTTCGTCGGGGTGTCCTCTCTCGACTCCCACGAGACCGGCTTCCCGCACACCACCGACCCCCACACCCTGGTACGGCTCACCGCGCACGGGAGCGTCATCGTCTTCGCGACGTACGCCTCCCTCGGCAACGGGATCCTGGAAGCCGCCCACGAAAGCGGCCTGTCACCCTGGGGCCTGATCGTGGTGGACGAGGCGCACCGCACCAGCGGCCGGGCGGGCAAGCCCTGGGCCGTCGTCCACGACAACGCCCGCATCCCGGCCGCCGCGCGCCTCTACATGACCGCCACCCCCCGCATCTGGGCCGCGGGCGACGGCGACGACGAGGACGGCGAAGAACTCGTCGCCTCCATGACCGACGACCCCGACGGCCTGTTCGGCCGCGTCGCCTACCGCCTGCCGCTGGACACCGCGATCGAGGCCGGAATCGTCGCGCCGTACCAGGTAGTGGTCGTGGACGTGCAAGACCACCAACTGAACGCTGCGACGCTGGCCGCCGGCCAGGACTCCGACGCCGTACGCGGGCTGCGGCTCGGCGCCCTCCAGGCGGCCACCCTCAAGGCCGCCGAGGAAGAAGGCCTGCGCCGGGTCCTCAGCTTCCACCAGCGGGTGTCCGAGGCCGAGGCATTCGCCGTCGGCCTGCCCGAAAAAGCCCGCGACCTCCGCCACCAGGACGACGAACCGGCGCCCTCCGAGGACACCGGTGTCTGGGCGCAGTGGCTGCACGGCGAGCACAAGCCGGCCCACCGGCGCAACGTCCTCACCCAGTTCGCGGCTGGCCTGACCGACAGCGGACAAGACGCCCGGCTCTCCCTCATCGCCAGCGTGAAGGTCCTCGGCGAGGGCGTCGACACCCGGGAATGCGAGGGCGTGATCTTCTGCGACGTGCGCGGCTCGATGCCGGACCTGGTTCAGGCCGTCGGCCGCGCCCTGCGGATGCACCCCGGCGAGGGCAAGATGGCCACCCTCCTCGTGCCGGCCTTCCTCGCCACCGGCGAGTCCACGGAGTCGATGCTCACCTCCCCCGCGTACGCGGGCCTGGCCAAGCTCCTCGCCGCGCTGCGCGCCCACGACGCCCGCATCGAGCAACTCACCAACCCGGGCAACCCGCACCCCGCACGCACCGACACCCCCGGGCCCGGGCCCGCCGACCGCGACGGCGCCCCGGACGACGAGCAGACCACCGTGAGCGCCCCGGCCCGCGAGCTCCTGCGGTTCTCGAAGCCCCGCGACGCCCACCAGCTGGCCAGCTTCGTCCAGTTGCGAGTCCTCAACCCCGAGCGAGTGCAGTGGCGTCGCGGACTCCAGGCCGCCCAGCGCTACCGCGCCGAACACGAGGACCTCCGCGTCCCGTACGGCCTCCGGACCCCCAACGACTGGTCCCCCGCCGGCTTCCCGCTCGGCGTCTGGATCGCCGACTGCCGCCGCCACTACAAAGCCGGCAACCTCGACGGCGGCCGCGTCGTGCAGCTGGAGAAGCTCGGCATGCTCTGGAACCTCTTCGACGCACGCTTCGACGAGGGCCTGGCAGCGGCCGCCGCCTGGGCCGCCGAATCCAGTGTCGGCCTGGCCGCCCCCGTGGACGCGGACCTCGACGGATACCCCGTCGGCCGCTGGCTCAAGAACCAGCGCGCGGCCGCCCGCCGAACGAAGGCGCCGCTCTCCGCCGAGCGCCGCACCGCCCTCGCGGAGATCGACCCGGACTGGTGCCCCGAGTGGAGCATCGACTGGCAGCGGGCTTTCCGCCTCGCCCGGCATCACGTAAGCACGGGCGGCTCGCTCGGGGCCGGCATCCTCGTCGAGGACGGCGAGGGCCTCGGCCGCTGGGCCGCCGCGCAACGCAAGGAATTCGGGATGCTGTCGGGGAAGCAGCAGACGATGCTCACCACGCTCGGCATCACGCCGGCCCCCGCCCCCGCCAAGCGGACCCGGGAGGAGATGTGGGCGCACAACCTGCGGGCGGCTGCCCAGTACCGCGCCCGTATCGGAACCCTCGACGTACCACGCAGTCACACCGAGGAGGTCGACGGCGAGGCCGTGCGGCTCGGGGCGTGGATCAGCCAGCAGCGGGCCAGGGCCGGGAAGTTGTCGGCACAGCGTGTCGAGGAGCTGTCGGCCCTGGGCATGCGCTGGTCGTAGAGGAGAGCAGTGCCCGGGGGGCACGCGCGGGCGTGGAAAGAGGGCGGTCTCCCTGCTCACGGAGACCGCCATGCTGTGCCGGGATGAATGAGAGTCACCCGCCGCCGGCGCAGGGCGCGGTCTACTGAGGCGCTTCAGAGCCGCACCTGGCACCTACCGGCTGTCAGCCGTTCCGGCGCTGGGCAGCGCGTGCGCGCTCCGCCCACCGGCCATCGGCCGCCTCGGCGGCTGTCTGCCGGTCGGTCGCGATGACGTGCAGGACGTCGTCGGCGAGTTGCTGCGGGTGGGCGGTCTTCAGGGATGTGCTCAAGGTTTCCCAGGTGCCGAAGACGGTGGAGCCGTCGGTCAAGTCCCGGCCGTCCGATGCCCTGGTCACCGACCACTCCGAGTCGCCGCGGTGGAAGTTGTACTCCTCATCGGCGTCGAGGATCGTGACGTCGCAGCCACACCCACAACTGTCGTCGTCCTGCGGGTCGTAGTCGCCGTCCTCGTGGCGCGTGTTCAGCGCCACCTTCCCGTCGTGCTGCCCGGCGAGCAGGGCAGCCACGGCCGCCATGGTCTGGTGGCTATCGGTCGGAACCAAGGCCGAGCCGGGGGCCGCTTCAAGGGCTCGCACCGTGGTGGAGGCATGCCGGGCGACGAGACCGTGGAGCGTGTCGGACAGCGCCTGCAGCGTTTCCAAGGCGTCGCCCAGGTTCGCCGGCTTCCCGGCGGCCGGCGCAACCAAGTCGGCCTCACCGCGTTCCACGATCCGTCCGACCGACCGACGCAGCTCCAAGAACGCGTCGGCGCTGTGCTGGAGTTGGACGAAAAGCGCCGACGCGACCGTCGCGGCGTCCTGCGGGGTGTAGAGGGCCCACGGGCTCTCCAGGGCCCGGACCACGGCCCCGGCGGTCTCCGCCGCGGTGCAGGCCATCTCGATCGAGTCCACGGGATCGTCCATGCCGTGGTCGACCGCGGTACGCACCTCCGAGAGGAGGTCGTTCTGCTTCTCGGAAGCCTGCTCGTACAGGCGGTTCCACGGAGCTGTGTCATCGAGGCGGGCCGTCGAGCCCTGGTTGATCAGCATGCCGAGGATCCTTTCAGATCAGCCGAACCCGGCGAGGCCATCATGCGCCAACCCCCCTCAAACCGTGTCAGCGACGAGGACGATTCCGGATGCACCGGTGTCCGGCCCGATCTGCTCGGGGTCGAGGCTCGATTCCGCAGCGACGGTAGGCGCGTCGCAGTCGCCCCAAGTAGCCGCACAACTGCTGGTCAGGTCATCTTCGGGGTCGAGGTCTTCAGGCTTGCCCGGGATGCCGAACGCATCCAGAAGGCGGCGCGCGACGCCAAAGGGCTCGCCCATTGCCAGCTCAGGGTATTCGGCGATCCACCGCCTGATGACGGCGCTGCCTTCGGCGATCAGCCACGCCTCGCCGTCGTTCTGCTCGCTATGGAAGTAGGCCTGAGCTCGTCCAAATTCCGAGCTCAGCTGTTGGCACAGGTTCGTGACGAGGTCGGTGCGCGTCAGATAGGGAAGCCCGCACCACGCCCCAACGATCAAGGTCCACCCCTCGATTGCTGGGGTGATCACGGTTGTTGAGAATCGCTCCTCGCCGCTGTGCGCAACCTCGGCGATGAGATCGACACCGTGTGCCCAGGTTGTCTCACGCACGTTCCTGAGGCCAAGTTGCGCGACAAGATCGGCCTGGTTGGCGCCATGGACCGGATCCACGAGAGCCAGCATGCACGTATCGCCAAGGGCGAATCGGAGGTCTCCACGACCGCCACCATAGTCAGGCTGTGAGCGAGACCAGAGAGCCGGGCACCTGACCATTCAAGATCATCTGAGACAGGGCGAATCGGTCCAGATCATCTGTACAGGGGCCAGATCGCCTGAGACGGGACACCTGGGCACCAACTCCGGTGGGACAGGTCAACTGTCCCGTGTCACCCAACCTTGAGCGTGTGTCATCGAAGTTTGATCATGTGGTCAAGCTGCGAGACCGAGCGGCGCGAAGAGCTCGTCATCTGAGGAGAGCGGGGGCCGCCGCGCACGGCGTCGCACCCGACGCTGCCCAGTGGCCGGCCAACTTGCTGCCGAGCCGGCGGGCCCCACGGCTGCGGCGGCGTGAGACTACCGTCTTCCGCCTGACAACTGTTCGGCACCCGCGCCCCGCGAATCTGGGGCGAAGGCATGGGGCTCAGGGCATGCTGGTGAGTGGCCAGGGATTCGGGGCGTTGCGTCGGATCGCCGCGCGTATGTGGACCATGGCCAGGATGGCGCTCATGTGGGTCTTGCCCTCGGTATACCGGACGTGACCCTTGCAGAACCAGAGGGCGTTCTCGGGATGCCCCTCGTGATCGAGAGGTGGTGCTATCGCACGGAAGTACACGAGCGTGAAAGTCTCGTAGTCCTGATCCGTGGGTGACGCGTGGCAGATCGTGCAGTACGGGGGCATCACGGCTGGTCAACTCCACTCCGCCGAACGAGTCATGATCGCAATCCTACGTTCGTCCCGTCACCAGCGCCGTCTCGTCCCGCCTCTCGGTATCGCAGCTCCCAGGTACGCGCTTCGGCGCCTGATCCGGCTTCGCCGGATCTGACCAGGCGTGAGCAGACTTCGATGACACAAACTCGCAGCCGGTCAAGGCTCGATGGCACACGATCAAGGTTCGGTGACGCAGGACATCCGTCCGGTGTCCTGTCTCATCGAAGTTGAAGCGAGTGTCATCGAAGTTGGAGTGATCCACTTCAGGATGTCTGCGGGTCTGTGTGCTGTGGGGTTGTGGCCCGGATCTGGATCTGTAGGAGCGCCAGCGATGTCGAGACGCTGTGGGTGTCCATGAGTTCGGTCCAGATCTCGGTGGCGCCCATCCCCTTGACGATCATGTCGGTGACCAGCTTCTTTGTCTCCGTGTCGAGGGCATTGCGTCGTCGGCGGGTGCTGAGCTCGGGGAAGATCGAGGGGGTTAGCACGCGGCGGACGAGCCATTTTGGGACTTCCCATTCCTCGGAGATGACTCGGATGGGCATGCTGGCGTCCAGAGCGTCGTGCTGGATGAGGACGGCCAGGTCAGCGCCATGCCGGTTGAGGGCTTCATGTTGGTGGTGCCGGAGGGATCCGGGGTTCGGCTTGACCCGGTCTCGGGGGGAGGTGGCGTCCGAGAGTGCGTTTTGCAGGGCTTCTGCAGAGCGTCCGGAGACAGCAGCAAGCCGTTCGATGTGGGGTTTCCCCTGCCAGAAGGGGGGTCCGCAGAGGAAGCAATGAAGGTAGCTGGGCTTGAGGTGGTTGGCCCGGGCGAGGCGCCGGATGTAGGAGTCGATGGTCTCGCCGAGTTGCGGGCGGACGTTGACGGGGAGCTTCGCGATGTCGGGCTGCGGGGGTGTCATCGCCTGGCCGTTGACTTGGCCGCTGAAGCGCTCTGCGCCGAGTGGTCCAGGGGGACCGCTTCGAGGGAGGACTTCGTGATCTTCTCGGTGCCGGTGAGGATCGCGTCGATGGCAGCTCCGCGGATGGCGTGGGAGAGAGCCCCGATCATGCCGCCGGTGCGATCGTGCAGGTAGCGATCGAGTCCGACCAACGTGCCGGGACGGTGCCGCTGCAAGAGGAGGGTGCTCTCCAGGGTAGCGACCAGGCCCTGCCACTCCTTGCCGTAAGGGAAGGCGTGGGTGGGGAGGAGTGTGAAGCGGCCGGCGATCTGGGCTCCGCGAGTGCCGGAGAGCAAGTTGCTGTGCTCGATGTTGATGCCGGCATAGATGAAGGTCGCGGGGATGCGCTCAGAGAAGTACTTGAGCGTGTCGGCGACATCGGCGCCGTTTTGGCTGGTCAGCGAGATGTTGTGCAGCTCGTCGACGAGGACGAGGCCGGTGCGGGTGGTGGTGCAGACGCCGACGACGGCCTCGATGAGGTCGGTGATGTTCGAGCGCCGGCGGACGGGGAGGCCGAGGAAGCGAGCGAACTCGGCAGCGACCATGCGGGCGGTCGCAGCGGGCGGAACAGTGATGTAGACGACCGGGATCCGGTCGGCGCCGTGTGGGTTGCGGGCGCGGTCCAGGAGCTCGTGGGAGCGTCCGAGTTGGGTGATGGCGATGGTCTTGCCCGTCCCGGCAGGCCCGGAGACGATCAGCCCGCGGCGAGCACTGATCGCGTGCCGGTTCAGCAGCACCAGGCGGCGCCCGCAGGTCACGGTATGGCGGACGGTCGAGGTCGCAACCACCATCAGCCGGGCGTGGTGATCGAGCCGGACTTCGTAGTCGATCTCCCGCTCGGAGCCCGACAGGGCCTCGTGCTCGGCCGGGGTCAGCAGCCGCGGAGGGGTCGGCTGTTCGGCGGTGAAGCGGCGCCAGCCTTCACGGGTGGTCAGGTGAAACTCGGCCTCGTCCACATTCTCCTGCGCAATGCCAGGGCTGGGATGGGTCACCTTCGCCTCCACGGGTCTTCGAGTGGATCAAACAAGCCCAGAGGAATTACCTCGGCGAGCGCCTCGTCCTGACCCGAGCCCGCTTCGGGCTTCTCGGGCGGTGCTGGCGTCGGCTGGGGAATGGAGGTGCTGGGGCCCGCAGCGCGTGTGCGAGCGGCGACCCGCCGCTCCCGCGCGGTGTGCTTCGGCCTGGAGGGCTGACCGGGTCCGGCATGGGCCCTGGCCAGGAGAGCGGAAACCGCGTCAGCAATCTCAGATTCCGTGGTCTCGGGCAGGCCTTGGCTGGCGTGGTCCCAGGCCAGCTCCCCGAACGGGACAGGGGTCCGGCGCAGGTGCTTCCACGTGGCCTGGATCCACTGTCCGTCGGCGTGATGGTTGCGTACCCAGATTCGGGACACGTCGTAGGGGTCGTGATGGACCTCCCAGAGCCCCTTCTTCGCTGCAACCCCCGAGTGCTGCCGCCGGAACGGGGTCAGCTCAGGGCTGTCGTAGGTGCGGCGCTTGATCTTGATCCCGTAGTCGTTGACCACCCGCCAGACGGCCGGCAGGAGTTCGACGTAGTCGTCACTGCTGAGCGCGACCGGAACGTAACCGCAGGCCTCGACGAGGGCCGCATACTTCTCGTTCGGCGTGAACGACCTGCCCGGGTGGGACGGATCGCGCAGCCCATCATGCTGCCGGTTCTGCCAGTGGGCGACGAGCCACTCGTCCAGCAACTCCTGGAGCTCCAGCACAGACCACAGCGGCTTGCTGTCCAGGTGACGGCCGCGGCGATCGGTGTTGCGCCCCGTGAAGCCCGAGAGGAACTGAGTGAACAGAGTGCCCACGGAGTTCAGCATCTTCTCGATGTGGCCCTTCTCGAAGGGCGAACCCTTGTGAGCAGGCTGAACGTCGATCTCAAGGAACCGGCAGGAGGCGAGGAAGTTGCGGGAGACGAAGGCCTTGCCGTGATCACAGACGATCATCTCCGGCACGATCACCGGCCGTGCAGCCGCGTGCTCCAGACGCTGGTCGATACTCAGCAACCGCTGGTGCGGCAGCACCGAACGCGACATCCGCAGGGCGTCGATCCAGCCGGGTCTCATCACCTCCGGCGTGACGGTGCGGGCCAGCAACACGCTGGCATCCACCGATTTTGTGGTGGGCCGCAGCACGGCTGCGGTCACCGTTCGCGTTGCGACATCGATCATGCCGGTGAGCTCGACCTTGCCCGAGGTGCTGTCGTCGAGGCGGACCAGCACGTCCAGCGGGGTCGAGTCGATCTGCATGACCTCACCAGGCGCGAAAGCCGGCAGTTCGCTGAACGGAGCTGACGCCCCATGGGCCCGTGACCTGCGGGTCACGGCGGAGCCGGTGATGTGGGTGCCCGCGGTGAGTTTGATGAGCAGTCGGTAGAGCGTCGAGCGGGACGGCAGTGAGGCCGTCCGACCCTCCTCACTGTTCCTGAGAATCTCGCCGGTCCGCCACAAAAGGAACGTGCCCGTGCGGGTGGAGGCGTCCACTGCTTCGCTGACTGCCTGCTTCATCGCCGTGACCACCGCCTCGTCCACGGCTCCATACCTGGGTGTCCTGCGGACCGAACGGTGATCAGCCAGGCCGAGCACCCCGTTCGTCTCGTAGCGGCGACGCCGCTTGCCGACCGTGCTCGCGCTCACCGTGTGTCCTGCGGCCGTCAGCTCGGCGGCCTTGGCCCCTTCCCGCATAGTGAGCGACCGGGTCAGGAGGTACTCCGGGTTCGGCTCCGTGCCCAGCGGGGCGTCCGCCGGCACCCCGTGCAGGACCTCCAGAATGTGGCCCTCCCACCACAAGGCCTTCTCCAGCACCGACTGCGGCAGTGTCTCCAGCAGGGATACCGGTGGCAGGGGCATCCGACCGGGACTATCGATGACCTCGAAATCCGCATCTCCGAACAGCACGGTCAGGTCAACCGCCCGAGGCTCGCGGCCGAGGTCCGAGAGATGGACCGAGCGGCCCGAGAAGGCCAGGACCATCCGGACCTGGCCTTCGAACCGCACCCGTTCACCGACCCCGAGTCCCGTCGTTCGTGCCAACCGTCCCACTACTCCCCCCTCACGGCCTGCACGAAGCTGTCAGCTGCCAGAAGCTGAGAAGTCACATCCGTCACCAGCGTGCGGTTCCACAACAGGTGAAACAACACCGGCAGCACCAAGAGCAGATCACCTGCCCGCGCGGCCCCCGCCAGCAGTGGAGCCGGCTCCTGAAAGATGCTGACCAGCCGTTCAGCGAGCTCGGGCCGACGACCGCACCGGCTCCTGCGGTAGCGCGACAGCCATCGCATGTTCGCCATCAGCACGGGATCCGGCACACCGACACGTACGAACTCCCAGCCCACCGCCCGACATGCCCGCTCTGTTGCCTCGAAGGCATCGGCGGTTGTCTCGTCTATCTGATCACTGGCGCGGACGTCGACGACCCGGCAGCGGCCGTCCGCGAGCCGCACAAAGTAGTCCGGAGCATGCCGGCGCTTGCGTGAGCCACCATGCCAGTGCAGCCAGAACGGTTGCGAGGCGATCCCTTTCACGTCCGGATCCGCATCGAGGAGGATCAACCGGTCCCGCTCCAGCCACGACTCGTACCCAACGTGGCCACCAGTTGTCGCCGACCAGTGCCACCCCGCGTAGCTCCCACCGCCCTTGGACCAGTGAAACGCGCGCACCGGATCTACCCTCTCGAAGCACGCGTTCCAGCTGACTCTCAAAGAGCGGCGAACCTGTACGCCGCCCTCGTAGAAGCGCAGCTCGAACGCATCAAGCGCAGACTGCACGCACGTATCCGCAAGCTCTCCCGCCATACACCCCTGCCGCCCCGTGCCTCTCGTTGAAAGATCAGGCTCCCCAGTGCCGGCGCGAAGCTGCGTGTCAGATGGCGAAACCCCTCGCCCGTGTGAACGGTCACTCAAACTTGGATGAGACGAAACCGTGGTTCGTCCACCTTCGGTGACATCCGCTCCAAGTTCGATGAGACGGGACATCCGGCGCCTCAACCCGGCAATTTACGCATATTGAAAAAAGCGACGCCAAGAATGGGCCCTCCAGTCGACGAACTCGGCCTACCCGGTATGGATCGACCTGTGATCGCCTGAGAGGTCCGCAGGCGGCCTCTGGTGGCCTTTTCGGTTGCCGAGTCGCCCTCCGGCTACGGGAAATGGGGGACCCGGGTGGTGAAGCGGCCGCAGTGATACGGGCGGCGCGCGTCGAGGCGGCCACGTGCACTACGGACACTTCCGGTGGGCAAGCCCCCGCCCTCGTCCCTTCGGGGACTGGGCAAGCCTTCGGGCAAGCCGCCATGAGGAAAGTGGATGGCGATCCCCACCATCTGGTGGGAGGCGACGCTCCCCCGCCAGCCCACCGTGGCCGGTGCGCGCCACGACCTGCTTCAGGAAGGCCCGTCCATGCCCGGACGTCGAAACCAGCCCCGCACTCCTCGGCGACGGCCAGGACGAGGGCGCCGCTCCGTACACCGCCGCCGGGGAGGGCCTACCGGCGATACCGCCGGCCTCCTCGCGATCGCCGCGTTCACGTCCGTCCTCGTCCCGCAGATCCGGCAGGGGCTTCAGCTCTACGGCGCCGACATCGCCGCCGTCACCGTCGCGGTCCTGGCCGGCGGAGCTTTGACGCTGCTGCTAGTGAAGGCCGCGCGTCGTGGTGCCTCCGGGTGGGCCGCCCGGCGTCGGCGACCGGAGGGCTGGGACATCCGCTTTCTGGACGGCCTGCACCACAGGCAGTTCGAGGAAGCCGTACGGGACCTGATGCGCCGCGACGGAGTTCTCGACGCTGTCCGGGTGGGCGGCGCAGGCGACAACGGCGCCGACGTCAAGGGGACCGACCCGGCAGGCCGGCGCTGGGTAATCCAGTGCAAGCACCGCGTGCGACACGAAGTCGCACTACTCAGCGGGCGGAGATAAGGAGGGAGGCTCCGCCCCCGGCAAGTGATCAATGTCGGTCCCCACATTCGGGGGCATCCCTGGCAACGGGGTTGTCCTAAGCCGAACTGGAAAAGCCCAAGCCCCTGTCTCGTCGCGGGGAACAGGTGAAGGGGAAGGCCGGAAGGACGAACGAGAGTGAATCCCTGTTGCAACGCATCGTTAATGCAACTTCGCGCCGACGAGGAACCACCGAAGCGCGATGGTAAGTCCTGGCGGTGGAAACCGCCGCGTGCGTGGAAGGCGACGAAACGACCACGAGATCACCACGGGACTCGG
Organism: Streptomyces sp. NBC_01426; assembly: GCF_036231985.1. Classification (GTDB taxonomy): domain Bacteria; phylum Actinomycetota; class Actinomycetes; order Streptomycetales; family Streptomycetaceae; genus Streptomyces. The sequence goes on from NZ_CP109502.1 coordinate 292,549, forward strand.
TGCAGAGGGGGCGTCCTAACCAGGCCGCATCTGAATAGTGCGGAACGTGGAAACCCCGTAAAGGTCCGCGAACTGCGGTAAGTCGGAGGTAACGAAGACCTAACTCCTTTGCGGGAAAGGATGATCCGAGAAGCGAAAGCCGCCAAGACGAAAGTCCAGAGGAAACGCCGGAAATGGTCACCTTCAGCCCCGGCTATAACTCGGCGGATATCAGGCATATGCCTGAGCCCGAAAGGGAGCCCACGCGGATCAGGTAGGCAGAAAAAGAGAAACTGCAAGCAGTCTGCATCGAGGCGCAAGTTAGATACCGAAGGGAAGCGGCAGCCGGCATGTCAATGGCAACTCGACTGTCGCCAGAGGCGGCGAACGGACCCTCGAACGTGAACGGCCGGTCACCCAGATCCGAATGGGCGAAGGCCGAGGAGAACGTAAGGCGACTTCGACAGCGCATCTTTAGAGCCGCGCAAGAAGGTGACCTCAAGAAGGTACGAAACCTTCAAAAGCTCATGCTGCGTTCGCACTCAAACCTCGCCGTAAGTGTGCGGCGAGTGACGCAGAAGAGCCATGGGAAGAGGACGGCGGGCATTGATGGCGAGACCGCTCTTACCGCTTTGGAACGACGGCGCCTCACCAAGGAGCTCACTTCCGACAGGGGTCTCGATGCCAAGCCCGTCAAGCGTGTATACATTCCGAAGTCAAGCGGCAAAATGCGCCCTCTAGGAATCCCGGTTATCAGGGATCGAGTGAACCAGGCCAGAGCGAAGAATGCCCTGGAACCTGAGTGGGAGGCTCGCTTCGAAGCGAGAAGCTACGGCTTCCGCCCAGGGCGGAGTTGCCACGACGCCATCAGTACCATCCACACAGTCACCTCGGGAAAACGTACGAAACGGCTGTGGGTACTGGACGCGGACCTGGCAGCGGCCTTTGACCGCATTGATCATGAACGCCTCCTTGCGGCCATCGGATCGTTCCCCGGACGGGAAATGATCCGCCGATGGTTGAGAGCCGGAGTGATGGAGAACCAGAAGCTAACGGCAACCGATGAGGGGACGCCCCAAGGAGGTGTGATCAGTCCCCTTCTCCTGAACATCGCTCTACACGGAATGACAGAAGCGGCAGGAGCAACGGAAAGGGTAACTCGTACCGATCCGACTGCCCCAACTTTGATTCGGTACGCTGACGACTTCGTCGCGCTCTGTGTGACGAAGGAAGAAGCACTAATGGTGAAAGAACGCCTTTCCAAGTGGCTTGAGCCCAAGGGTCTGGCCTTTAATGAGGAAAAGACCCGAGTGGTCCACCTCAGTGAAGGATTCGACTTCCTCGGGTTCAACATCCAGCGCATGCGCAACGGGAAGGTGATCATTCGGCCGAGTCGAGACGCCGTTAAACGACTCATCCGGACTCTCAAGGAACGCATCCGAAGTATGGACGGTTGGGAGACCATAGCCCTAATCGGCAAGCTCAACCCAACTATCCGAGGATGGGCTACCTACTACCGGGGAGTCGTCTCCAGTAACATCTTCGCAACGCTGGATTCCTACGTTTTCCAGCGACTCTGGATGTGGGCCATGCGAAGACACCGAAATAAGGGGCGACTATGGAGGATCGCCCACTATTGGGGGGAATTCAACCTTCACAGGCGAGACAGATGGGTATTCGGCGATCGCAAGACCGGCGCATACCTCATCAAGTTCAGTTGGACCAAAATTGTAAGACATAAGCTGGTCACGGGCCGGGCCTCCAAGGACGACCCGAGTTTGTCTGCATACTGGGCCAGCAGATCCCGACGTCGCAAACATCCTGATGCTGACGGAAAGCGAAACATCGGGCTGGCGGTGCGGCAGAAGGGACTCTGCCCGAGGTGTGGGCTGGACCTGATCGAAGGCGCCGAGTTCGAACCGCAGGACGTACGTGAGTGGGTCCAATGGTTCTCAGCCTCGGCGAAACAACTACACGTGCACCACATCGTGTACCGACGTGACGGCGGCTCAAACGACAGGTTGAATCTGGAGCTGATTCACGCAGACTGCCATCGGGAACTCCACGCCCGGGGCAACCGTAGGACACCTATTGCGCGGGCCTCGCAGCCCGCTTGAGCCGTGTGCGTTGAGAGGCGCACGCACGGTTCTGAGGGGGGTCCGGCGCAGCGATGCGCCGGACCTACCCGACCGCGACGGGGCTGCCGGAGCGGCCGTTGGCACGCCAGACCTTCATGTCCTCAACGGCACCGGACGTCCCGTGCACGGGGGCGATGTCGTCGTCCTCGTCACCAACGGCAGGTTCACCAAGCCTGCAAGGGAGTTCGCCCGAAGCCAACGGCTTCACCTGGTCGACCGTGTCCTCCTGGACCGGTGGGCTGGAGGCTCGTCCCCACTCTGGGCACTCCTCCCCCAGCTTCCGCCGCCCCGGCGGGTCCGTCCCTCGGAGGAAACGCCTCGTCGTCTCCGCTCCTGATGGACAACGGCAACTCGATTTTGACGGTGAAGTGCATTTACCCACAACCCAGACTTCACGGGCGACACACCGCGAATTGACACCGGATCACGCTGAAGGGATCCCAGTTAGTAAGGTTGGCGCATGAGCACTCAAGGCACCCCTGTAGACCGGGAGAAAGTAGTCTCCAAACTGCCAGCCTCCATGCGGCAAGACCTCAAGGTCCGTGCTGCGATGGTCGGATGCGACATCCAGGACGCAGTGCTGGAGGGACTCAACATCTGGATGGCAGCCGACGGCCCCCGCTCACCGGTACCCACCACGGGATCAGTCCCCTTCGCCACTTTTCTGCCACAGGGAACCTGGGACCAGGTCCGCGCTGTGTGTGGAGCGTCCGGCATCACCCTGGTCCAGGGGTTGGCACAGGCAGTTCGCGCGTGGCTTCTCGCCCACCCCGCCGACTCGGCGCGAGCAGCCACCGACATCCCCCAACGAAAGGTCGTCTGCAACCAGAAGGGCGGCGTTGGGAAGACTGCTGTCTCAGCAGGAATCGCTCAGGCCTACGCCGAGCAAGGAAAGCGCGTTCTGCTGGTCGACTACGACCCGCAGGGGCACCTCACCGATCAGCTTGGCCTCGAACCCATTCCCGTGGACAAGGACCGCGACAGCCTCGCGAAGCACATGGTGAACACCAACGACGGCCCCATCTCGGACCTGTTGGTCACCATGCCGCAGACGCACTTCGGCGGCAGGCTCGTCGTTCTGCCCGCCAGTCAGGACGGATTCCTCCTCGACACCATGCTCGCGCTGTCGAAGCTGCGCACGAAGGAACCGGCACTGGAGCGCGTACTTCGTCCCTTGGAGCCTGACTTCGACGTGGTGGTGATCGACTGTCCCCCAAGCCTCGGAACGAGCATGGACGCGGCCCTGTACTACGGCCGTCGACGCGACGGTGAAGCCGTCGGTGTGTCAGGGGTCGTCGTACCGGTGCAGGCTGAAGACAGCTCCGCCACCGCCTTCACCATGCTGAGCGAGCAGATCGAATCGCTGGCGGAGGACCTTGCTCTAGACCTGGAGTACCTGGGAATCGTGGTCAACCTCTACGAAAGCCGCCGCGGCTTCGTCGCGACCTCCTCGCTCGATCAGTGGGAACGGATGGAGGACCCGCCCCTCCTCGCGGTCATCGGAGACCTCAAGGAACAGCGTGAAGCGGCCCGCGCCAAGCAACCCCTGCTCTCGTACGCCCCAGACAGTGAACAAGCGGAAACGATGCGCACCATCGCCAGGAGGATCTCGTGACCAGCAAGAGCGAACAGATCGGGGAGGGCACGGCCTTCCGGCGAGCCGGCGTCGCACGTAGTACACGTCGGAATCTGATCGACAACGTCACCGGCGACGGGGTCCCGACGTCACTCCCCCTCGATCAAGTGTGCGCCAACCCGGACAACCCCCGTGACGGGCTGACGGACCTCGACAGTCTGGCTGCCAGTCTGACCCACACCGGACAGGTCGCGGCGATCACCGTGGCCAGTGTCGATGCCTACCTGCGTGACCGTCCTACACGCGAGCCTGAGATTCCTGCCGGAGCCACTCACGTCGTCGTCGATGGAAACCGACGCCTGGCCGCAGCCCGAATCGCGGGGCTCCCGCAGATCAAGGTCTTCGTCGACGACGCCTTGGCGACGACGGACAAGGCGCTCCTCGAAGCCAGCTTCGTCGCCAACTGCCAACGAGAGGCGATGACCGATCTGGAAGAGGCCCAGGCTCTCAAGAACCTGGTGGAGTTTCACGGCTCACAGCACGAGACGGCGCGACGGATCGGCAGGTCGCAGGGGTACATCTCGCAGAGGCTGTCGCTCCTGGAACTCACACCTGAGCTTCAGGCCGACTTGGAAGGGGGGCGCCGGTTGCTGCGGCATGTCCGGGGTCTCGCGAAGGTGGCACCTGAGGAACAGCGTCGGGTCGCCGACCAGCGCGCCGAAGCCGAGCGTTTGGAGAGGGCCCAGCGGAAGCCCCGCATCCCCGCGCCTGCCGAGGCAGGCGATTACCCGGTAATCAGTGGCGGGGCTTCGCCGGCGGCCCTGAAGCCCACTGCACCGGCCGCTTCGGCAACTGCATCGACCCCGGGGGAGACGGCCACTGATTACCCGGTAATCACGCCGGACGGCTCGGCCCTCGTCTTTGAAAGCATCCGGAACGCCCTGGTCCAAGGCGTCGATCTTCAGGCTCTTGCACGTGCACTCCGTTCACACATGAAACGCGACGCCCGTCTCGCGCTGGCAGAAATGCTCATCGATGACTGACCGGCAGGCTCTACACCGTTGGCCAGCCGGGGCGATCGTGCTCTCGTCCACTCCCCCTTCATGCCGGTCCGAGGGTTGCGTCGAGCCCGCTTGAGACCGTGATCCAGATCAGCAACTCATCCTGAGGAGAGAGAGGCACAGCTCGCATGCAGCTGACTCGTACGCACCGGATACTCATCGGTGTGGTGGTCACCGGAGCCGTGGTCATCGCGGGCATCGGATTCGCGGGTTCGTACGCGGCCGTGCGCGCCCTAGCCCTGCAGAAGGGTTTCGGCAGCTTCTCGCTGGTGTTCCCCATCGGCATCGACATGGGCATCTGCGTGCTGTTGGCGCTCGACCTGCTCCTCACGTGGATCCGCATCCCCTTCCCGCTGCTACGCCAGACGGCATGGCTGCTGACCGCCGCGACGATCGCGTTCAACGGCGCGGCGGCCTGGCCGGACCCCCTCGGCGTGGGCATGCACGCCGTGATCCCGGTCCTCTTCGTCGTCACGGTCGAGGCGGCCCGGCACGCCGTGGGCCGGATCGCGGACATCACGGCCGACCGGCACATGGAAGGCGTCCGCATCACCCGCTGGCTGCTCTCTCCGATGCCCACGTTCAAGCTGTGGCGCCGGATGAAGCTCTGGGAGCTGCGGTCGTACGAGCAGGCCGTCGGGATGGAGCAGGACCGGCTGATCTACGAGGCGCGGCTCCAGGCCCGCTACGGGCGGGCCTGGCGGCGTAAGGCTCCGGTGGAGGCGCTGATGCCGCTGCGCCTGGCTCGCATCGGCGTGCCGCTCGCGCAGACCGCTTCCGCCGGCCTGACCGCAGCCGGCCTGAGCCCGGTCCTGCTCTCGCGCCCCGAGCCCGAGCCCTCGTCCGTGTCGGCTGCTGAGCCGATGTTGGTGACAGCGGCAGATGTGCCCGAGCTGCCTCCGGTCGCCCAGCCGCTCGTTGAGGAGGTCCCCGTCCTGGAAGCGGAGTCTCCGGCGGACGTCGAGGATGCGGCTCCGGAGGCCTGGGCCGCGGTACCCGAACCTGTCCTCGTCGACCTGGCGCTGGCTGGGCGGGACTTCATGGGGCAGTACGGCGCGATCCCGTCCGCGGAGCAGTTCGCGGCGTTCCTCGCGCGGGACTACGGCCTGACCGACCAGAACACCGGTGGCCTTCTGCCCGATGCCCTGCTGGAGCCGGTGCTCGCTGAACTCCAGGCGGCAGATGCCGAAGCGACCGTACTCCCGGCTCCCGTACCTGCGGTCGCGGAGCCGGTGACCGACGCGCCGGCGGCTGCGGCTCCGGCGGTCGCGGCTCCGCTCGGCGCGGGGGAGCCGCACCCCTTCTTCGGGGAACAGAGCGGCGTCCGCGGCTTGGCGAAGCCGTCCGACGAGCCCGTACGACTGCCCGCCGGAGCGGTCCCCGCGCCGACGGCCTCCGTGACCGACGCCGGCCCGGCCGTACCCGCGAGCCGTTCCTTCGAGCAGCCCGTCCTCGCCGCGCCTGCCGAGGCGGAGGGCCGGGACTGGGTGGCCGAGGTGGCCGCGTCCGGTGAGGCGACCGCCCGAGTACCGCGCCAGCAGACCGACGAGGTACCGGCCGAGGCTGACCCGATCCAGCGCGAAGTCGAGCTGGTCGCCTCCTGGCTGATGGAGGCCGAAGAGGCCGGGAAGAAGCTGTCGGGAGCTGAGGTTGCCCGGCGCCTGGAGGTCTCGCCCAAGACAGGCCAGCGCCGCGTCCTCGAAGCGAAGCAGCACCTGGAGGAGCAGCGCCGGCAGCAGGGCCGGGCACACCTCCGCTCCGTCGGCAGCAGCTGACCGACGTTCCGGTTAGGGCCGGGTGACCGGTCACCGTCCACCGCCACCGACCGGCCTGCGCAGCCGTCCCGTCGTGACCGATCGGCGCCTGGCCGAGCCGGCGGGCGGCGCCGTGACCGATGGCCGGACCCGCTGTGACCGGTCACCGAGCCCGCCCGTGACCGATTCCGGGCCCGGTGACCGGTGACCGATCTGGGCTCCATCGGTCACCGGTCATGACCGGTCCGCGTCCATCGGTCACCCGTCCGCCGCACCCCCGCGCCTGCCTTCTGGGCAAGCCTTGGCGGCACAAGCCTGAGGCTTGCCCACCCCCCAGGGAGGCTTGCCCACAGTTGCATGGACCGGTCACGAGGAGGCTTGCCCAACCCCCCACCAGGCTTGCCCAATCGGTCACGGGAGGCTTGCCCAGCCAGAGGGCAAGCCTCCCATCTGCGCTTTCAGGGCTGCGGGCAAGCCTTCGGGCAAGCCGCTCTGAGGAGAGTTCACGGCACGAGATCCGAAAGGAGACGTGCCGTGCACGACGCTTCGCACCCCGCCCCCGGCGGCGGGTACTTCGACCGGCTGAACGCCGACTGGGCCGCGCTGTGCGCGGACCCCACCCTGCGCCAGGCGGTGACCGACTGGGTGACCGATGGCCACCTGACCGACGAGCTCGCGGCCGTGACCGATTCCTGGGCCGGCTCCCTGACGCCCGAGCAGCTCCTCACCGCGCTTCGCCCGACGGCCGACGGCGTGACCGATGAGCTGACCGACGCAGTCCTGCGCGCCCTCCTGAAGCGGGCCGCCAGCCGTGACCGATCGGCCGTCCTCGCCGGCCGCGTCATCGTCCAGGCCATGCTCCCCGCCGTCTTCCGCATCACCCGCGGACAGGTCCGTACGACCGGCGGCCGCACCCGCGACGCCGTCGGTCACGTGACCGTGAC